>JAUWNG010000023.1 GCA_030612765.1 Planctomycetota bacterium
TGGCTGGGGACTGGTCCATTTTTCGGCCGAAAAACGCATTTTGCGGGCAAACGGTTGGCCGAAAACATGGACCTGTCCCCTTCCCGCGGCGCAAGGGGGACAGTCCCATTTTCGCGGCGGTCAAGCGATTTTCCAAGGCAATGTTCCTCACGCCGCGAAAATTGGGACAGTCCCCTGTGAACGATTACCAGGGTTGCCGCGCGAGCGGCTACCCTGGGCTGTCATACACAATCCCTTCGGGATAATAGCTATCCCCATTTATCAATAAAGCCGGACGATCTCTGAACGGCCCTTTCCGCCTCCATTACCTTAACGGGTAGCATGTGGTAGACTGCGACCGACGATTCTCGCCGTTTGTCCTGCTTCGGAGGGGATCGCGCCGGTTTTTGTCCTTATGAATTTCGTCTCGTTGGCGGCGGGACCAGTTCGTCTCGCCCACGATTGTTCAACACGAATTGCCCACCGTTGTATAGGGAGCTTGATTGATGACTGCTTTGGACTGGAGCATGGTAGGTTTTTATTTCGCTGCCTTGCTGGGGCTGACGTGGTACTGTGTCCGCAAGGGACGCAACACCGCCGACGACTACTTCCTTGCCGGACGGAACCTGGGCTGGTTCATCGTCGGGACGTCGATCTTCGCCTCGAACATCGGTTCGGAACACCTGGTGGGACTGGCCGGCTCCGGCTGCACCGACGGCGTGGCAATGGCCCATTACGAACTGCACGCCTGGTGTTTGTTGATCTTGGGCTGGGTGATGGCCCCCTTTTATATGCGGTCGCGGGTGTTCACGATGCCGGAGTTCCTCGAAAGGCGATTCAGCCCCGCCAGCCGCTGGCTTCTTTCGCTGATCTCCCTGGTCGCCTACGTGTTGACGAAGATCGCGGTGGGCATCTTCGCCGGCGGAATCGTGTTCTCCGTCCTCCTGCCGGAGCTGCGAATCGGCCCGTTGAACAGCTTCTGGGTCGGCTCGATCCTGGTGATCGTGATGACTGGGGCATACACCATCCTCGGCGGCTTTCGGGCGGTGGCCTACACCGAGGCCTTGCAAACGCTGGTGTTGATTGTCGGCGCGGTGCTGGTGACCATCTTTGGTTTGTACGAGCTTGGCGGCTGGTCGGAACTGCGGGCGATCTGCGGCTCCGAAATGTTCAACCTCTGGCGGCCGCTGGTGCCGGCCGGGGTCGAAGCCACTTGGGCGCCGGTCAAGGAATCGGGCCGGATGGCTTGGTACTTCAACGACAATTATCCCTGGCTGGGCATGGTGATTTGCGCGCCGGTGTGCGGGCTATGGTACTGGTGTACCGATCAGTACATCGTACAGCGCACCCTGGGTGCGCCGAACGAAACCGAGGCCCGTCGCGGTTCGATCTTCGCCGCGATGCTTAAGCTGCTGCCGGTGTTCATTTTCATTATCCCCGGCATGATCTGCTTCGCGCTGGCGACCAGCGGGAAAGTCGAAGCCATCAGCGACAGGTTGATTGGCCCCGATGGACAAATCATCCGCGAGGAGGCCCAAGCGGCCTTTCCGCTGCTGGTCGCCACGATACTGCCGACGGGTGTGCGGGGCATCGTCGTGGCCGGGCTGCTGGCGGCGCTGATGAGTTCGCTGGCCGGCGTGTTCAACGCCTCCGCCACGCTTTTTACGATGGACTTCTACTCCCGCCTGAGGCCGAACACCCCGCAGCACCGCCTGGTCTGGATCGGGCGGATCGCAACGGCGGTAATGGTGCTGATCGGGCTGGCGTGGATCCCGGTCATACAGGGCGGCCGCGGGCTTTATGACTACTTGCAGGGGGTCCAAGGGTATCTGGCCCCGCCGATCTTCGTGGTCTTCTTCCTGGGAGTCTTCTGGAAACGGCTCAACGGCAGTGGATGTTTGGCGGCGTTGGTCGTCGGGTTTCTAATGGGGCTGTTCCGGCTGGCCATCGATACGCCCGTAAAGCTGATCGATGGCTTCAGTTACACGGAAGGCTCGCTGCTGTGGATCATCAACCATACGTTTTTTCAGTATTACAGCATTTTGATACTGATCGTTTGCGTGGTGGTGATGATCGCGGTCAGCTATCTGACCAAAGCACCGGACTACGAACGGATTTCCGGCCTGACCTTCGGCACCCTCAGCGACAATCAGCGGCAGCGCAGCCGGCACAGTTGGGGCACCGGCGACGTGATCGCCTCGGCGGCCGTTCTGGCGGCCATCGTGGCGGCGTATCTGTTCTTCACCGGGTAGAAGGTCTTTCCGAAGGGCATGTACTGAATCAATTCATTTAGCCCGCCGTGAATACACGGCGGGCCTGGTTGACCGCGTATAACCGCTCGCCCCGGGTGTATTCACCCGGGGCTAAATATCGGTAGTGTCAATTTCAGGACGCGCTCACGGCCTTTTCACGCCGCACGCGCTCCAGGTCGGCGTCGACCATCATACGGATCAACTCGGCGAATGAGACCCGCGGCGCCCAGCCGAGTACGCGACGGGCCTTGCTCGCGTCGCCGCAAAGGGTGTTGACCTCCGCCGGTCGAAACAGACTCTGATCGCTCTCGACGTGGTCGCGCCAATCGAGGCCGGCATGGCCGAACGCCAACTCGACCAAATCGCGGACCGAGTGTTTTATGCCCGTGGCCACCACGTAGTCGTCGGGCCGGTCCTGCTGAAGCATCAGCCAGGCGGCCTCGATGTAGTCGCCTGCGTAACCCCAGTCGCGCAGGGCGTCGATATTACCCAGCACCAGTTTGTCTTGCAGTCCGAGCTTGATCCGGGCAACCGCGTCGGTCACCTTTCGGCTGACAAATTCCTTCCCCCGCAGCGGCGATTCGTGATTGAACAGTATGCCCGAGCAAGCGAAGATGTTGTAACTCTCTCGATAATTAACCGTGATCCAGTGTCCGTAGACCTTTGCCACGCCGTAGGGGCTGCGGGGCCAGAAGGAGGTCTGCTCGTTTTGCGGCTCCTCGCGGACGTTGCCGAACATCTCACTGCTGCTGGCCTGGTAGAACCGGATCGACGGATCGACCAGCCGGATGGCCTCGAGCATCCGGGTGACTCCCAGGGCGGTGAACTCGCCGGTCAACAGCGGCTGCGACCAACTGGTGGGAACGAAACTCTGCGCGGCGAAATTGTAGACCTCGTGCGGCCGGATCTGCTGGATGATCGTGATTATGGACAGTTGGTCCAACAGATCGGCCTGGTGCAGCTCGATCCGGTCGCGCAGACCCTCGATCCGCTCGAGGTTTGCCGAGCTGGAGTGGCGAACCATGCCGTGGACCTCATACCCCTTTTCGAGAAGAAACTGGGCCAGGCAGGCCCCGTCCTGGCCGGTCACGCCGGTAATCAACACTTTCCGTGTCATGGTTGCTCCGGTGAATGTTAGTAGTCGATTACAGTAATACTACTTAGTTTTTGTTGCGGAAAGTAGGGTGGGTCAAGCGAAGCGCAGCCCCACCACGTTTTTTCCGCTGTTGGTGGGGCTGCGCTTCGCTTGACCCACCCTACACAGGCTTTTCCGCAACAGACACTACTTACGGAACACCTCTCAGCCAGGTGGTATCCATCTACCGAAAACAGACAAGTTTTTGGTTGACTTTGCCGATTACAACGACAATGCCGATTTAGAGGTGTCAGGGGCCTTATTGCGCATTAGCCAGACCACCCATTTCCCCGAATATCAAGCCGTTGTCCCCGTATCCACCCCGAAATGGGTGGGGTCATGCCATGAACTCCATTCTCATGCCAATCCGCCGGCAGTCGGTTGTGCGGCCCGAAATATGGCATGGAAGGCAAGTTTTGCGGGGGAAAGCTAACAGCCTGTTGAAAAAGTCGGCTTTCGAGAGTTTGGGTGCCAATCGGGCTCGGATGGCACTGGTTATCTGTTCGTTGGCGGCGATCATGGCGGGTTGCCAGGCGATCGATTTCCACGCGTCTTCGTTGCAGGCGCCGGTTCCGCCCGAAATGGAGCCGCCGAGCGAGTTGTCGATGGTTTCGCTGCCGGCGTACCGCATCGAGCCGCCGGACATGATTCGGATCGAGACGCTGAAGTTGGTCCCCCGTCCGCCGTACCGGATCAACGCCTACGACGCGCTGATGATCCGCGTCTTTGGGACGCCGTGGAACATGCCGATCGACGATTATTATTCCGTGAGCGAGATGGGTATCGTCGATCTCGGACCGGCATACGGCGTGGTCCAGGTATCCGGGCTGACGGTCGACGAAGCCGCCGAGGCGGTCCGACGCGTCCTGCAATATGTCTTGCAACAACCGTCGGTTACGGTCCAATTGTCTCGCTCGGCCAGCGCGGCGGAGATTAGCGGCGACTATCTGGTGCAGCTCGACGGTACGGTGAACCTTAAAGGTTTCGGCTTGGTTTACGTTGCCGGCAAGACCGTCGCCGAAGCGAGGCAGGAGTTGCTAAAACACCTCGAGCAATACTTTGAATCGCTCGAATTGAGCGTTGACGTGGTGGGTTACAACAGCAAGGGATATTACGTGATCGTTGCCGGCGCCAATTCCGGCGAAAGAGTCAATCGCTTTCCAATCACGGGGAACGAGACCGTTCTGGACGCCATCGCCCAAATTCAAGGACTGACGAGAGTTTCGAGCAAGACGATGTGGGTCGCGCGGGCGACGCCCGGCGGATTCGACGCCGAGCAGAACCTCCCGGTCGACTGGGACGCCATCGCCCGAGGAGGCGCCACGGGAACCAACTACCAATTGCTGCCCGGCGACCGGCTGTACATAGTCGACGACAACCTGATGGCGGCGAACCAGTTCATCGGCAAAGTTACCCAGCCGATCGAGCGGTTGCTGAGCATAAGTCGGTTGGGCGTCAACACGATTCGCGGGATACAAGTGCTCGGCCGCAATTACAATCGGCGTCGCAGGTACTAACTTGCGATTCTCGCCATCGTGTAGGGTGGGTCAAGCGAAGCGCAGCCCCACCAGCAGCGGGGAAAACGTGGTGGGGCTTCGCTTGACACACCCTACTTTCTCTTGTTCTCGCGGCGGGATCAAAGCATAATCTATTGTATGGCCGATGCGTTCGATCCCTATCTCCGGTGGCTTGGCATCCGCGACCCCGAGCGGCCGCCCAACCATTATCGGCTGCTGGGCGTAACGCCGTTCGAGGAGGACGCGGACGTGCTGGGGAACGCCGCCGACCGGCAGATGTCCCACGTGCGGACGTTTCAGACGGGGCTACATTCGGCCGAGTCGCAGCAGTTACTGAACGAGTTGGCGGCCGCCAAGATATGCCTGCTCAACGCCGAGAAGAAAACGGTCTACGACGCGGAGTTGCGCGCACGGCCGGCCCGCGAGGCGGTCGCGCCGCCGTCGCCGCCGGTCGAACCGCCGTCGCCGTCGTGGCTCGATCCGCCCGTCGCTGCGCCGGCGCCGCCGTCAAACGTGTTCCTGGAAACGCCCATCGTCGTGCCCGAGCCGCGGCGGCCGAAGGCCGTCAGATCGTCGCGGCGAGATTTTTCCTCGGTGGCGTTGGTCGCCACGCTGTTGGGCGTCTTGGCTCTGCTCATCCTGTGGCTGATCTTTCTGTGGACCAGATTTAACGAGTCTAAAGAGACTATGCCTAGGAAATCGCCCGCCGCGCCGACGGCTGCTACACATCGGCTTTTTGATGATCAATGGCCGAATCGAGCGGCTGACGGCCGGTAAACGGGTCGCTCGCCGCCGGAAACAGCCTCTATCAGCCCGTCGCTCGTCAGCGACTCGATCCGTTTAATCGCCTCGACTTTGTGTATTCGCAAACCGACGACGATATCCTCGACGGTGCATGGCCGCCGGGCGAGCAGCGCCAGGATGTCTTCGCGGCTCGTCTCGCCTCGCGGTACAAAGTGCGGCTCGGGCAGGTCGGGCAGTATTTCCCCCGGCGGCGAAAATCCGGCGGCCAACTCCGCCAGCCGCACGCTGGGGACGGCGACCGCGCAGGCCTCGGCCGGCGGACGAGTTACCGTGCCGAAAAGCAGCCGGTCCGGCCCGATCCGGGCGACACATTCGGCCAACGCCGCCAACGCCGCCTTGGTGGTAGTGACGCCGTCGATCAACAGTATCTCCAGCCAATACCGACCGCGAAACCGCCGCCGGAAAGAGATCAGACCCGCCAGCACCTTCTCAAATTGAAGGGACTCGTGCGGTCGGTTGACCAGTTGGAAGGTGGCCGGATCGCCCGCGTCCAACGAGGGCATGACCAGGTCCGCCTCGGCCAACTGCCGCTGGACTTCCTCCTGCCAGAGCAGCGAACCGTTGGTCAGCACGGCCACCGGAACGTCGGTTATCTCCTTGATCCGCTCGATCAACTCGTCGAGTCGCGAGAAGAGCGTCGGTTCGCCCGACCCGCTCAGCGTAATGTAGTCCGGTTCGCAGGAGAGTTTGCCTTTGAGCTGGGAGATCACGTCTTCGAGCGGCACCCATTCCTTCCGTTCGACCGTCTTGCAAGTCGTGCAACCGAGCTGGCAGTAGAGGCAATCGAAACTGCACGTCTTGAAGGGAACCAGATCGACACCGAGCGACTGACCCAGCCGGCGCGAGGGCACGGGGCCGAATACGTGGCTTTTCATGGCAATGGCTCACTCGTTTTTTCGCATTGTGTCCAGCGCGGCGGAGATTTGCTTAGCTACCCGCTGGCCCGAAAGGAGCATGCCGCCGAAGATCGGTCCCATTCGCGGTCCTCCTCTCGCGGCGGAGACGCTCATCCCGCTAAGCCAAAGCCCGGGGAAAATTTCGCCGGCACGCTCGACGACAAACCGCTCGCCGTTGTCCGCGTCCATCGGACCTTCGACGCAATCGGCGTCGGTTTCCAGGAGACTCCGCTTCTTCAACGCCTGGACCAGCACGGCCTCGTGGCCGGTGGCGTCGAGGATCGCCTTGGCCGAAAAGACGATCGGATCGACGTGCAATGCGCCCGATATCATGGTGCGGTTCACCACGACGCCGTCGAGCCGGCCGCCGCGGATGCAAACGTCCTCGACAGTCAACAGATTCAGCAACGCAACGCCGGCCTGGACCGCGCGGTAACACATTCCGGCGCTGAATTCGATCGAGTCGACGGCGTAGAGTCCGTTTTCCCGTAGTTCGTAGCGGATTCCCAACTCTTTCATCAGGGGGAGCGCCTCCTCTTGGACCACGACGACGTTCATTCCCATGCCGCCGCCCCAGACTCCTCCGCCGGGCGTGAGGCGTTTTTCCAGCACCGTCACTTTGACTCCGGCCCGGGCGAGAATTATCGCCGCCATCAATCCCGATGGTCCGGCGCCGACCACGATCACGTCGCTGGTGAGTCGGTCGAGCAGTTTATCGTGGTAGGTGCAAAGGATCGTTTTGGAGATTTCCACGTCGTCCAGTCGCGTCATTACAGAATTCCTTTCGTCAGTCGTTCCGCTATCTAATACACCCGTTGATCAAGTTGTAGGAGGCGTCTCCAGACGCCGATTGCGACGCGATAACCCCGGAAATTCGGCGACTGGAGTCGCCTCCTACAATCACATGCATGTTTTCAGCAAACTGCTAATACGCCATTGCTCTCAGCGCAGTAAAAAAGTGCCCTGGTAGTTTTTATAGTCCTCGATCGTGCGGGCGTGGATCGGCGTCAACTCGGACGGCAGTCCGTCGAGAGCGAAGAAGCGGACCTCCGAGCCTTCGACACCGTCCGCACGCGGTTCGCCTTGCCACCGGCGGACCAGGAAAGCAATCGAGAAACATTGTATTTCGTCCCCGTTGGGGTAAGTGATCGTTTGCGTGGGGCCTGAGTAAAGCCCCATCGGTTCCGCCTCCAACACGGCGAGCGAAGTTTCCTCGGCCACCTCGCGTTTCAGTGCCTCCAGGGCGGATTCCCCTAATTCTACGCTCCCCGAGGGCAAACACCAAGTGGGCATGTCCGTCCGTCGCTGAAGCAGGATTTCCTGCCTCGCGTTGAAAATCAATGCTCGGACACCCGGCAAAAGCATCGGCCGGGAGCCGATCAATTCCCTCATCGTTTTGACGTAATCGTTCATTTGTTCAGGGAAAGAGGACCGTCGTTGGACCGGTGGAGCGAGCGCGTCAGCACAACGGCGCCGACCGGGAGATTCAGGTCGCGGGCGATGACCGAACACTTGATCCGCAGAAGAAAAAAGATCGGGTGTGGAGATCCGGCAAGCGTTTCATAGTTGCCCTGTCCTTTGGCGATAATCAGATCGGCCCGCTCGAAATGGCGGCGAAACGCCTCGCTGCAATCGTCAAGGATCGTGCCCGGCGAGTCGGAGCCGTTGTCGATCACCCGAGCCACCTCCGCAAGCCGAATGTATTCGGCGTCCTCGATGGTGGCGTCGTTGATAATCGGAGCGCCTCGGACGGCCGCGGTCAGCTTCTCGCGCGGGAGCCGTTCCATGAGCAATCGGTCGAAGACGATTTCGCCCGAGTTGTCCGTCAGATAGAGGATGTTCTTCGCTTCGTCTATTGCTTGGGCAAACTCGGCCACGTTGTCGGCGTCCAGCGGCGTGGTCAGACAGTCGTCGATCTCGGCGATCATTTCGGCTTCGTCGAGATTGCTCTTTACGCCGAGGTCCATCACGTTTCCGGCGATGGCCAGCCGCGCGGCAAGCTCCAGCGGATCGGCCGATTGCTCGATCCGTCGGGCGAAAACCGGATAGAGTTTCAGCGCCATGTCGTTCAATCGCCGTTTCTTTTCCACGTACGGATCCAGATTGCCCGTTGTCTTGCGGATGCGACGATGGATGGCCTGGGCCATGGCCGCCGGAGGCTGCTGAAAATCCATGACGGCGATTTCCTTCAGCACTTGCCGGAGGATCGATTCTTGTGTTTGTTCGTCATCCGTGGTCGAGCGGACCGAGTCTAGGGTTTGACGTATCAAACAGGGAACGCAGTCAAAAAAAGTTTTCATGAATTCCTATGACGTCGATGCGTCAACAAACGCCCCGCGACCGTGGTCGCGGGGGGATTACGGACTTGGACGAATATATTTTCACGCTATTTCATACCCGCCGGATGCAACCCGTGGGCTTTTTAGCCATTTGCTCGGCAAAATTTCCCGCCGACTATTTCAACGCCGGCGGCAGTTTCAGGGCCGATTTGGGTAACTTTTTCAGACAGAGGAACCAGTCCAGACAGCGGGTGTCCTTGTCGGGCTTGGTCATCCGCTCTTGGGCCGTGCCGCACGAGCCGGGCGGGGGTACGATCACTTCGTCGCCCGGTTGCCAGTCGGCCGGAGTGGCCACCTTGTGCTGGTCGGCCGTCTGGAGGGCGATAAGCATCCGTAGGATTTCCTGAAAGTTGCGGCCCGTCGAAGACGGATAGTACAACACCGCCCGGACCTTAGCCTCCGGATCCATGATGAACACCGCCCGGACGGCGTGTGAATCGTCGGCCGAGGGATGCAACATGCCGTAGAGCCTGGCGACCTCCATCTTCAGATCGGCGATGACCGGAAAGGTTACCTCGACGCCTTCCATGTCCTTGTACTTGATCTTTTCCTTGATCGTCCGCAGCCAGGCGATGTGGCTGAAATTGCTGTCGATCGACAACCCGATCAGTTTGCAATTGATCGCCTCGAACTGGGGCGTCAAATGGGCGAAGGTCATGAACTCCGTCGTGCAGACGGGCGTGAAGTCGGCCGGATGGCTGAACAGGATCACCCACTTGCCTTCGTAGTCCTCGGGAAAACTGATCGGTCCCTGAGTGGTGACCGCCGAGAAGGCAGGCGCCGATTCGCCGATCAACGGTATCCGGGGCGACGCCGCTTCGGGTGAACAGCAGTTTTCGGAATTAGCCATGATATTGGCCTCCTGATGGATTTGCGTGGAAAAAAGTTGTGTAGGGTGGGTCAAGCGAAGCGCAGACCCACCAACAGCGGAGAAAATCGTGGTGGGGCTGCGCTTCGCTCGCCCCACCCTACATTCCTTTTGATAGGTTTACAATGGGTTTTCCCGTTGCCCGACGATCAAAAACACGGGAAACTCGCGAATCCCGCCGTTTGCTCCCGGCTTGCGGATCACGTGCGCGGTTGTGTCCTTTGCGTCGGTGAACCCGGCACAGAGAAGCCGTTCCTTTAATCGCCCGCGGTCGAAGCCGTGATGGTGGACGCTTTCGACGGCTTCCGGTGAATGGAACAATCCCGGCTCCACGTCCAAGTCCGCAATGGCGAGAAAGCCGCCCGGATGCAACATCCGCCGAAAGGCCGCCAACAACGAATCTACGTCGGCGACGTGGTGCGTCACCATACTGGAGACAATCAAGTGATACCGCGAATCGTGTACTGGATCGCGTTCCAGGTCGAGCTTCTCGGTCCGTATATGCCGCAATCCATTGGCTCGAATCTTGTCGTCCAATACTTGAAGCATCGCCGGGGAACTGTCGGCCCCGACGACGCTTCGCACGTGCGGGAGCAGGAACACCCCGACCAGTCCGGTGCCGCACCCGTAATCCAACACGTCCATTTCGCGCGTCGGCCGAACCAGTTGCATTATCGCCTCGCCGACGGCGTTGGCCAACTCCGCTCGTTGCGGCGCGGCGTCCCAGTTTGCGGCGGACCGGTCAAAATGATTTGCCGTGGCGTCGTTCATCGTGTTTTGTCGGCGGATTCTTTGCGGATCATTCCTTGATCATCGGCGAAGCACACTTGGGACAAGCCTGCTGATTGCACGGCATTCCACGTTGGTGCGGGACTTTCGCGCCGCATTGCGGACAGACGCAGTTTCCGCCCGGCCCGCCGGCTCGCGGTCCACCCATTCGTCCTCCGCCTCTTTGTCCACCGCCTCCTTGTCCACCGCCTCTTTGTCCACCGCCTCCTTGTCCTCCGCCTTGCGGCGGTCCAGAACCGTCTCCTCGTGGCATCTTAGTCACCTCCATTTACGTTTTAGAACGTATAGTGAAATCATTCATTTAGCCTGCCGTGAATACACGGCAGGCCGGATTAACCGCGAAAAAACCGCTCGCCCCGGGTGTATTCACCCGGGGCTAAATACGGATACATCAATTTCCGAAAACGTTTCAGAAAAAATCAAACTTGAACCGGGCAGTCGCGTGGCACGCGGCGCAGCGGTCTGGAAAGGCGTTCCAAAATGCCGCGACGGCCACGGGCCCCGTGCAATGGCAAGGGGCAATCAATCGGATGTCCGATCGCCGGAACTCCTCGATCGTCCTGGCCAGCCGTTCCGGCGACGCCTGCAACAGGTGCATGCCGCCGAGCACGGCGTGGATCGGTTTGCCGCCGGTCAGTTCGCGGACGTATCGCAGCGTGTTGACCACGCCCGAGTGCGCGCAGCCCAAGAGCACGACGACGCCCTCCTTGGCCTCGAAAAACAACGACTGATCGTCCACGAGCGGGTCCGGCGTGCTACATGCCTCGTCGAGGAAGAAGGCCCCGCCGGTGTCCTCGAAATCCGTGACGCGCGGCACCGGGCCGGTCGCCGTCAGCCGGTCCGTCACGGGCGTGGGCGCTTCCGTCATCCGCTGCCGAACCGATTTTTTACCGGCCGCCTGCTTGGCGGCAAAGGGGATGCCGATTTCGCGGGACGTCCCCAATTGATCCCGAGCATACTTCGGCTCCAGTGCTTTCGGGTGCAAGAACAACTCGACCGGCCGGTCGCCGCGGAGCGCGTCGGCCAGCCCGCCCGTGTGGTCGTAATGCCCGTGGCTGAGGACCACCGCCTTGGCGTTTTCCAGACGGATGCCTAGTCTCCAGGCGTTTCCGACCAGCACGTTTCCTTGTCCGGTGTCGAACAGGATGGAACGTCCGCCGTGTTCGATCCAGTACGACAGTCCGTGTTCGGCGACAATGCCCTGTCCGACGGCGGTATTTTCCACAAGCACCATGACGCGGATTTGATCGCTCATCGCAGTTCTTTCCAACCGGGACTCAATGATCGCAGGCGTTGGCCCCCGATTGCAGGCTGCCGTCGAGGTATGCCGCGACGATTTTTTCGGGCGTTTCCGCCGGTGCCCCGACGACGACCTTGACGCCGTGTTGATTGAACAATTGCTGCGCGCGTTGGCCCATGCCGCCGGCGATTATCACCTCGACGCCTTGCTGATGCAGCCATTGTGGTAAAACCCCAGGCTCGTGCGCCGGCGGCGTAGCCAGCGTCGTTTGCATCTCGCCGTCGTCTCCGGCATCGACCACCGCGAACTGTTCGCAGTGTCCAAAATGCAAACAAAGCCGTCCGCCGGCCAAGGGAATAGCGATTTTCATTCCAAACTCCTTTGTTTTTTGTGTAAACGCAATACTTGTCTCTCGTCGGGTTGTATTACCGATGGTTAATTACCATCTGTTTTTGTGGAAGAACTTTCGAGAATCCGATCGACCACCCCGGCGAATGCCTTCGCCGCGTCGCTGTCGGCGAAGCGGTGGATGTATGGTACGCCCGAGTCGCCGCACTCGACGATCTTCGGGTCGATTGGTATGCGGCCCAGCATCGGCACGTTCATCTCACGGGCCAGCGCCTCTCCGCCGCCGGTCTTGAATACATCGATCCGGCCGTTGCAATGCGGGCAGACCAGGCCGCTCATGTTCTCGACGATGCCCACCACCGGCAGCGACAATTTTCGGCAAAACGAGACCGAGCGTCTCACGTCGGCCACGGAAAGCTCTTGCGGTGTGGTGACCAGCACGGCGCCGGCGCCGTCTCCCACCAATTGCGCGACCGAGAGCGGCTCGTCGCCGGTCCCCGGTGGGGCGTCAATAATTAGGTAGTCCAACGGCCCCCACTCCACCTCGCTGAGAAACTGACGGATGACGCCGAACTTCATCGGTCCGCGCCAGATGACGGCGTCCTCTGGACTACCCAACAGGAACCCGATCGACATGACCTTCAGGTTGCCGCCCACCTCGATGGGAACGATCTCCGACTCGTGCATGACAAGCTGTTGTCCCTCCAGGCCCATCAATCGCGGGATGCTCGGTCCGTGTATATCGACGTCGAGCAGCCCCACCGACTTGCCGGCCAGCGTCAGCGATACGGCCAGATTCGCCGCGACGGTGCTCTTGCCCACGCCCCCCTTGCCGGACATGATCAACAGCTTTTGGCCGATCTGGCACATTTTGCCGGCAAGGTTCTGACGCTGGCGGAACTCGTCTTCCGGTTCGTCTTGACGCTGCTTGTTTGCCGAACAATCGGCCTGCTCGCAGCTTTGGCAATCTCGCGGCTTGTCTGCCTTGGTGTCGTGTATTTCCACCACTGTCATACTCCCTAAAAATGATCTTCTGCCGGAATAGCCGGGGGCTATTTCCACCAGTGGATTTTTGTAGGGTGCGTGAAACGCACCACAACCGGCAGTACATGGTGCGTTTCACGCACCCTACAAAAATCCACAACCTCGTGGCATGGGAACCAGTATATATACATTCAGTTTACTTTCAACTGCACTAAGCCCGTCGCCTCGGACGCCGCGCTGCTCCGCAACCGCTCCTCGATCGGACGCCAGATCGCGGCAATCGCACGGGCCGAGGGACCGTCGGATATCTCGACCACGCTGCGGCAGGCGACCTGCGCGCGGGTCACCTCGGGATCGTAAGGAACGCGGCCGACCGGCTCGACGCCGAACTGCCGAGCGACCGCCTCCAGACGGTCGGCCATCTCCTCGTTCAGGTCCGCCTTGTTGACCGCCATCAGGCCAGGTACGCCAAGCCGCCGGCAAAGCTGGACGATCCGCTCGAAGTCGTGCAGCCCCGAGATGGTCGGCTCGACGACCAGCAACGCCAGACTCGCCCCGGTCAACGAGGCGATCACCGGACAGCCGATGCCGGGCGAACCGTCGCAAATTATCAGTTCCAAGCCCTTCGATTGGGCAATCTCTTGCGAAACACGCCGGAGTTGCGTCACCAACTTGCCCGAGTTCTCCGCCGCCACGCCGAGCCGGGCGTGGACCATCGGGCCGCAACGGGTTTCGGAAACGAACCACTGGCCGCAAACTTCGGGGCGGAACTCGATCGCCCTCTCGTCGCAAAAATCGACGCACACGCCGCACCCCTCGCAGGCCAACGGATCTACGCGGAACGTGCGTCCCACGCGCCCGTTGCCCGGGCCGTCGAAGAAAATCGCGTCGAAGCGGCAAAGCTCCTCGCACTTGCCGCAGGCCGTGCAGTGGCCGGGCATGATGCGGGCCTTGCCGCCGGAAATGAAATCCTCGCGGCGAACCACTCGCGGCTCGAGAACCAGATGCAAGTCGGCCGCGTCCACGTCGCAATCGACCAGCACGGCCCGCCTCGCCAACACGGCCAGCGACGCAACGATCGACGTCTTGCCGGTGCCTCCCTTGCCGCTGATTACCACCAACTCCTTCATCGGCCGACTCCTTCGTCGATTCGTGCCAACAGACCGCCGATTCGCTCGGCGAACCCCGGAACAGCGTCGCAGATCGTCAGGCCGCGCGAATAGGCCTCGGCAACGGCGCGGTCGTCGGGAATCTCGGCCATTATCGGAATACGATGGCCCTTACAGTATTCGTGGACTTTCCGGTCGCCGATGTCGGCGCGGTTGACGACCACGCCCAGCGGCAGCCGCATTGCACGAACCATCTCGACCGCCAGAGAGAGGTCGTGCAGTCCGAAGGGGGTCGGCTCGGTTACCAACAGCACGAGGTCGCAGCCGCGCACGGTTTCGACCACCGGGCAGGAGGTGCCGGGCGGCGAATCGAGCAGGACAAGATCGGCCCGCGGGGCGGCCGCCTTCACCGCGCGGATGGCCGGCGGACTCATCGCCTCGCCGACGTTCAGCACCCCCTCGACAAACCGGATCGCCTCGCTGCGCCCAAGGCGAAGCGTGCCGATCGTCAGCGGCGCTTCATGGATCGCATCGACGGGGCATACCAACTCGCATCCGCCGCAGGAATGGCAAAGCTCGGCGAAAATCAGGGTCTCGTTCGGCAAGCTGGCCACCGCCCCGTAGCGACAAATCTTCGCGCACGCCCCGCAATGCGTACACAATCGAGGATCAACCGTGGGTACGAGTTTTTCGATCGGACGCTCTTCCTCGATCGCGGGCTTGAGGAAGATATGCCCGTTCGGTTCTTCCACGTCGCAATCGAGATAGGCCGTCTGGCGACCGGCCCGCGCGGCCATCTGCGCCAAGTTTGTCGCCACGGTGGTTTTGCCCGTGCCCCCTTTGCCGCTAGCAATTGCGATTCGCATTTACCGATAATCCTCTCGGATGCCGAAAACAAAGACGTTGTTCATTTAGCCCGCCGTGAATACACGGCGGGCCGGGGTGAACGTGGGAAACCGCTTGCCCCGGGTGTATTCACCCGGGGCTAAATGCGATTGTCGCTATTTTCCGGACGCGCTCTGCGACTGCTTCTCCAATTGGTCGATCCGGTTTTTGATCTCTTCCAGGGCGCCGGCGAGGTACTCGGACTGACCTCGCAAGGCGTCGAGTTCCTGCGTTTCAGCGACGGGCGGAGCAGCAGGCTGCGCGTATGCGCCGCCCCAAGGACCAGTCATTCCAGCGACGCGGAACCAGTTCCGCCAACCTTGTCCTCCGCCGCGCCCTCGGCCGAAACCTCCGCCGCCGCGGCCAAAGCCGAAACCTCCGCCGCCGAATCCGCGGTTTATGAAACCCGGCGCCGGCGATCCGGCGCAGTATCCGGCCCCGCGGCCGGTCATCGGCCCCATTCCCATCGGTCCGGTTCTATCTCCACCTGGCATGATTGATTCTCCTTCTTTTCAATGTCGAACAAGTTTTCACCCGTTGGGGCGGCAGTTCAACTGCCACCCCAACAGAGATGTCTAGTAAACGTTCCTACCAATGTCCTTGGACGTCGGCCTTCGCGGCCGATTCGAGGCGTCCGGCTTGGAACTGCTCGATCGCCTCTTTCACCGTTCCACTGGCGCCCGTGTGGACGGCGATGTTGGCGGCCGTCAAGGTGGCGAACGCCTTCGGGCCGACGTGGCCTGTCAGCACCGTCTCGGCGCCCAGTTGGGCAACCGTCTGTGCCGCCTGGATGCCCGCTCCTTGCGCGGCGTTGAGGTTTTGTGCGTTGTCGTGCGCCTGATGTTGGCCGGTATCGGTATCGACCAACACAAAATACTTCGCCCGGCCGAAACGCGGATCGACGGGGCTTTCCATTTCGGCGCCTTGGGCGGTAACGACGATCTTCATTTGCAACTCCTATTATTATTAAAATTGGCGTCCGCCGCGTCGGCAGCGGCCGCGACCCCGTCCGCGCCTTCGCCGGCAACAGCCGGGCATGGCGAACCGTTCGCTTTCGAGCGTACCGGCGCGAAACGCTTGCAGCACTTCTTCCACCTCTCCGCAGACCTGTGGAATCACTTGAATCTTGTGGGCCGCCAGCAGGTTTTCCAGCGGCTGCGAGACGGCGCAACAAATCAGCGTTGTTACGCCCCACTCGGCCAATTGCGCGGCGCGGCGGTCCGGCAATTCTTCGGCCAACACCTCCTCGCGTCGAGACCGCTCGCCGGCATCGTTCCATTCGACCAGCAAGACTTGCCCGGCCACGTCGAACACCGGCGAGACCCGGCCTTGCCAAAATGGAATGGCGATAATCATGACATTCTTATATAGCGATTTTTATGCCAAATAAGAAATGAATCGCCAGGACTCGCGTAACATCAACCTACACAAGCGTTTGCGACGATTATCGACAAGAGGACGCAATTCGGGTGTGTTGCATTATGCAATGCCTCGGGCATGCGCCTATTGCATTATGCGGCACTGCCTTAAGATTGTGTTGCTCGTCATGCACTCCCGCTGATGGGTGGATCGTTTTGGGTAGCCTATCTGCCAACGGCCTTGTCGAACAACTACAAGATATAGTGGTTTAATGGGCTGGGAAACCGACTTTCACATACTACATGTAGTGGTTGTTCGACAAGGCCACTCGAAGGTAAAAAGAGTACCACAGGTTGGCGTAGCAACACACTACTAGGACAGTGCCGAAAAATTGGCGGGGAACCGCTTCCGCGGAGGGTTTTGCCAGCAACACAATGTTAAGGCAGTACCCAGGAGACCTAATTAGAGAGCAAATGGTCCATCTTGAAATTGGGTGACACCGCAGGAGATTGGAAGGTTCGCTTAATTCTTTGCAACGGCCTGCATTATATCCCGCATTACCGTGTTCGGCAACCATCCCCGGACATAAACAATCTCCTTTTGCGTCACTTTTTTGAGCCAGCGGCATTTAGCAACGGAAGGCATCGTCAAACCGCTTTTTGTGCGTCCATCGGAAGACCAGGGAAGTAGAATCCAATCGGGCGGAAGAGGGTCAGCAAGCTGAGTCGAGATTGCTACAACAACGAATTCGTCGGCACTTGAGAGTTCATCGGTAGCACTGAGCACAACGGCAGGGCGACGCTTCTTGTTTTGTCCGCGCGGGTCTGTTATCACCGCCTCGACTACTTGTCCTTGGCTAAGTCGGCACACGCTAGGCGCTCCACTGCGTTCCGCGCTATCCGTAAGCTATTCATCATACCATGTCTGCGGCGCTGGAAAACGATCTGCAATACGCAAAAGGTCTGCGTTTCGGGGCGTAATCTTGGCGAGTTCCACCTTGGCTGCCATCTCTTCTTGATATACCGTTGCAATGTCCACCCGGCGGCGTTCCGATTCGTATTCCAAGTATGCACGCATGTCGGCACTAAGTTTCACCATTTGGTCACAAGTGAGCATGGCGTCCCTTTCTATAGCGCAGTAGGTAGCTTGCATAACGAGTGAATGTGTGCTGGGAGGGAAGTCTCCAGCCACTCGGTACTGAACGACAGATGCCGTCGAGGCTGCGGAAACCGGGAGCGTATCTGGTGGGGCTATCATGCTTATTCTTGCTTGACTACGAGTGCGAGGTGTTTCTGGAAAGTCTCCGCGACGGCGCGAAAATTCTCGGGTGCCATCACAAGGCGAATAACCGGCGCAGCCACAATTGATTCAACTTTGTCGAGCTGCTGCAGCTTTTCTTCATCGGTTTGTCCAAGAATGGCGGGTGGAATCGCTTGGCAGAACGTGATGTATACTGACTTCCCGTCGTATTGGGCATAAGCGACATTGGCAAACACCGCCGGACCAGGTTCAGCCCAACTAAGTGGCACGACCTTAGATAGCGTCGATTGCTGCTTGATGTTTTCGTCCGCCATTGTTTCGGCATCCTAACGGGGAAGCTCGCATCGAGTCAACTAGAAAAAGAAAAAGCTTAATACTATATCGAATTTGCAGGGCAGTAGTCAATAGAGATTTCTCACTATTTACAGCATACCGTCAGCGCATCGGGCTGTCAACCAAGGCGATACCCAGCGGTCCATAGTGAATTCCCGATACGAAACACCTAAATATGGCCCGCTACCGGGTGGTTTCTAGCGACACAACGTTAAGGCAGTACCCATTATGCAACTCATGGTTGCTCACGAAAACAGCAAGAAATAGGACCGTCACTTTTCGGGTTTTAGCCCGTGGCGTCGCAGCAGGGCGTGAAAATTGGTCCGCTGCATCCCCACGCTTTTGGCCGCTTGGGTAATGTTCTGTCCGCAGCGTTCCAGGGCAGTCGTCAGAAACCGTCGCTCCAGGTCGTCGCCGATCCTTTTCTTCAGATTCTTCAACTCGTCCCAGGTGCGAGGCGCGTCGTCGCCGACGGGGGCCTTCGCGTCCCGTATCTCCCAGGGCAAACAAGACGTCTCGATCCTCGATCCGCCGTAAAGAACGGCCACCCGTTCGACAATGTTCCGCAACTCTCGGACGTTGCCCGGCCAAGTGTGCAGTTCCATTTGGCGGATTGCTTCGGGCGAGAAGCCCACGAGATCGACCCCCATCCGCTCCGAGAACCGGCGGAGGAACTCGCCGGCCAACAAGTGGATGTCGCTGGGGCGGTCGCGCAGCGGGGGGAGCACGATGGGCACGACGTTCAAGCGATAGTAGAGGTCGGCGCGGAACGCGCCCTCGTTGACCAACTCGGCCAGACCGCGATTGCTGGTGGCGATTAGCCGGATATCTACCTCGCGTTCGGCGGTGTCGCCGACTTTTCGGACGCGGCGCGTTTCCAGCACGCGGAGCAGCTTGCTTTGCGTCTCCATGCTCAGGTTGGCCACCTCGTCGAGAAACAGGGTGCCCCGGTCGGCGGCCTCGAAAAGTCCCATCTTCGTGGCAATCGCGCCGGAAAACGATCCCTTGACGTGGCCGAACAACTCACTCTCCAGCAGCGTCGGGGCCAGCGCGGTGCAGTCGCAGGCCAACAGGGGGCAATCGCGGCGGCGGCTGTGGCGATGAATCGCGTGGGCCACCATCTCCTTGCCCGTACCGCTCTCGCCGGTCAACAGCACGGTGCTGTCGGTCGGGGCAATCCGCTGAATCAGAGCGAACAGTTCGCGCATCACGGGGCTCTGCCCGATCATCCCCTCGAATCCCGGTGGCGCCATGACTTTCTCCCGAATTGGATTAACATCACGACCACAATCCGTAGAGTGCGTGAAACGCACCAGGCACTACCGGTTGTGGTGCGTTTCACGCACCCTACAAAAACTCACAACCTCGAGGTTGCGAAACCGCAAGCGGGATACAATAATCTCGCAGACCGCAAAACGAACGTGTCATTTGTCATTCTTGGCTATCACTTCCGCCGCGGGCAACGTGATGATAAACGTGGTCCCTTTCCCCACCGCGCTCTCGACCTCCAACGTCCCGCCGTGCTGTTGAACGATTCCGTAGGTGACGCTCAGTCCCAGGCCGGTCCCCTTGCCCACCGCCTTGGTGGTGAAGAACGGCTCGAAGATTTTGTCGAGGTGTTCGGGCTTGATGCCGCAGCCGGTGTCGGTCACTTCGACGACGACCTGATCGTTTGTGCCGGAGGTGGCGATCATCAGCGTGCCTCCGTCGGACATCGCCTCGCAGGCGTTCAGCGAGAGGTTTACCAGCACCTGCTGGAGTTGGTTTCGGTCGCCGCCCACCGGCGGCAGGTTGTCGGCCAGCGCCTTGACGAGGTTGACCTGTTGAAACGCCTCGCGTTTGCCCAGCAGTTGCATGGTCTGCCGGACGACGTCGTTTACGTTCAAGGAGACCTTAATCGAGGGCGTTTCGCGGGCGTAATCGAGCAGGCCGCGTACGATCTCCCGCGCCCGCTTGGTCTCGCGGATGATAACTTCCAGGTCCTCGCGGTCTTGGTCGTCCATGTTTTCCTTTTCGCGCATCAAGTCGGCGAAGACCAGTACGCCGGTCAGCGGGTTGTTGATTTCGTGGGCCACTCCGGCGGCCAGCCGGCCGACCGAGGCCAACTGCTCACTGCGGCGGATTTGCTGGCGGGTGGCCTGGGTGAGCAGTTCCTCTCGTTCGGCGACGGCCTGGGCCATGCTGTCCACGGCGCGGCAGAGCGTGCCCATTTCGCCGGCCGGCCGGATACCCACCCGCGCGGTCATGTCGCCGCCGATGACCTTCTGCGCCATACCCACCACCGAACGGATGGGGCGCAGCACGCGCTCGTTGACCAACAGCAGCAGCACCAGGCTGGCGAAGGTCGCGCCGCCGACCAGCGCCAGGAAAACGGTGCTGATGACCGTTAGCTGGTGTGCGAACGGCGCCCGCAACAGCCCCACGTAAAGCGCGCCGATGATCTTGCCGGCCGGATCGTGGATCGGTTCGTAGGCCGTGATGTACCAATCGTTGACCACGAACGCCGGGGCGGCCCAAATCTCGCCGTGTTCCAGCACCGCCTCGGAAACCGCTTCGCTCAACTGGGTGCCGACCGCCCGCTCGCCGTCCTTGCGGGTGACGTTCGTCGAGACGCGCAGGTCGCCCATAAAGATGGTCACCGTGCCGATTTCCTTGCCCTTGTAGACTTCGCCCCGGAATACCTGCTCCTTGAGCGCGTCGACGATCTCATAGCGGCGGTTAAGCAGGTCGCCGCCGTAAAGAATCGCCGCCGTGCGTCCTTGTTCGTCTAGCACGGGCACGGCCGCGGCGGTCACCATTCCCGCGGTGCTGAGCAAGTCGGAAGTGGGCCGTGCGGCCTCGGTCGGAACTATCGTTATCAAGGCCCGCTCGGCCAACCGAGGCCCCGCGGCCAACAACCGCTCTCGCGAGAACACGACGGTCCCTTCGACCGATTTCCGCCGTCGAAGCACTTCGGCCACCAGCGGGTCGGCGGAAAGGTCGTCGCCCGTTTGCCCGCTGCCCGACCGGCAGATCACTTTGCCCGTGGCGTCCAGCAGCGAGACGAAGTCCATTGTTTTTGACTCACCCAACTCGCGGAGCATTGATTGCAAAGCCACCCGGTCGTCTGCCCGCACGGCGGCGGCCAGTGCTTTGTCGTGGGCGATGGCTTGCAGGTAGGCGCCGATAATTTCGGCGTGGTTGTCGTAAGCAGCCCTGGCCGAATTCAAGTTTCGCCGAACCCGCGTCTGCACCTCTCCCATCCAGACCTGCCCCAAGTACTGCAAGGCGATGAACCACAGCAGCGAGTTGGCCACCAGAATGACGGCTATCGCGGCGATCGTCAGCCTAAAGCGGATGCTCATGGCGTCTTTCCCCCGATGCAACGCGGTGGTGTTTGGGCGATTAGAAAATCACGGTTGTCCAAACGGCCTCTCTCACACAAACACTATGTGCATGAATTGTCTCGCGGCGTCAAGTAAGAAGAGCATATTTTTCCCTTTTTCGCTTCCTTCAACGTTTTTCCGTCGCTTGACCGCTGGGAATGGTTCTGTTAGGCTCGATGGTTTTGTGGACTCTCTGCACGGTAACATGACGCGCTTGAGACGCACTATCCAACGGTGAGAGGTTGTGAATTTTTGTAGGGTGCGTGAAACGCACCACAACCGGCGGTACATGGTGCGTTTCACGCACCCTACGGATTGTGGTCGTGATGACGCCAATTTGAAAAATCCACAAGCTCAAAGCGGGTATTGGTGCGTCACACGCGCGCTGCGAAGTTCGGCAAACTGCAAGGAATGGAACCATGTCAAATCCCGCCAAGGCGATGAATTACATTGACGGCAGGTGGTCGTGGCCCGAGGGGACCGCGGCGATCAAGTCGATCAACCCCTCCGACACCCGCGAGGTGGTCTGCGAAACGCCCGACTCTTCGGCCGAAGAGCTGGATCGTGCCGTGGCGGCGGCTTCGCGGGCGTTTACGGCCTGGCGTCGGACCCCCCCGCCGACCCGCGCAATTATCCTCCAACGTGCCGGTCAAATCCTCGCCCAACGGAAACAACAAATCGGCGAGTTGATTGCCCGCGAGGCCGGAAAACCACTGGCCGAAGGGTGCGGCGACGTGCAAGAGGCGATCGACATGGCCGAACTGGCCGCCGGCGAAGGACGCCGACTCTACGGCGACACCGCTCCGTCCGAATTGCCCAACAAAATGTGCCTCACGTTCCGCGAGCCGATCGGCGTCTGCGGACTGATTACCCCCTGGAACTTTCCCGTGGCCATTCCGGCCTGGAAATCGTTCCACGCACTGATCTGCGGCAACACCGTGGTAATCAAACCGGCTTCCGACACGCCGATGTGCGGCGCCGAGTTTGTCCGCGCGCTGGCCGACGCCGGTTTGCCGCCCGGGGTCATCAATCTGGTTCAAGGGCGCGGGTCGGTAGTCGGCGAGGCGATGTGCAAAAACCCGCGGATCAGCCTGATCTCCATCACCGGCTCGACCGAGACGGGCAAACACGTCGCCGCCGAATGCGGTCGGACCGGCAAACGGGTCTCGCTCGAATGTGGCGGAAAAAACGCTGAAATCGTCATGGACGACGCCGACCTGGACCTGGCCGTCGAGGGCGCGCTGTGGGGCGCCTTCGGCACCTCGGGACAACGCTGCACGGCAACCAGCCGGCTGATCGTTCACGAAGCGGTCCACGACAAAATGCTCGAGAAGCTCACCGCCCAGGCCGCCAAACTGCGGCTCGGACCCGGAGTGGAGCCGACGACCGACGTCGGCCCGTTGATAAACGAGAGCCAGTGCAAAAAGGTGCTGGATTACATCCGCATCGGCAAGGAAGAGGACAAAGCCACGTTGGTCCGCGGCGGCGTTCGGGCGACCGGCGAGAAGCTCGACCGCGGCTGGTTCATCGAGCCGACGATTTTTGCCGGCGTGAATCGCTCGATGCGGATTTTTCAGGAGGAGATTTTCGGTCCGGTGCTGTCGGTCGTCCGCGTCGGCAGCCTGGAAGAGGCCGTCGAGACGCTCAACGATTGCGAGTATGGACTAAGCTCCTCGATCTACACCCGCGACGTGAACAAGGCCCTCTGGGCGGTGCGCGAAATCGAGGCCGGCATCGTTTACGTCAACGGCCCGACGATCGGCGCCGAGGTCCACATGCCCTTCGGCGGCGTGAAGGGGACCGGCAACGGCCACCGCGAGGCCGGAAAGGCCGGCCTCGACACCTTCACTGAGTGGAAGACCGTCTACATCGACTACAGCGGAAAACTGCAACGCGCGCAGATCGACACCGACGAGATTCTGTCAAAACGCGATTAACATCTATTTTTGTAGCACAGCCGCCCTCGGCTGTGCAGAGCGAAATTTCACAGCCGAGGGCGGCTGTGCCACATTTTGAGATAGCTTCTTAATGCGAAAAGGAACAGTGACGTGGCAAACTCGAAGTTCGTATTGATCCCCAAGCAGCCGTCGGCCCCGGAGTTGGTTTGTAAAATACCCGGCCCCAAGGCCCGAAAATTGGTCGCCCGCGATAAGAAGGTGATGAGTCCTTCTTACACCCGAGATTACCCGCTGGTGATTGATAATGCCATCGGCTCGGTGGTCACCGACCCGGACGGCAACCGGTTCCTCGATATGACCGCCGGCATCGCCGTGACGGCCGCCGGTCATTCACATCCCTACGTAGTCCGGGCCATCCGCGATCAGACCGCCCGCTTTCTGCACATGTCGGGGACCGATTTCTATTACGACCAGGAGATCATGCTTGCCGAGCGGTTGGCCAAATTGACGCCGATGTCGGGCCGCAATCGGGTTTTTTTCACCAACTCGGGCGCCGAGGCGATCGAGGCCGCCTTCAAGCTCGCCCGGCACCAGACCGGCCGGCAACACGTCATCTCCTTCTGGGGCGCCTTTCACGGGCGGACGTTCGGCGCGATGTCGCTCTCGGGCAGCAAGGCGATACACCGCAAGCGATTCCTGCCGGTGGTGCCGCAGATTACCCACGTCACATATCCCGATCCGTTCCGACCGATCGATCTTCGCGAGTCGGATTCGATCGTCGATTTCACTCTGGATGAGATCGAGCAGACGGTTTTCCGCCGCGAGGTCGAGCCGGACGAAGTGGCGGCGATTTTTGTCGAGGCGATTCAGGGCGAGGGAGGATACATTGTTCCTCCGCTCGACTTCCTACCGCGTCTCCGCGATCTTTGCGACCGCCACGGCATCCTGATGGTCTGCGACGAGGTGCAGAGCGGCATGGGGCGGACGGGTAAGATGTGGGCCGTCCAGCACGTCGGCGTCCAGCCAGACATTGTCGTCTCGGCCAAGGGCATCGCCAGCGGTATGCCCTTGGGGGCCATCATCGCGCGGGAAGAGATCATGAACTGGCCCCCCGGCTCGCACGCCTCGACCTACGGCGGCAACCCGGTGGCCTGCGCCGCCTCGCTGGCCACGCTCGATCTGCTCGAAGGCGGGCTGATAGACAACGCAAAAGTCGTCGGCGCGCACTTGATTGAACGATTGCAGGCGGTTAAAGAAGAGTTTTCGGCCATCGGCGACGTCCGCGGCGTGGGCCTGATGGTCGCCGCCGATTTCGTCACCGATCCGAAGAGTCGTTGCCATGACCCGGAGACGCGAAACCGCGTCGTCCAGGAATGTTTCCGTCGCGGCGTATTGATGCTCGGCTGCGGCGAGAGCGCGGTCCGCTTCTGTCCCGCGCTGACGATTTCTAAAAAACAGATCGACGTGGCGGTCGGTATTTTCCGCGACGCCGTGGCGACGGTTGTCAAAAAATCATAAAGCCGCGACCGTCGGTCGCGCCCTGAAAGGAAATTATGACCAAACCGACGATCGTCGTAATGCCCGGCGACGGCATCGGCAAAATCGTGCTGCCCGAGGCGCTGCGGGTGTTGGACGCAGCCGGATTTCAGGCGGATTACGTGCCGGCCGACATCGGCTGGGATTATTGGATTTCCGAAGGCAGCGCGCTGCCGGATCGGACGATCGACCTGCTTAAACGACACAAACTCGGGCTGTTTGGGGCAATCACCTCGAAGCCGAAACAGGCGGCCCGTGCCGAACTCTCGCCCGCCTTGCAGGGGAAGGGACACGTCTATTACAGCCCCATCGTGCGGATGCGGCAACTGTTCGACCTTGATATATGCATCCGTCCCTGCCGGTCGTTTCCCGGCAACCCGCTGAACTTCATCCGCCGAGCGCCGGACGGCTTCGAGGAGCCGAAAATCGACGCGGTCATCTTCCGGCAAAATACCGAGGGGCTTTACTCGGGTGTCGAATGGACCGACCCGCCCAAACACGTCCGCGACGCGCTCGAAACGCACCCGAAGATGAAAAACTTCGCTCACGTCGCCGGACCCGATCTGGCCGTCTCGTGCCGCATACTCAGCCGGCCAGCCTGTCGGCGGATCATCCGCGCGGCCTTCGAACATGCCAAAAAGTTCGGCTACCGCTCGGTCACCGTCTGCGAGAAGCCGAACGTGATCCGCGAGACCTCGGGCATGGTCGAGGACGAGGCCAAACTGATCGCCGCCGAATATCCCGACGTCGCACTGCGGTCGACGAACATCGACGCCCAGATGATGTGGCTCACCAAAAACCCGGAAGACTACGGCGTGCTGGTGGCCACGAACATGTTCGCCGACATCATTTCCGACGGTTTCGCCGGACTGGTGGGCGGGTTGGGATTCGCGGCCAGCGCGAACATCGGCCGCGAGGTCGCCGTCTTCGAGCCGACGCACGGCTCCGCCCCGAAATACGCCGCCCTCTCCCCGTCGATCGTCAATCCGATCGCCATGAGCCTGGCCGCCTGCATGATGCTCGCCCACGTCGGCCACTCGCCGACGGCCGACCGCATCCGCGCGGCCGTCGCCAAGGTGGTGGCCGAGGGCAAGGTGCTTGCATACGACATGCTCCGATTGGCCGGCGGGCCGAACGTCCTCAGCCGCGGCGCGGCCGCCACCAGACAATTGACCGACGCCATTATCGCCGCGCTGTAAAGAGAAAATAAGTAGGGTGGGACAAGCGTAGCGAAGTCCCACCATGTTTTCACCGATGATTGGTGGGACTTCGCTACGCTTGTCCCACCCTACAACTGCAACTCCAATGAAAAAAACAGCGATCTTGCGACAAGCGATCATGGCTCGACGGGCCGTCGTGGTCCCCGGCGCTCACGACGCCCTGAGCGCGAAAGTCATCGAGCGGTGCGGATTCGAGGCCATCCAGGTTTCCGGCTACGGGCTGGCCGCGAGCCTGCTGGCCAAACCGGACGTCGGTCTGGTGCAAATGAAGGACGTTCTGGACATGACCTGGAACATCGTGCAGGCCGTCGATATTCCCGTCATGGCCGACGTAGACACCGGCGGCGGCAACGCCGTCAACGCCGCCTGGATCGCCGAACGTCTGATACAGATGGGCACCGCCGGAATGAACATCGAGGATCAGGTGTTTCCCAAGCGCTGCGGCCACATGTCGGGCAAGGAAGTCATCTCGGCCGAGGAAATGGCCGGCAAGCTGCGGGCCTGCTCCGACGTGAGAAACCGGCTCGACAAGGACTTCATCATCAACGCCCGGACCGACGTCTTCGCCGCCCAAGGCATCGACGAGGCCATCAAGCGATGCAACATGTATCTCGCCGCCGGCGCCGATCTGGCCTTCATCGACGGCATCCGCACCCGGGCGGACGTCGAAAAAGCCGTCGCCGAAGTACACGGCCCGCTGTCGGTAAACCTGATGGACGCCATCTCCGGCATGAAAACCGAACTGATTCCCATTCCCGATCTGGCGAAGCTGGGCGTCGGCCGGGTGTCGATCCCGGTTGCCTCGTGTATGGTCGCTCATAAGGCGCTGATGGATTTCTTCACCGCCCTGAAGGCCGCGCCGGCCGGCATTTTGCCCGGCCAGACGAAGTGGGTCGCCGGCTTCGAGGAGTTCACCGATTTCGTCGGCCTGAAAGAGTATAGAAAACTCGAAGACGAATATCTTCCCAGGGATAGAATGGCGGAAAAATACGGCGATACGAAGAAAATCGTCGAGTAACCGACAAATCTCGTTCCCACGCGGAGCGTCAATAATGGGAAAAACCTTCGCCGAAAAAATCTTGGCGCGGAAATCGGGCCGCGACGCGCTCCGGCCGGGTGAGATCGTCACCGTTCGGCCAGACCGTCTGCTCTCGCACGACAACACGGCGGCGATCGTGGCCAAAATCGCCGTCGACCTGGTCGAGTTCGGCCCGGCGCGGAAGGACATGCACGTAGTGGTGCTCGACCACGTCGTGCCCGCCGCCACGGAAAAGGACGCCGAAAACCACAAGGCCATCCGCCGATACGTCCAGCGGTACGGCGTCGAGCATTTTTTCGACGTCGGCACGGGCGTCTGCCATCAGGTGATGGTCGAGAAGGGATTGGCGTTGCCCGGCGATCTGATCGTCGGCAGCGACTCGCACACCTGCATGTACGGGGCGCTGGGTGCGTTTGCCACCGGTATCGACCGCACCGAGGCGGCCGCCCTGATCCTGACCGGCGAGACGTGGCTGAAGGTTCCCGAGAGCATCCGCATTGATCTTAGCGGCGGTCTTTCGCCGGGCGTTACGGCCAAGGACCTGATCCTTTCGCTCATCGGCCGGCTCGGCGCCGACGGGGCCAACTACCAGTGCGTCGAGTTCCACGGCGCCGCCGAGTTGTCGATCGACGAGCGGTTGACCGTCGCCAACATGGGCATCGAGATGGGGGCCAAGGCCGCCGCGTTCGAGGTCGATGCCCGCACCGTGGAATACCTCGACTCGATCGGCGTCCGGCGCGACGGCTACGAGCCGGTCTGGGCCGACTCGGACGCCGAATACTCGCGCCGGATGGATTTTGACCTCTCGACACTCGGCCCGGTGGTGGCTAAACCGCATACAGTGGACAACGTCGTTTCCGTCGAAGAAGTCGAGGGGACGCCCATCGACCAGTGCGTATTGGGTACTTGCACGAACGGCCGGGCGAGCGATTTCGAGCTTGCCGCGTCGATCCTTAAGGGGAAGCAAATCGCCTCGGGCACGCGGTTGCTGCTGTTGCCGGCATCGCGGGAAGTCCTACGCCGGGCAATCGCCTCCGGCGCGATCGACGCACTGCTGGCTGCCGGGGGTACGCTGCTTCCGACCGGCTGCGGGCCGTGCCTCGGCGCCCATCAGGGAGTATTGGCCGCCGGCGAGCGGTGTCTTTCCACGTCCAATCGAAATTTCCGAGGCCGGATGGGCTGCGCGAAGGCGGAAATCTTCCTGGCAAGCCCCGCCACCGTCGCCGCCTCGGCGATACACGGCCGAATCAGCGATCCCCGAAAGGAGATCAAGTAGGCCGGGTTGAAACCCGGCGGTTATTTCGTGCCGGGTCACGACCCGGCCTACTACTCCGAACCCCGAATTCCGCCAAGAGATCATGCAATGAGCAAAGTCTGGCATTACGGCGATGACATCAACACCGACATGCTCTTTCCGGGCAAGTATACCTACTCTTGCTCGACGGCGGAGCAGATTCTGCCGCATCTGTTGGAAGACCTTGACCCGGGTTTCGCCACGGGCGTCCGGCCCGGCGACTTTCTGCTGGCCGGCAAGAACTTCGGCTGCGGTAGCTCGCGCGAGCAGCCGGCCCTGGGTCTGAAAGCGGCCGGCGTCGAGGCCGTCGTGGCAAAAAGCTACGCGCGGATATTCTACCGCGCCGCCGTGAATCAAGGACTGCTGCTGATCGAGAGCCCCGAAGCGGTCGAGGCATACAAGGAGGGAGACGAGGTGCGTTTGGACGCGACGGCCGGAACGATCACCGTCGGTGGACAATCATTTTCGTTTCCGAGTCTGCCCGAGGCGATTCTCGCTATCCGCAACGCCGGCGGGCTGCTTCCATACGCCCGGGCAAAGTTGCGTGTTCGAGTGTGATTGCCCATCGTTTAACCCGGAGCTACCCCTCGTTTAACCCGGAGCCAACGGCGACGGTGGGGTGGCAGCGGTCATAGCATCTCCGTCGCCGCTGGCTCCGGGTTAAACGATACCGATTGACGAACCGGCATGAATCGTGGAAAATAGTTGGTTTATTGCTTTTGGCGAGTAGTTTTTCTCTCGACAGGATAGCCCAATGAACTTTATTGAACGACAAGACTCGGAAGTGTGGACCGCGATTGCCGGCGAAATCAAGCGGCAGCGGGACGGCCTGGAAATGATCGCCTCGGAAAACTTCACCAGCCCGGCCGTCATGCAGGCCGTCGGCAGCGTGTTGACGAACAAATACGCCGAGGGCTATCCGGGGCGACGCTATTACGGCGGATGCGAGTTCGTCGACGTGGCCGAGAATCTTGCCCGGGACCGGGCCAAGCAAATCTTCGGCGCCGACTTCGCCAATGTGCAACCCCACTCCGGCGCCCAGGCCAACATGGCCGTCTATCTCTCGATCCTCGAGCCGGGCGACGTCGTGCTGGGACTCGATCTGGCACACGGCGGACACCTTACCCACGGCATGAAGCTGAACTTTTCGGGCAAGACGTACCGCTTCCACAGCTACGGCGTCCGGCCCGACACGCATCGGATCGACTTCGATCAGATCGCCGCTTTGGCCCGCGAGCATAAGCCGAAGATGATCGTGGCCGGGGCCAGCGCGTATCCGCGCGAGATCCCCCACGGCCGGTTCGCCGAGATCGCGCGGGAATGTGGAGCGAAGCTGCTGGTGGACATGGCCCACTACGCGGGTCTGGTGGCCGTCAAGCTGCACGACGATCCGGTGCCGGTGGCCGATTACGTTACATCGACCACTCACAAAACGCTCCGCGGCCCGCGCGGCGGTTTGATCCTCTGCAAGGAAGAGTACGCCAAGGCGGTCAACCGGGGTGTGTTCCCTTGCGTCCAGGGCGGGCCGCTGATGCACGTTATCGCCGGCAAGGCCGTTTGTTTCGGCGAGATTCTAAAGCCCGACTACAAGCAATACATCCAGCAGGTTGTGGACAACGCCAAGGTCTTGGCCGAGACCCTCGTGTCCGGCGGCGTGCAACTCGTCAGCGGCGGAACGGACAACCACCTGATCCTGGCCGACGTCACCCCGCTGGGTACGACCGGCGCACAGGCCGAACAGGCCCTGGAACGCTGCGGAATCACGATCAACAAAAACATGATCCCCTTCGACCAGCGGAAGCCGATGGACCCGTCGGGCATCCGCTTGGGTACGCCGGCGCTTACCACTCGCGGCATGGGCTGCGACCAGATGCGGACGATCGGCGGCTGGTTTATCGAAGTCCTCCGCGCGCCGGACGACGAAACTCTGGCCGGCCGCATCCGCGGACAGGTGGCCGAGATGTGCAAGCAGTTCCCGGTGCCGGGCGACGCGGTTTGCGAGAAGTAAGGGGAACGGTTGTTTTTTTGGCCCGTAGGGTGCTAAAATGCGTGTGGCGCCGCTCGCAGGCAATTTTCCCGGCGTGGACGCCGGGGCTAAACGGATGAATGAACGGTAATTCAAATCCTAAACCCCGATTCCCGACCGCCAGAATCACCTCCATGCACTCGATAATCATCAAAAACGGCCGTGTGATCGATCCCTCGCAGGGGATGGATCGCGTGACGAACCTGTTGATCGCCGACGGTCGGATCGCCGCCTACGACGCGGCGCCCGGCGGGGGAGAAACGGCGATCGACGCCTCGGGAAAGATTGTAGCCCCGGGCCTGATCGACATGCACGTCCACCTGCGCGAGCCGGGCTTCGAGGAGGACGAGACGATCGAAACCGGCACGGCCGCCGCGCTGGCCGGAGGGTTCGCCTCGATCGCCTGTATCCCCAACACCGATCCGCCGATCGACACGCAGGGGGTGGTCGAGTTCATCCACGACCGGGCCGAGCGGGCCGACAATTGCAACGTGCTCGTGACCGCCTGCGTGAGCAAAAACCGCGAAGGAAAGGAACTGGCCGAGATCGGCCAGTTGGTCGAGGCCGGAGCGGTCGCCTTCAGCGACGACGGCTCGCCGGTCCACGACGCCGAGCTGATGCGACGCGCCTTGGAGTATTGCTCGATGTTCGACAAGCCGGTCCTCAGCCACGCCGAAATCCGCGAGCTTTCGCAGCACGGCGTGATGCACGAGGGGCTTACCTCGATGCTCCTCGGTTTGTCGGGCATCCCCGCGGCGGCCGAGGACGTGATGGTCAGCCGCGACATCGCGCTGGCCGAGGCCACCGGCGGACGGCTGCACGTCATGCACGTCTCGACCGTCAACAGCGTCGAGGCCCTGCGCCGGGCCAAGGCGCGCGGCGTCCGCGTGACCGCCGAGGCCGCACCGCACCACTTCTCGCTCTGCGACGAGTCGCTCCGCACGTTCGACGCCAACTTCAAGATGAACCCGCCGCTGCGCGGCCGGAAGCACGTCGAGGCGGTCATCGCCGGTTTGAGCGACGGGACGATCGACGCGATCGCCAGCGACCACGCCCCGCACTCCAAAGAGAAGAAAATGCAGGACATAGACCGGGTGCCGTTCGGCGTCGTCGGCCTGGAAACGTCTCTCGGGCTGGTCGTCACCAAACTGATCGAGCCGGGCCATCTCGACTGGCCCGCGGCGATTCGCAAAATGTCGCTCGCTCCGGCCCAAATCTTGGGTCTCGACAAAGGCACGCTCCGAATCGGCGCGGAGGCCGACGTGACGATAATCGACCCCAGTGCCCGTTGGACGGTCGATCCCCAAAAATTCCGCTCGAAGAGCGCCAACACGCCCTTTGCCGGCTGTAAGTTGACCGGCCGGGCGGATGTAGTGATAGTCGGCGGCCGGGTGAAGTTTCAGAGGTAACCAGCGATAAAAAAATGTTTAGCCGCCGCGCCCACGCGGCGTAGAGTGGTTGAATCCCGGCGTGGGCGCCGGGGCTAAACAAGGTACGGCCATGCCTCTATTGATCGACGGCTACAACTTGCTGCACGCTTCCGGCATCATGGGACGTGGCGTCGGACCTGGGGGTCTCGAGCGCAGCCGGCTGGCGATGTTGAACTTTCTGGCCGCCTCGATCGCCCCGGTCGAATTGCCCCGGACTACCGTGGTGTTCGACGCCCACGACGCACCGCGGGGACTGCCGCGAGTCGTGCGACACCGGGACATCACCGTCCGCTTCGCCGCGAAATATGAATCGGCCGACGAGCTGATCGAGGAGCTGATCCGCACGGAATCGGCCCCGCGGCGGTTGGTGGTGGTCTCCGGCGACCGCCGCATCCAACGCGCCGCCCGACGCCGCAGGGCCAAGGCCGTCGCCAGCGACGCCTGGTACGCCGAACTTGTCCAGGCACGACGGCAGCGCGCCCAAGCCGGCGTCGAGACGCCCGACCGGCCCCCGGTCCCGCTGTTGGAGGAGGACGTCAACTACTGGATCGATCAATTCGGCGGCGATTCTTTGCTGAAGGAGTGCGGTCGGGCGGAGGAGGGCGACGAGCCGTTCAATCCCTTCCCGCCCGACTACGGCAAGGACTTGGAGTGAAAAAAGTGTCACCCTTGATACCGACCGACGGTGAGGAATAGTAGAATCCCAAAACAGGGAGCGTTCTGGAATGCTGGAATAAAAAAGGAATAAAAAAGGTGTCAGAACTATTTCCTGAAAGCATTGTCTGTTGGATCGTCACTTTTCTGCCGGAAAATAGTTCTGACACCTTTTCCTTCTCCTTTTCCTTCTTTTCCTTCGGGACGACTATTTCTAATGGGTGACAGTCAGGAAAGTAGGGTGGGTCAAGCGAAGCGCTGCCCCACCACGTTTTTCCGGCCGGTGGTGGGGCAGGGCTTCGCTTGACCCACCCTACACAAGCTTTTCCGCAACAGCAACTGTGTCGGGCAGATGACAGTCGGCGGCGGTTCTGGTAAAATTATCGGCTTTCACCCCTCGCAAAACCCGCATGGGAGCCGATCGCCGATGAAAGCCGCATTCCTGAAAGACGCCGAGTCGCTGGTACTGAAGCTGATGGCCATTCCCGGTGTGAGTGGTCGAGAAAACAAAGTGATGGAGTACATCGCCGGGCAGTTGCACAAAGCCGGCGCGCCGAAAAGCGCCGTCCAGTTCGACAACGTGCATCGTCGCGGCGAGAAGAACGGCGAGGTCGGCAATCTGATTCTGCGTCTGCCGGGCACGCTGCCCGGTAAAAGACGGCTGCTGATGGCCCACGTCGATACCGTGCCGATTTGCGAGGGAACCCGGCCGGTGCGTCGCGGCCGATACATCGTGCCGGCGGATAAAAACACCGGCCTCGGCGCCGACAACCGCGCCGGCACGGCCGTGGTCCTCTCGGCCGCGTTGGAAATTCTCCGCCGCGATATCCCTCATCCTCCGTTGACCTTTTTCTGGACGGTGCAGGAGGAGATCGGTCTGCGCGGGTCGAGATTCGGCCGGCTGGGGTTGCTCGGCAATCCTCGGCTGGCGTTCAACTACGACGGCGGCCCGGCCTCGAAGCTCACCGTCGCCGCCACCGGCGGCTATCGCATGGATATTCGCGTCATCGGTCGGGCAAGCCACGCCGGCGTATCGCCCGAGTTGGGCGTCAGCGCAATTACCATCGCCTCGCTGGCCATTGCCCAGTTGCACCGCGAGGGCTGGCACGGCCTGATCGAGAAGGGTGACAGGACGGGCACAAGCAACGTCGGCGTCATCCGCGGCGGACAGGCCACCAACGTCGTCACGGAAGAAGTGTTCCTGCGGGCCGAGGCGCGGAGCCATAATTCCACCTTCCGCCGCCGAATCATCCGCGCGATCGAGCAGGCGTTTCAGAAGGCCGCCCGAAGCGTCCGCAGCGCCGAAGGTCTTCGCGGAGAAGTGCAAATCGACGGCCAACTCGACTACGAATCGTTCCGTTTGCGCAACGACGAGCCGTGCGTGTTGGCCGCCGAGGAGGCGGTTTCGGAGTGCGGCGGCACGCCGGTCCACGCCGTAGGGAACGGCGGGCTGGACGCCAATTGGATGACCGTTCGGGGAATACCCACCGTCACGCTCGGTTGTGGCCAGGAGAACGTCCACACCACCTCCGAGCGGCTCGATCTCAACGAGTTTCGCCGGGCGTGCCGGATCGCCCTACGCCTGGCAACGGGGTCGGAGTAGCTATCCGAAAAGTGCAATACATAGTCCCCTCTCCCTCTGGGAGAGGGTTAGCAGCCCGTTGAAAAAGTCGGATATGGGAGTTTGGGCGCCACTGCTGGCTTGTCCAGCAGTGTTTTTCCGGGTGTTTCTCCCCACACTGCTGGACAAGCCAGCAGTGGCACCCTTTTTCAACGGACTGCTACGGTGCTGCAACTCCCCGACAGCATTCTTCCTCTGCCGGAGCCAAGGTGGCCGGACTTGGTGATTGATTGATTGCCGCCCGAGAATGACCTTCAGTCGCCCCGGTCTTTCCCCTCGTTTCCCCTTGTTCCCACGCGGAGCATGGGAACGAGAGATACGCCCCGATCTTGCCTGGCTTTACGCGTGTGAAGCTGGGAGGTCTGTGCGGGTAATGTCGCTGGGGATCAAGCCCCCGTTTATACCGGGCCGATCTATCAACAGTCTCAACGCGTCCGCGCGGGTTGGACGATTCCGTGCAATATGGTCATCCAGCATGCAGCGACCTCGAGGCAAAGGGCTTGCACCCATTGTTATACGGTGAACGGCCGGAAGTGTAACTATTTCCCTCCATCCGAGAAGAATGTTTCACTTCTTTCCGTGCAATGTATAAAACACCCAAGACAGACATCCCATGACCGATAACTCCGCGCGTTTCGTTCGACATCACGCCCGTCATGCTTGGGCCGTATGGATATTGCTTGGTTATTGTCTATCTCTGTCGGCCCATGCCGATGGGTCAGAGTTGCGGAACACGCCGATCGTCAAGGCGATACAGCGGGCGCGCGGCGCGGTGGTCAACATCCGCGGCGAGAAAACCATTACCTCCCCGGCCGGGCAATCGACGGAGTACGATTCCGCCCGACGCGTCAACGGCATGGGTACCGGCGTGGTGATCGATCCGCGTGGATACATCATGACGAATTTCCACGTCGTCGACGGCGTCCGCGAAATCCTCGTCAACACCGCCGACGGACAACGCCACATAGCCAAGCTGGTCTCGCGAGACATGGAGACCGATCTGGCCATTATTAAAATCGACGCCGGCAAACCGCTTCCCGTGGTCCCGATGGGGACGTCTTCCGACCTGCTGCCGGGCGAAACCGTCATCGCCGTGGGCAACGCCTACGGATACGAGCACACGGTCACTCGCGGCATTATCAGCGCGTTGCACCGGGCGGTGCAGGTAAACGACGCGCAGTTCTACAACGACCTGATCCAAACCGACGCCAGCATAAACCCCGGCAATTCGGGCGGCCCGCTGTTGAACATAGACGGCGAAATGATCGGCATCAACGTGGCGGTCCGCGCCGGAGCGCAGGGAATCGGGTTCGCCATCCCCATCGACAAGGTCATGGAGGTGGCTGTTGGGTTGCTGGCCACCTGCAACGCCAACAAAACGTGGATCGGCGTGGAGTCGTCCACCAGCGCCTCGCCCTTGGAGAAAGGCATGATCGTCGGCGCCGTGGAGGCCAATAGCCCCGCCGCCGAGTCCGGACTGCTGGCCGGAGACGTGGTTGTCGCCGTCGACGACGCCGAGGTTTGCCGGCCGCTTGACTTTCAGCGGGCCATGCTCGACCGCAAGCCCGGCGAGAGTATCCGATTGGCGGTGCGGCGTTCCGGCAATTCGCTGAAGCTGGACCTTACGCTTGGCGGCGCGTCCGAGCGGGTGAATTTGGCCGACCAGCCCGCCTGGGAGCTTTTGGGCGTGGAACTAAAACCCATCCCGCCCGCGGAGTTCCGCAAAAATCATCAGACCAAATATCGTGGCGGACTGACGGTCACGACGGTTCGCCCCAACAGTCCCGCCGCCAAACAAGGGATCGTCCTCGGCGACGTTTTGGTGGGCATGCACATCTGGGAAACCGCCACCCTGGACAACGTCGCCTACATCCTCAAGCGCCCCGATTTTTCCGCCCTGAACCCCGTGAAGTTCTTCATCCTCCGCGGCAACGAGACGCTCTACGGCTACCTGCCGATGGTCCCCGCCAAGACCGCACAGCGATAGACTTTGTCGGAAAAGTCCATTTGTCATCCTGAGCGAAGCGAAGGATCTCTTCTCTCCATCGGTTCATTTGCAGATTCTTCGCTTTGCTCAGAATGACGGCAGGTGCCCCTGGCCTGCCCCCGTTTTCTGTACCAGGGGTTATGAGAGTATTGGTTGGGTTGAGGTGCTCCCCATCTTTGATCCAAGTGAAAGGTTAGTCAACTGGGCTTTGCAGGGCCGGGCTAGCCCGGCCCTGCAAAATCGCGAACTCGTACGGCGTCCGCCCACCCAGGGCCCGATGCGGACGCTCGTGGTTGTAAT
>JAUWNG010000196.1 GCA_030612765.1 Planctomycetota bacterium
TGGCTGGGGACTGGTCCATTTTTCGGCCGAAAAACGCATTTTGCGGGCAAACGGTTGGCCGAAAACATGGACCTGTCCCCTTCCCGCGGCGCAAGGGGGACAGTCCCATTTTCGCGGCGGTCAAGCGATTTTCCAAGGCAACGTCCCTCGCGCCGCGAAAATTGGGACAGTCCCCTGTGAACGGTTACGTGCGATAGCAACCGTCCGCGGTAGGCCGTTGGCTTCGGATGCAAAAACCTTGTCTTTCCGAGTGAAGCTGCTACAATGACGGGGAGATTTTGACTTTACTACCTGGAGCTTTATGGAAGGCACGGTCATGCGTAAGAGAACCCTCGCGGTCTGTTTATCATTGTTCTTTGGCTGTTTTTTGGGGCTATTGACTACACCGGGTTTCTCGGAAGCCGACGACGAAGTCCAAAATGGCCGGAGCAGCATTTGGATCGATTGTTTCCGGGGCGAGCCTTTGAGATACGAGGAAGTCCTGGACGATCTTGCCGGCGTGGACGTGGTCTATCTTGGCGAGTATCACAACGTCCGACGGCATCACGAAATCCAGCGGAGGATAGTGGCCGACTTGGCCCGGCGGGGAAAGCCCTTGGTTGTGGCCATGGAGCAACTGGAATCGTTTCAGCAGCCCGACATTGATCGCTATAATCGGGGCGAGATCGACTTCGACCAATTGGCGGAGGCCATCAATTGGGGGCGGCGTTGGGGCAACTACAAACAATACCGGCCGATCGTCGAGGCCGCCCGTAAAGCCAATGTTCCGATCTTGGCGCTGAACGCGCGGGCCGAAACGATCCGCCACGTCGCCCGGAGCGGCGGACTGGACCGCATGGATGCCAAGGCGCGGAGCGAGTTGCCCACCGACATTTGGCTGGACGATCCTGCGTACCGGAAAAGGCTCAGCCTTCAGATGATGGTCCACGCGGTGGCCAATCCCGAGACCTTGCGTCCGATGATCGAGGCGCAGATCGCGCGGGACGCGGCCATGGCCTCAGCGCTTTGTTCCTACCTGAAATCGGAAGCCGGCCGAGGGCGGGCAGCCATCGTCCTCTGCGGCGCGGGACACGTCGCCTTTGGGCAAGGGACCGCGGAACGCGTCCGACGACGATTGCCGGAGCTCAAGGAGCGCATCGTTCGGCTTTCGGCCAGTAGCGACGTGAAGCTTTCACCGCGGAACCGGGCCGTCGCCCGTCCAATCACCATCACCCACGAACAACTCCGGAAGATCGACAGGCCGATCGCCGACTATCTTTACGTGACGAGCCTGAAACCGACTAGCAAGCCACCTGCGCCCGAATAAGATTCTGTTGCGGAAAGGCTGGCTGGCACATTCGGCCGACGACGATTATACTGCCGGAATGACCATCTATACTCGCACCGGCGATCGGGGCGAAACGGGCCTGTTGGGCGCGGTTCGCGTGCCTAAGGACTCGCCCCGGCTGGAGGTCTGCGGCGATCTGGACGAATTGGACGCACTGCTCGGCTTGGCCCGCTGCGAACCGATGTCCGAGGACGTCGCGGCGCTGTTGGAGCGGATTCAACGCCGCATGGTGGCCGTCCGCGCCGAGGTGGTCGCTCCGGCTACTCCAGCCCGCATCGACGCGGTCGGTCCGCCGGACATTGAAGAACTCGAACGGGCCATCGACCTTCACGACGCCAAGCTGGAGCCGCTGACGACGTTCATCGTTCCCGGCGGCAGTCGGGCGGCGGCGGTGCTTCACGTTGCCCGGGCGGTCTGCCGGCGCGCCGAGCGGCGGCTGGTCTCGCTCGCCCGCGCCGAGCCGTCGGCCGTTTCCCCATCGCTGTCGGCATACGTGAACCGTCTGAGCGACCTGCTTTTCGTGCTGGCCCGCTTGTCGAACGCACAAGCCGGACACGGAGATTAGGGGTTAGATACGCTTGCGGTTTCGCAACCGCGCGGGATGGTTGCTAAAGCGTTACTCCGGGCTACAACTCCAGCACATGCACCACCCCGAATGTCGCTCCGCCGGCCAGCGCCCCCAACACTATCGCGCTGACGAAATGGAAGATACCCAAGAAACCGCTGAATAAAGAAAACAAGATCATACAGATCATCACGGTGCCGCAGAAAGCGATAATGGTGTATTGGATGTGTTTTTGTTTTTTGTCGTCGTCCATTGGATCATCCCTTTTCGCAAGTTATTCTTCGATGACTTCCTTAACGAGTTGGACAAAATGCGGATTTTTCTGCGACTTGTTCAGATCGGCGGTCTTCTTGTCGGCTTCCGCCCGCTGGCTATGCTCGAACAGCGCGATTCGCTTCAAAGACTGATTGAAGACGCCCCAAAAGGCCTTTAGGCGGACTTCTTTGACCACTTTTGCGCGGCTTTTTCGCTTGACGGGGGGTTTTTTCGCGGCGGGCTTCTTCTTGGCCCCGCTCCGTTCCGCCGCGTCGTTCTCCTCGCGCAACTCTTTGCGGTTTAATACTTTACGAGCCATATCTCTCCCTCGGTGGGGTTCGCGTACTTTAGAGGGGTCATTGTAGCCGATTCCCTCCCAATTTGCCAGAGCGCTCTGGACAGCCCGTTGAAAAAGGGTGCCACTGCTGGCTTGTCCAGCAGTGCATGGGGAAAACACCCGGGAAAACACTGCTGGACAAGCCAGCAGTGGCACCCAAACTCCCAAATCAGACCTTTCTCAACGGGCTGTTAGGCAGCGGCTGATCGGCGTCTGGAGACGCCTCCTACAACTTTTCCTCCGCCTTTACCCGGTAGGCACGCCCCGAGTCTCCTTGGAATGCAATGGGCAGCGGTTCGAGCACGCCCTGGGAAACCAGCCGATCAAAAACCGCCGGTTGGACGAAGTCGGTGAAGCCGTAGTTTCCGGGGCTGCGGTAGCGGTCGATCTCACTCCAATTTACATAGATGTAGGCAATGTTCCGCGAGAGGAGTTCCGCTCGCACTTCCGTCGCCGTCTTGTCCTTGACCAATTGCTCGAAGATGCAGTCGTCGAAACAGGTGTTGTACGAGACCGGCGATTGGAGGTCGAAGACGGCCGCGTCGCCGACGGCCAGCAACCTGTCGCCGGCAAGCCGGGTATTGAAATACCAGTGCCACTGACCGATCCGCCGTGGATCGTTGCGGAGATCATCCAAGGGGACGAACCAGGCGTTGTACCAGATTGCCGAGGAAGCCAGCAGGAAGTTTGCCGCCAGAGAGGCTATCAGCAGTCCTCGCAGCAGCCCGCGCCACCAGCGCTCGACGTTCCAACACGCCCCGGCCCCGGCCAACAATGCCACGACCGGCAAGATGGGCATCCAGAAACGGTCGATCCGGTGGGTACACAACCACCACGCGGCGATCACAAACACCACGTATGCCGACAACATCAGGATGAGGGATTGCGAAGCCGCAAGCGGCCGGTCCTTGAAAAATAATCCCAACAGCGCCAAGGCCGCCAGCGGAACGACCAGCGGGCTGAGCCACTCGCTCGTCAAGACCACGCTCTCGATATCCCTGCTGAGAGCTTTTGGCGAGAAGTCGTGCGGACGGTGGACCTCGTTCCAGCGCTGATTCTTTTCCTCGTTCCACGTTTTGCCGTCGAACGCTTCATAGAGCAACGGATAGGTGGGGTTGCCGGTGAATACCCAGTTTTTGGCGAACCACGGCCCGCAACTCACGGCGGCCGCCAACAGGAACAGGGACAAACGTTTAGCGGCCGCCGGCACGGCGGCCCGGAAGAAGGACAAATGTCGTGAGCCGCCGTGGGCCGACGTGCCGTCGGCCGCTAAACGAGCGGACCCGCGTTTGGAAAAACCAACGAACGCAACCCAAACGCCGAGCGGCAGCAGCACGAACAGCGCGGCCGGATACTTGGTGGCCACCGCCGCGCCGGCGAAAAAACCGGACAGGGCCGCCCCGCGATTGGTCTTCAACAGCAAAGCGTAGACCGCCAGGAACAGGTAGCAGGCCGTGGCGCCTTCGATCAAGCCGCTCGTCGAGATGCCGACCACCCAGGGGATCGAAATGTAGGCCAGCGCCGCGACGACTCCCGCGCCGGCGGAGAAAAATCTCCGCCCGGCGGCCAGCAGCGCCAAGGCGCATAGCGGAGTGAAGGCGGCGATGACCGTCTTGCCGGCCAGGGCACCCAGCCACCAGTCGCCCGATATGACCATCGCCAGCAGGGCGAGCATCTCCGCGCCCAGCGGCATGTTGCCGTAGACGTTGTGCGGCAGGAAAGTAATCCGCCCTTGCTGAAAAAACTCCTTGGGCGCCTGGAGGTGATACTCGCGCACGTCGAAGTCCAGCGGCGGCAACATGGCGGCCAGCACGATCGCCAACACAAACGGCACTGCCAACCAGAGCCATCTGGCGCCGAGCACGTCAACCGCCATAAAGCCGCGACCGTCGGTCGCGGCTTTATGTTTCGATACCAAACGACAATCGCCGCCAGCAGAGTCAGTGCGGCCGGGACGGCGAAGGTCCACGTCCGGTCGAGCACCCCGAACAGGCCCAACAGCAGCGTCCAAGTGCTCAGGGCGGCGAGTCCCGCTCCTAGTGAGAAAACGAACTTCTCTAAGCGAGTCAAGTCCGCAATTGTAGGAGGCGTCTCCAGACGCCGATTGCGTCCCGGCGCCAATCGGCGACTGGAGTCGCCTTCTACAGTGCGCAATTCCCACATGCCGCATGCGCCGCAGAAGAACATCATCAGCCTACCCAGCACGGCGGCCCAGGCGAGGACCGTTCCGGCCACCAGCAGCACCGGCAGCCGATCGGCCAGGGCGAATTGCGGCGGCGAGCCGAACCAAGCGGCAAACAACCAATAGTCCGGCAGAAGCAGAATCTGCCAGAGCAACTCGAAACGCAGCAGCGGTTGGCCAGCCTTGTCGAGCAAACCGGGCAATGGCGGCAACGACTCGGCATAGAACGCCGCCGCGTATGCGGCCAGTCCGACGAGGACGGCGGCGTTGAGCAGGTGTTTCATGGTTGCCGCGGAGTCACGCCCTCGATGTCGTAGCCGGTCACCAGCCAGCGGTCGCCTTCCTGCCGCAAGTGGACGACGACCCTCTGGGCATAAGTGTTGTAGGGAATCTGTCCCCTACGGTCTCGGCCGGTGCCTTTGGCTTGGAAGTGAGCATGGGCCGTCGGCGGGCTGGTCAGGCGGTTGAAGTCGATCTCCAAATTAAAAATCCAGGCGTTCTCGACGTCGAACCGATCGAGCACCCAACGCGAGTGGGGGCGGGGTCGCGGGGCCGAGGAGGAGATGCAGCCGAGCAGCCGTTCGAGGTCGTTGTCCTCGACGGCCGTCGCCGCCGCGTCCAGGGTGTTTATGACCGCCTCGCGGTCGGTGACGACCAATCGTTCGATCCCGAAGCCCGCGAGCGTGAGCACGCCCACCAACAACATCCACCACAACAACTTCCCCTGTCCGGTGCGCAGCAATGCTATCGCCAAGCCCGTCTCGACGGCAATGCCGGTGAAAAGAACGGGCCAGGGACTTTCAAGGAGAAAGGTCATCCGTCACTCCGGAGAGAAACAAATGATGAATTATGAATGATGAATGGCCTTGTTGACTAATTCCACTCGAACTCGGGGAGTCCGAGGCGAGTGAATTTGTTGAGGATTTTACTTCGTAGCCGCGTTTCAGTTTGTTGGTTTGGAATTGCACGGTTTTTCAGATGGTCGCCAAAACAACATTT
>JAUWNG010000106.1 GCA_030612765.1 Planctomycetota bacterium
CACTTTACACAACACGCCCGGGCTTGGCGCGGGGGGGGGGCTAACATCCCCCCAGTCCCCCCCCGCCCCGCCGGCCCGGGGCGTTTTCATGTGTCGCATTGGATTTATGACACTCAATAGCCGGCGAACTTGTTCGCCGTGTTTTACCGAAAATGAAAAAAACACCCCCCGGCGGCCAAGACCACTGGGGGGTGAATGTAATACTCGCTCGTTCGCGGCCCAGGGCGGCCGGCGTCAGTAGTTGCTGCCCGCGCCGGTGTCGACGTTGCCCACCATGTGGAGATGGTCGAGGTCGATGTAGATTACCTCTTGGGCCTCCTCGTCCGTGGTGGTGTACGGGATCGGCCAGCCGACCCGCGTCACTTCGGTGAAGTACACGATGCACTTGTAGTGGACGTGATGGAGCTGCGCCGGGCCGACCAGCGGATAGACTCGCGGCGGATCAATGTAGTCGGCAATCTTTTCCTTTACGATCCGCACGTTGTTGCGCTGGATTTCTTCGAGGAACGGCAGACCGCCCTGCGTCGGCCGCGCCCTTTCGAGCGCCCGCATCACTTGGTCGTCCGACGGCTCGTCCAACGCGGCCTCGGGAGTCCCCGGCGTGATTGGTCCGAGGATCGGCATGCGATCATAACGCTCGTACTCCCAAAACCGATCCTCCGCCGTCTTCTGGAGATATGGCGACACTGGGATCGGGAAATTGAGCATTCCAAAGTTGGGACCGGCGACCGTGCTGCATCCGCTGAAGAAAACCAGCGACAGCAAACCCAGGACGCCTGATAACGTGAAAACAGTCTTGCTGGACATCCGTGCCTCCTCGACTGATGGATTCAAAGCCGTAGTTACACTACTTATCGTGTTAAAATGCGACAGACTTGCGGGTTTTTCCGGTTGTAGCAAAGCAAAAACGTAGGGCGGAGGACAATGGGCAGAAGATGGGGCGGCTAGATAAGCTGCGGCGGCTGGCCGTCACTCACGGAAAGTGCCACCACCACTCGTGCCGATCCTCTATAACATGGGTATCAAAACGACACTGCTCTGCGCGGGGGGAATGCTTGCGGCCATCGGGGGGCCGGTGAGTTATTACTCGGCCTCCGACGTTGTTTCGGCGGTACAAAAGAATTGGCTCTCCGACTCGGCGGCCGCGGCATCGCAACCGTTGACGTCCGACCCAAATGCTTCCCCACCGGCCTCCGTCGCTTTGCCCTCCGACGAGCGGCACGTGCTCGGACAAAATACGTCGTCGGTGCAATCCGCGCCTATGCCCAGTTTGGACGAGGTGTTGCGGTTTGACGTGACCGTCGATTGGGTGATGCAACGCTGGCCGCGGGTATCCACCGGACTACCCCACTTGCAGTTGCATGGCTACCGCGTGCCGCTGGTCACCGGCACGGCCATCGGCGACGTGGCCGGCTCGTTGACCTACTACTTCAACGCCCGGCAGCAAGTCCAGCGGATCACGCTCCGCGGCACCACCGGCGACCCGCGCGTCTTGATCGGGTTGGTGGCCGGCCGCTACCATTTTGCCCGCCGATTGACGAACGATCCGGGCGTGGCGCTCTACGAAACCGTCGATTCCAATAACCGGCCGGTCGGCGTGCTGAAGATACGTTCGGCCAGCGTTATCAAGTCCAATCGGCCTTACATGCGGTTCGAGGTGGACCTGGTTATCGACCGGCCGGAATGAGTTTTCAGTTGTCAGTTATCAGTTTTCAGTAGTCAGTTTTCAGTTCTTGACTGACCACTGACCACTGACCACTGACCACTAACAACTGACCACTGACCACTGACCACTGACCACTCTCACCCCGCTCCGTCGCCCTTCGACTTCGGCTTTGACTCTGGCGTTGGCGGCTCGTATTCTAATTCTCGCCAGACCATCGGACGGCGTAAGTACGGCTCGATCCTCAGGACCACCTCGCCGTTGTGGAAGATGCGGACGGTGCCGTTGCTTTCGCTGACCGAGATGGCCACGGCGTTGGTTGCCCGGCTGATGGCGGCGGCGGCCCAATGCCGGGCGCCAAGCCCTTTCGAGAGCGTCACGTCGGCGGCCGAACAGTCCAGGTAGCGGCAGGCCGACTCGACCACGTTGTCGGCCGAGACGATGAAGGCGCCGTCCATCTGCGCGATCTCCTTGATGCCCTCGCGGACGCGGGGATCGTCGAGGTTGCGCTCCTTGCGGTTGTATCCTTTTACCGGATCGAACCCGGTCGGGCGGCTGCAAGCCATCACCTTTCGGCTGTCGCCCACGACCAGCAGGGTTCCTACCGGTTTCCCCTCGCGTCCCTCGCGACCGATCTCGACGGCCAGATCGACCACGATTTTCAGCGTGTCCAGTGGGACGCGGGTCTCCAGTTGCCGCAGATCGCGGCCGGTCAGCCGGTTCAGGTGCTCGTCCAAGTTGATCACGCTCAGCGAGTCGATCGTATCGGCGTCGAAACCGCTGTAGAGCGCGGCCACGCTCGAGCCGGGCGTGAGGATGTCGTCGGCCACGGCCTCGAGCACCGCTTGGGTGAGGCGTTCGTTGACCGGGCTGTCGGGCATGTCGAGCAGCACCGTTTCCAGCCCCGCCTTCTTTGCGCCGGCCAACTCCTCGATCGAGTCGGCGGCGACCACCACTTTCGCCTTACCCCGCAAGCGTTTCAGGCGCGGCCACCATTCGGCAGGCCCCTCCAGCAGCAGGAGAATGCCCTCCACGTCGTCCGCTTCGGCCATCTCACGGGCCACGCCCAGCAGGGTCTTGAACTGATCGGTAAAACGTATCGGCTGCATGAACTGACCGCCTCTGTGCTGGATTCTGTCGCGCCGGGGGGGAACGATGGCCGATCAGATTGGGTGGCATCGCGAGCCCACGAGCGACCCGGTGCGCTCCGAACCACCCATATATTACGATCTTTCGCCTTCCGAGGCAACGCCAACGCGCGGATGATTCGCGGCGTTCGAGCGAGTTTTGCTCTTGTGTAGCGGGCGGGCTTGCCCGCCGTGGAATGCCGCGAGAAAGAAAAATCGTTTAGCAGTCCGTTGAACAAGTCGGCTTCCGAGAGTTCGGGCGCCACTGCTGGCTTGTCCAGCAGTGTTTCCCCGGGTGTTTCTCCCCGCACTGCTGGACAAGCCAGCAGTGGCGCCCTTTTTCAACGGGCTAAACAATCAGAACATCCGCCGCAAACTCTCGGCCAGCGTGGGTTTCGGTTCGGGAATCTCGCCCTTGACGTATTGCTGCCAGCGGTACACGTCGTTGCCGAAGTTCTTGCCGGTGGCTTGTTGCAGCGATAGGACCGCCCGATACTGCATGGCGGGATCGGAGTCTTCCAGCGCTTCGCCGAGCGCTTCGACCGCCGCCGGGTTGCGGGTCTCGCCCAGTGCCCTGGCCGCCGCCAGCCGCACGTCGATATCGACGTCGCTCCGCAAGGATTCGACGAGCAGCTTCACCGCCCCGTCGTCGCCTCGTTTTCCCCAACTTTCGCAGGCCGCTATCCGAACCTGGACGTCAACGTCGCTGAGCGCCGCCTTCAGAATGGCGTCGGCGGTCGGACCGGGATAACTTCCCAAGGCACGGATGATCTCCAACCGGATCAGAGGGTCTTGCTCGTTGCGAATGGAACGGGCCAACCGCTCCGAGACTTGTAGCCTTTCGTCGGGACCGCACTTGGCGGCCTTCGCCGAAAGCTCGCGCAACTCGGCGATCCGCTCGGCCGGCGAGACCACGCCCGCCATCTGGTCGGAGGCAGGCTCCTGGAACGGCATCCAGGAGGGCAGGAGGTCCATCTCCGCGCAGCCGGCCGCCGTTACGGCCGCCAAACCGCAGAGCACGATCCAGACTCGTTTGCCGCCGGTGCCCGTCATTGCCGAAAATCCACCATCGCGGGGGCAAGAACAAAGGAACACATACGAATAGAACAGGAGGGCGGACTATAGCATCCACGTCGGACCACGCCAAGGCGAATCAGGGGGCAATTCGAGCGAAAGGGGGGCGGCTAGGTAGAACAGGTTGCCAGGAAAGAGGGGTGGTCGGTTCACCGACCACTAGAATCGTCAAAGAAGAGGGGTGGTCGATTTATCGACCACTGGAAAACGATTCGACGTGTAAAGCAAACACCCACTACCCACTACCCGCTCACCCTGAGTATGATACTGATGTTTTCCGATCACCCTTACTTGGAACACGTCATGCCCCAACCGAAAGATCACGCCGTCGAGCGGAATTTTATCGAGACCGTGTTGCTGCACATACCCGGCTTCCGCGGTTACTTGGAGCTGGAATATCGCCGCGAAAGCGACGAGTTGCAGCGGGATTGGCTGGCCGATCGCCTCCAGCGGTCGAAGCGGGCGGTGGACGAGTTGGCCCGGCAACTGGTCGACGCCGCCGAGGTGGACTCGCTGCCCCAGATCGACCGGATGCGGGTCCGCTTGGACCGGCTGCTGGGGCGCATCCGCGGAGCGATGCAGGGCTACAGCGGGTTTTTCGACCTCGTGCGGATCGACGAGCCGTTGCTCGAGGATGTCTACGAGCACGACGCCTCGTTGGACGAGCAGGTTGATGCCTTCACCCAATCCGCCGAGCAGTTGCCCGACAAACGAGACCAAGTGCCGGCCGCCGTGGCCGAACTGCTCGCCCGGATCGACGAGATCGAGCGCCGCTGGGACCAGCGCGAAGACATGTTGAAGGGAGTGGGGTAGTGGATAGTGGATAGTGGATAGTGGCGAACGCCGTGGGGCGCTTGCCTTCATTCATCATTCATCATTCTTACTTCATCATTTCCCGTCGATCCACACCACGCCGTCCTCGACGGCGGTCACCGTGCCGTCGATCGAGGCGTGGACCGGTGCGCCGAGAGCGGGTTTGCCGTCGACCACCGGCGGCCGGCCGCCCGACTGGCCCTTCTTAACGGTCTGGCCGACGCTGACGGCCGGTTCGCACGGCGCGCCGAGGTGCTGTTTGAGCTTAATGCCGACCCGGCCGGTCGGCAACAGGTTGTCGTTCAATGGCCCGACGTTGCGAAACCGCCGCAAGCCGAGCTTGGTCATCAACCGCTGCATGGGCGCCTTGCGGTTTTCCAGATGCATCTCCGGCCGCTGGGGATTGAACGGGGGATTCTCCCACCTTTTCTTCTCGGCCGCCAATTTTCGTTTATTCTCCGTGCAAACGCTTTTCGGATCGATATCCTCGGGACATGAATAAAGGCTGCACAGGTTGCACTCGCTGCAAAACTGCGTGCCGACGACGTTCGCCTCGCCGACCAGATTGAACCCGAGGCTCCGCATTGCCCGATGCGGCTCGATCGGATGCCCCAGCAGCCATCGCGGACAAAGCTCCGTGCAGAAGCTGCACTGGTCGCAGGCGCTGCGGCCGATCCGGGCGATCTGTTGCCAATCCCGGCGGCGGCGGCGGACCACGACGTGGTCCCCCGGCAGCACGATCACTCCGCCGGTGGTCTTGTCGACCAGCGCGTCGTGGTCCTCTTCGAGGTAGCCCATCATCACGCCGCCGACAATGTAGTTTGGGTCCGAGACGGTCGGTCCGCCGGCCGCCGCAACGCACTGCGCCAGCGTTGCTCCCACGGGAACGCGGAGCGTGACCGGCTCGGCCACGTCGCCGGCGACGGTGAGGTATTTTTCCGTGACCGGGCGGTCCGCGGCCCGGGCGACGTTCATCGCGGTCTCGACGTTCAACACCACTGCGCCGACGTTTAGGGGGATTCCGCCGGGCGGGATCACCCGCCGCAACACGTCGTAGACGAGAATGAACTCGTCGCCGGCCGGGTAAGCGTCGCGTAGCGGGGCCACCTCCATGCCGCGAGGCAGTTTCGACCGCAGCAGGTCGATCACGTCCTGGTATTTCTCCTTGATGCCGACGATCCCCCGCTCGGCCCCCACGAGCTTCATTCCCGTGGCCATACCTTCGAGCACGTCGTCGGCGAAGGTTCGGAGGACTTCCTTGTCCTTATGCAGCAGCGGCTCGCACTCCGCCGCGTTCAACAGCAGGGTATCGGCCTCTCCGGCGAGTTTGACGTGGGTCGGGAACCCCGCCCCGCCGGCCCCCACGACCCCCGCCTCCAGAATTTCATTTACGGTAATCTCAGGCATGACTTCTCTAGGTTTGCTAACCGATTATACCACCCAAATACCATGTGATGACGCCAATTCTTACGACTCAACCTCCGGCCCGAACCGATCGCCCGGCCGGACCTTGTGGCCGCGGAGGAACTCGGCGACGGTCATCGGACGCTTGCCGGCGGGCTGGATCGCGGCGGGGGCGACGGCGCCGACGCCGGCGGCAATCACCAGACGGTCGCCGGCCGCTTCGATTACCGTGCCGGGGGTCGCCAAACAATTTTCGACCACCGACAACGGGCCGAAAATTATCCGCAACGGCGGTCCGTCCGAGCGATGCCAGTACGTGTAGGTCTTCGGCCACGGCTCCATCGCGCGGACGTGGTTGCGGATCGCCGCGGCCGGGCGGGTCCAGTCGAGCGCTCCGTCGGTCTTTTTCAGTCGCGGGGCCCTGGTCGCCAGCGCCGGGTCTTGGGGCAACGGCCGCGCGTCGCCAGAGATGATCCGTTCGATCGACTCACAAACCAGCCGCGCCCCGATCTCGGCCAGCCGGACCTCAAGCTCCGCGGCCGTTTCGTCCGGGCCGATGTCCACCCGCGACTGGGCAATGCAAGGCCCGGCGTCGATCCGGGGGGTCATGTGGATTACGGTCACTCCGGTTTCGGTGTCGCCGTTGTAGATGGCCCAATTGATCGGGGCCGCGCCGCGATATTTCGGCAGCAGCGAGGCGTGCAAGTTCACGCCGCCGTGACGAGCGGCGGACAACGTGGCCGGGGCGAGGATTTGACCGTAGTCGCAGACCATCAGCAGGTCGGCCCCGAAATCGGTGAGCCGCGGTTGAAACTCAGGCGAGTTTACGTCCTCGGGGTCGAAAATCGGCACGCCGCGCTGCTCGGCCAACGTGCGGATCGAACTGGCCGGCGCGAGCGGCCGTCCGTGATGGGCGCGAAGCGGAGAGGTGACCAACGCCGCCACCGCGTGGCGGGCATCAAGCAACTCGCGGAACGTCGGCACGGCGAACGGACCGGTGCCCAGCATTACTAATCGCATTAAAAGCCGATCCCAGTATTCAATTGTGGGACAGCCGTCCTCGGCTGTCTTGAGTGATTCTGCACAGCCGGGGGCGGCTGTGCCACATAGTTCTACGTCCTCAACGATTCCAACTCCGCCAGCCGGGCGGCGATTTGCGGATCGGCGGGAATCGCTCCCCGCTCGCGGCTGCCTTGAAACTCCAATTCCTGGTCGGTCAACTCCTGTTTGACCGAAAGCATGGCGGAGGGCGAAAGCCGGTCGATAAACAATATGCCGTCGAGGTGGTCGTATTCGTGCTGGACGGCGCGGGCAAAAAATCCGTCCAACCGATAATCGACCTCCTTGCCGGCGAGGTTGTAGGCGGAAATGACAATTTTATCCGATCGCTTGACCGGGGCGTAGATTTCCGGAAAGCTCAGGCAGCCCTCCTCGGCCTCGATAGTTCCGCTGCGCCGGCTGATTACCGGATTGATGAACACGACCCCCTCGCCCTTTTGCGGATCGGCCTCGATGTTGACGATGAACAGGCGATAGGGGAGATCGACCTGGTTCGCGGCCAGCCCGACGCCGTTTTGCCGATACATCAGATCGAACATTTCGTCGACGATTTCTTTCACCTCGCCGTCAACCCGCCGCAGGGGTTTCGACTTGTGCCGCAGGGTAGGGTGCGGGTATTTGACGATTTGTAGCACGGACTCGACTCCGATATTTTCGGCGGGACAGACGAAATAATAGGCCCCGGGGGAGGAGTGGACACCAAGCCCTCCATTTGCCGGAACATACTAATTATACGCGCCGATTCGGCATAGGCGAAGGGGTGGCGTATGGGGTTCGGGGTTCGGGGTTCGGGGGTTCGGGAAACTGTTTAGCCGCTACGTCCACGACTGCCGGATACCGCTACAATTGGCACATCGGAGATCGGCTATGTCTCTTTTTCGGAAAATTTTCGCTACGTCGTTTGCTTTGCCCAAATATGCGTTCTAGGGTCTACTGACACTTTTGATTGCTTACATTGAGAAACACGCTCTGGGCAGGAGCGCATCGTTAGTGTTGGCATCCGTTGTGAAAACTCCGCCGGGGCAGGGTAATGGCTTTCACGTTCTTCTTCCGCGATTCGCAGACGTTGGAACTACTCATCGAGCAGGCTCTGCCGACGTTGCGCGGCCAGGCATTCATTCGCATCTGGGACGCCGGTTGCGCGCACGGGCCGGAGGCGTACACGCTGGCCATGATGTTGCGTGAGCGGATGTCGGACTTCGTCTTCCGCAACGTGCGGATTCACGCCACCGACGTGGAGCCTCAGTTCGGCCCTCACATCGCCGCCGGAATCTATGCCGAGCAGGAAGTGAAACGGATTCCCTATCCCTTTCGGTATCGCTATTTCCAGATGGCCGACAAGCCGGGTTACGTGCAAGTGATCCCGGAAATCCGAAAGAAAGTGACGTTTGTCGAGCACGACCTGTTGTGCCTCACGCCGCCGCGCGAGGACTTCAGCCTTATTGTTTGCAAGAATGTCTTGCTCCATTTCGACGAGCCGCAGCGCCGCAAAGTGTTCCGAATGTTTCATCGTTCACTGCGCGCGGGAGGGCTTCTGGCGACCGAGCATACCCAGAAGCTGCCCGAGGAACTGAATTCGTTGTTCAAGCCGATCGCCGGCTACGTGCAGGTTTTCCGGCGCCTGGACGCGCCCAAGAGCGTTCACCAACACGTCGACGGATCGCACGTGTTGGGAAATCGTACACGGGAGAAGGTTCTCAAAACGCAACACGTTTAGCGCGCGCTTTCACTGCTTTTTAGTATAAGGGGACAGTCGCCATGCTCGCCAAAATAAAGACCGAACACACCGGCGCGCCGCTTGAGTCGCCGGTGAGTTGCGTGCGGGTTCACCAGCGAGTGGACGCCGCCGAGGACGTCCACAAGCACATCGACGGACCGCATGTGCTCGGGGACCAGATGTCCAAGGAGCCTCGGCATGGATGGATCGTGAATAAGGGGTAGCAGCCCGTTAAAAAAAGTCACATGTTGGGGTGGCAGTTGTACTGCCACCCCAAGCGGAAGTTCTAACCAAAGGGGAGATTCGTTATGTTCGCTAAGATGAAGACCGGAACAAAGATTCTGGCCGGGTTCGGGTTCGCCATCGTTGTCACGGTGGTGGTAGGAGTGATTGGCTATCAAGGGATCAGTAAACTCAGTAGCCACGTGGATGAACTCGGCAAGGTTCGCCTGCCGAGCGTCCGTGGGCTGAACCAGATGGCCAAGGGGCAAATCAACGTCGGCTATGGGGAGCGAGGCATACTCAACCGCCGCATTATGGCGGACGCGCAAAGCCGCTCGAACCAGTACAACCGGATCGCGGACAGCATGAAGGAGGCCGAAGAGGGGAAGAAAATATACGAATCCCTGACGCAAACCGCGGAAGAGACCGTAATGTGGAAAGCTCTCCAGGGCTACTGGGATACATGGAAGGTTGATATGGATAAGGAAGTTGCCTTATCGAAGAAGAAGGATGGCTTGGTGGCGGCAGGCGCGGATGCCGGAGACGCCGAGATCGTAAAGATTGACGATAATATGTTCGAGTTGAGCAAAGCGACCCGCGTCGCCTTCAACAAGTGCGCGGGGAAACTGAACGAACTCCTCGAGCTCAACGTCAAGCTCGGCAACAATGCGGCGACACAGGCCGAGACCGATGGCGCGTCCGCGACCATGCTGATGTTGGCCGTTGCCGGCATTGGCGTGCTGGCGATGGTGGCCTTAGGCGTCCTTATGGCCAAGAGCATTTCCAAGGTACTCTCCGCCCTGATCGGCGAAGCCAAGCGGCTGGCCGAGGCAGCGGTCGCCGGCATGCTCCAGACCCGCGGCAACCCTGAGTTGGTAAGCCTCGAGTTCCGGCCGATCGTCGAGGGCTTCAACGACACGCTGGACGCCGTGATTGGCCCGTTGAACATGACCCTCGAGTACGTCGATCGGATCTCCAAGGGCCAGATTCCCGAGAAGATCACCGACGAGTACAAGGGCGACTTCAACGAGGTCAAGAACAACCTCAACCAGTGCATCGAGGCCATAAACGGTTTGGTTGCCGACGCCAATGTTCTGTCGGAGGCGGCGGTGGCGGGCAAACTGGCGACCCGCGCCGACGCCACGAAGCACCAGGGCGACTTCCGCAAGATCGTCGAGGGCTTCAACGACACGCTGGACGCCGTGATTGGCCCGTTGAACGTGACCATCGAGTACGTCGATCGGATCTCCAAGGGCCAGATTCCCGAGAAGATCACCGACGAGTACAAGGGCGACTTCAACGAGGTCAAGAACAACCTCAACCAGTGCATCGATGCGATCGACGGCCTGATCGTTCAGGGCACCGCTTTGGCGAATGCCGCGGTCGAGGGTGAATTGGACACCGTGGCCGACGAGGGGAAGTTCCAGGGCAAGTTCCGCGACATTATCCGCGGAATGAACAACATGCTCAAGGGCTTCGTCACCCCGATGCGCGATATCGGCGGGACGCTGACACTGATGGCGAAGAAGGACTTCTCGCAGGGAGTCGAGGCGAAGTATCCCGGCGCCTACGGAGAACTCTGCGACAACGTCAACATGGTGGTCACGAACCTTCGCGAGGCGCTCGAGCAGATCAACGAGAGCGCCGGGCAATTTGCCGAAGGATCGCGGACGATCGCCGAGAGTTCCCAGACCCTGGCCCAAGGAGCGCAGACGCAGAGCGCCAGCGTCCAGCAGATGACGGCCTCGACCGAGGAATTGGCTCGATCGGTAGCCGTGGTCAAGGAAAACGCCGACGAGTCGGCCAAGGTGGCGTCGAAGTCCAACCAGTTGGCCGAGGAAGGCGGTCTGGCGGTGCAGAAGTCGATCGACTCGATGGAGCAGATCCGCACCAGCTCGCAGCAGATCAGCGAGATCAGCCAAGTGATCACGGAGATCGCCAGCCAGACGAACCTGTTGGCCCTGAACGCGGCCATCGAGGCCGCCCGGGCCGGCGAACACGGCATGGGATTCGCCGTGGTGGCCGACGAGGTGCGGAAGCTTGCCGAGCGTTCCAATCAGGCCGCCCGCGAGATATCCACGCTCATCGAGGAGTCGACGAAACGGGTGCAGGAGGGAGCGCAAATGAGCACCGAAACCGGCGAATCGCTGAAGCAGATCATCACTTCCGCCGAGGAGACGGCCGCGAAGATCGGCGAGATTGCAACCGCCACCGTGCAACAGGCCGCCAACGCCGAGGAAGTGTCCAAGGCGATCCAAGGCATTTCGGCCGTGACGGAGCAGTCGGCGGCCGGAAGCGAGCAGATGGCTTCCAGCAGCCAGGAACTCGGGGCACAGGCCTCGGCGCTCCGCGATCTGGTAGGTCAATTCCGCGTGGGGTCGAAGAGCGACTCACGGGAAAGCATGGCCACGGTCGCGTAGTTCGGGCCAGTCTCATGCACGGGGCGGCGGCCACGCGCCGCCGCCCCGTCTTTCCAACCCATATCAACGTCACACTAACGGAGACATACGATGGCAACAGCCACACTAGAACCGGTGGACATCGCCACGCCGGAAACGCGGGGCGTGAAGAACACGCTCACCGAGGTTCACGGAACAATGCAGTTGGTCAGTTTCACGCTGGCCAAGGAATTGTACGGAATCGAGATAACCAAGGTCCGCGAGATCATCCTGGTCACGGACATCACGCATGTTCCCGAAGCCCCCGCCTTTCTCAGGGGACTAATCAACCTTCGCAGTACGGTGATTCCGGTGATCGACCTGCGGGCGCGCTTCGGCCTGCCGCCAGGGGAAGTTTCGGATGACAACCGGATCATGGTGCTCCATGCCTGCGGTAAGACGGTCGGGATCGCCGTCGACGCGGTGAGCAAAGTTCTGCGTGTGAAGCAGGACCAGATCGCGCCGCCTCCGCCGACGGTTGTCGAGTTGGGCCGGGAGTACCTCAGCGGTCTGGTTAAACTCGAGAACCAACTGCTGATCCTCCTGGACATCGACAAGATATTCGATGACGAGGAGATAGACGCCATAAGCGACGTTGCCGCCGGCGAGTAAAGGGGCAAGGGGCACTATTGGGGCGGAACTGTTGGGGCGGCAGTTTAACTGCCGCCCCAACCCCCCGCCAACCTCCCCTAACTTCGTATTTTACATGGAGCGACGTGGAGCATGACGCAGTGTGCCACTGCTTCGCAGAAGCAGTGCCGAGCGTAACCCATTGCCCCAGCACTGCTTGTTCCAAGCAGTGGCACACCGTACTGCCACCCCAACCTCATATTTTACATGGAGCGACGTGGAGCATGACACAAGGAAACATTCGCGTACTGGTGGTGGACGACTCGGCAGTGATCCGGACGCTGGTCGGCGATCTGATCGCGGCGGCGCCCGGCGCATCGGTGGCGGGCAAAGCCCGCAGCGGCCGCGAAGCGCTCGACATGATCGCTTCCCTGCGTCCCGACGTGGTCACGCTCGACATCCAGATGCCCGAGATGAGTGGCCTCGCCGTACTCAACAGAATCCTTCGGCGCCAGCCGACGCCGGTGATTATGGTCAGCGCGCTGACTCATGCGGGCGCGGCAATCACGCTGGAGGCGCTGGACCGCGGCGCGGTTGACTACATAGCCAAGCCCGGCGGCGGCGCCATTGCCCGGGCGACGTTTGCGATTGAACTGATCGAAAAGATACGCGGCGCGGCCAGCGTGGACGTTCGTCGCATGATGGCCCGGCGGAAAAGGCGAGCCGATCCCGGCGTGGTTTCAGTCCCGCCGACCAAGGCGGACGCGGATGCCTGTCCCGCCGAGTTGGCCGATAAGTGCGTGGCGCTGGGCATATCGACGGGCGGGCCACCGGCGCTGGACAAGTTGCTCGGGGCGATCCGGCCGCCGATGCCGCCGATCGTGATCGTGCAGCACATGCCGCCGCAGTTTACCGGACCGCTGGCCACGCGGCTGAACGGCGTTTCGGAACTGTTGGTTCGCGAGGCCGCCAATGGCGACCTGCTCCAGCCGAATTGCGTGCTGATCGCCCCAGGCGGCAAGCATCTTGGATTGGTGCGGCTAGGCACGCGCGTCAAAGTGACGATCCGCGACGGCGACACGGTGAGCGGACATATTCCATCGGTGGACGTGATGATGACCAGCGCGGCCAAAGCCTTCGGCCAAAACTGCCTGGGAGTGATTATGACCGGCATGGGCCGCGACGGCGTCGACGGCTGCCAAGCCATTCGCGCCGCGGGCGGCTACGTGCTGGGCCAAGACGATGCAAGCTCCGACGTCTATGGCATGAACAAAGTGGCCTTCGTGAAAGGAAACGTGGATCGGCAGTTCAGTCTGAACGACGCGGCCGCGACGATCGCCCGATGTGTCCGGCGAACCAAGCGCATGGTATCGACCGCCCGAGTCTCCAATAAAGTCACCATTTGAAAAAACCACATCATGTCACTATCGGAACTCATAGCGCCGCAGCCGCCCGTTGGCGCGATACCGTCGTTTGTCGCGATCGATCAGGTGAGCGACGCCCAATTGGCTCGCTACGCCGAACTGATCCATACACGGACGGGGATACGCATCTTGCCGCAGAAGAAGATGCTGCTTTCCAACCGCCTGCGGCGCCGGCTGCGAGCGACTGGGGTGAAGGATTTTGAGAAATACTACCAGTACCTCAAGGAGTTGCCGCCGCGGGATCCGGAGTGGGACGCCTTCTTCCAGGAAGTCACCACGCACGAGACGTATCTTTTCCGCGACAAGAACCAGTGGGATTGGCTCCGCAAAGTCTACCTGCCGGAGCGTTCGGCCTCGGTGCGGACGACCGGAGGGCGGCCTTGCATGAGGATCTGGTCGGCCGCGTGCAGCACCGGCGACGAGGCGACGACCGCGGCCTGCTGCATTGCCGCTTGCCTGCCCGCCTTTCAGCGGTGGCAGATTCGCATTCTCGGAACCGATATCGGCGTGGAAGCGGTGAAACAGGCCAAAACGGCCGTGTTCGGACAACGGGCGATGCATCTGGTGCCCAAGGATTATTGCCAACGCTTCTTCACCAAGGCCAAGGACAACGAAGTCTGGCAGGCTCGGCCGATCCTCACCGATATGATGTCCTTTCGCCAACATAATTTAATGGCGCCGCTCCATGAAAGGCCTTTTGACCTTGTGTTCCTAAAGAATGTGCTAATCTATTTCAGCAAGCCTTCCAAGGCCGCGGTGCTTCACAACATTCGCGCTACCTTGCGGCCGGGCGGATTGCTGATGGTGAGCGCGTCCGAAGGCGTGAGCGACTTGTTGCATGATCTCGAGCGAATCGAATCCTGGCTTTACCGTAAACCTGTTTCCTAGGAGGCCGTTGAAAAAGTCGGATTTGGAAGTTTGGGTGCCACTGCTGGCTTGTCCAGCAGTGTTTTCCCGGGAGTTTTCCCCATGCACTGCTGGGCAAGCCAGCAGTGGCACCCTTTTTCAACAGGCTGTTACGCCCCCTCGAACCACTGTCTTATTTTGTTTTGTATG
>JAUWNG010000151.1 GCA_030612765.1 Planctomycetota bacterium
AAACACCCTCGCCACTTCCTGCCACGACAGCCGCTTGGCCCACCGGGCCAGGTTAGGGCGGGTGAATGACCCGTAGGCCCTGGCGGCCTCCGCCGTCAGGGCTCTCTTTCTCCCGCCGCGCCATTCATTTGCCCTACCATCTCTCACAAAATCCGCCCCCTACACCCCCAACAAACCTCGCCCTACTCACCCCTCTTCACCCACACATTCTGCTGAAGACCCAGAAATATAGGGAATCTCAAAACTCTTGGCAAGCTGCACGGCCGGCCCGTCTCGCGCTTCAGGCCGGGCACACCGTGGTGAGTTTGCGGGATTACTATATCCGCCCCGCAAAACAACACCTGGTGGCCAAAAAGGAGCAGGCCGGATTGTAACCCGACATTTTGCCCGGCCGTGCCGGGTCTCGATCCGGCCTATGAAGATATTTCAAGGATGAGGTTGCGCTTTTGACAAAAGCCCGACCTCTTCCTCGCAGGGCACGGCGCCGCAGATCTCGAGTTGGACGATCTTTTCGTTGCGCCGGGCGTGGCGGCCGCCGTCAAACGGAGTCTTCAGCCATATCTCGACCAGCCGGTCGGCCAACTTTTCGCCGATCAGATCGCCGGAAAGGCATAGCACGTTCAGGTCGTTGTGCCGACGGCTCAACTCGGCAGTGACGTCGTCGTGGCATGGCGCGGCGCGGACGCCTGGTATCTTGTTGGCCGCGATGCACATTCCGATGCCGGTTCCACAAACTAAAATACCCCGTTCCACTTCTCCACCGGCCACTTTCCGGGCAACCGAGGCGGCGATGTCGGGATAATCGACGGGCTGTTGGCCGTCGGCCCCCATATCGACGACCTCTTCCCCGAGTTTTTCGAGATGTTCGATCAGTTTCGCCCGCAATTCCACGCCGCGATGATCGCTTCCGACGGCAATTCGCATGGCTTCCTCCGCCTCAGAATCAAAACAACTATCATAATCATTTCCTCCTACAGACACAACGCTGCCACCTCGATGGTAGGGGCGTCCGTCCGAGGACCGTTCGGCTGCCCGCCGCATGGAACCAACTGCTTGAAAGAGGTATAATTGACCAAACCACACGGGAAACGGCGGCGATCATGGGCATACGCTTTTATTGTCCGAACGGGCATAAACTGAATGTCAAGGATTTTCAGGCCGGGCGGAATGGCATCTGCCCGTTCTGCGGGGCTAAGATGCAGATTCCCCTGGAAAGCACGCGCCCCAGTTCCCACCGACGGCAACCTCAATCTCAAGAGGGGGGATGCGAGGCTCCGGCAGCTTCCGAGGCGACAGTCGATGAAATGACGGTTGCCGAAGCCGCGCCGTCGCCCGACCGCACCCCAACGCCTTCCGCCGATTCCGCCCACTCGGCAACGGCATCACCGACCGAGGCCGACGATCCATTGGCCGAGGCGGGCGAGGTCGTCTGGTACGTCCGGCCCACCTCGGGCGGTCAGTTTGGACCGGCCACCGCCGATTGTATGCGGACCTGGTTGGCCGAAGGACGCATCGCCGCCGAAACGCTCGTCTGGCACGAGGGCTGGCGCGACTGGCGGGACGCCGGGAACGTGTTTCCGCAGCTCTCGCCGACGGCGTCGTTCCCCGGCCTGGAAACCATCGTGCCCGAACCCGTTGCCGCGCCCTTGCATATCCGTTCCGCAAAGCACCGCACCCGGGACCGAACCACGCAGTACATCTTCATCGGCGGGCTGACTTTCGCCGTCCTTTTACTGTTCGCCATCCTCCTTTTGGTCTTATCCAACCAATGAGAATACAACCCTTCCTCGACCATCACGGTATCGCCTCGAATCCCTTTGCCGACGAAGACGCTCAGACCGACCTGGTATTCAAGGGCTCTTGCATCCGCAACTCCTTCCATCCCGCCTGGGACAAAATATACGGCGACCCTTCGGAGCCGGCCACGGCCGTTGTGTTCGGCGAGAAAGGCTCGGGCAAGACGGCCATTCGCCTGCAAATTGCCCGACATCTGGCCGACTACAACGCCGACCATCCCGAGCATCAGTCGTTCGTCGTCCAATACGACGACTTCAACGCCTTTTTGGACCGCTTCCGCGACCGGTTTTCGGGCCGGCGGCGACGGACCGACCGGATGCTCGGTCAATGGCGGCTGTGGGACCACATGGACGCCATCCTCTCGCTGGCCGTTACGCAGTTGACCGATCGGATATTGGGCAACAAACAGGCGCGGTATCCGGCCGCCCGCGACGAGGCCCTGCCGATCGAGAGGCTCGACAAGGCGCAGGTTCGCGACGTTATGCTGCTGGCGGCCTGCTACGACCAATCGACCGCCGAAAGTTCGTTTCAGCGTTGGCGCCGCCTGCGCCGACGGCTGCGGTTCCGCACGTGGCCGTCCAAATGGGATCTGGCCCTGGGCGTTCTGGCCACCGTGGCGGCGATCGTTCTGTTCGCTTGGTTTGGGGGACTCTCGGCGTTCGGCCGTCCGTGGCCCTATCTGCTGATCGCGGCCGCGTGGGCACCGCGTGGCTGGCGGCTGTTGCGCTGGTGGTGGAAGGCGCGGCGGATCGCGCGCAACACGCGCGTGCTGAACCGAAGCACGAAACTCCTCTGCCGGACGCTGCTGAACTTTCCCGGCGCCGAGATCGTCGGCCAGCCGTTGCCCGCCTGGCAGCGAACCGACGACCGCTACGAACTGCTGACCAAGCTCCAAGGCGTACTCCGCTCGATGCAATTCGACGGGATTTTGGTTCTGGTCGATCGCGTCGACGAGTCGCATCTGATCAACGGCGCCAACGAGCTGATGCGGGCCTTGGTCTGGCCGATGCTGGACAACAAGTTCCTCAAACATCCGGGGCTTGGGCTGAAGATGCTCCTGCCGATCGAGTTGGAGCGGATGCTCGACCAGCAGGACCGCGACTTCCATCAACGCGCCCGGCTCGACAAGCAAAACATGATCCGCTCGCTCGATTGGACGGGCCAATCGTTGTACGACATGGCCAACTTGCGGATCGCCGCCTGTGCCGCCGACGGGCGGAAGCCGAAAATCCTGGACCTCTTCGAGAACCTCGACCAGCGGCGTCTGATGGACGCATTCGGCACGTTGCGCGTGCCTCGGCACCTATTCAAGTTCATGTACCGACTGTTGACCGCCCACTGCAACGACCACACCGAGGAGCAGCCGGTCTGGAAAATCTCGGACGCGACGTTCGAGTCGGTCCTCGCCCTCTACGGCCGCGACCAGGACGCCTTCGACCGCGGCGTGGGAGCGGGGTAAGCGGTCGGCTTCGACTGTCCAGCGAAGAGTCAAGTAGGTCAGGTACGGGGTGCCTGACCTACTTGACTCACGGGTGCGGCGTGACGGCGATGATCGTTAGCTCGCCTTTGCCGGGTCCGTAGCACCAGAACACGCGATACGCGCCGGGGGTCTTATGTTGGGCGTATGCCTCGAATACCTTGCCACTCGGATCATAAGGATGTTCGAGCGAGCGGTACTCGTGCGTTTGCAGACCCGGGTGGCGGGGGTTGGAACGCAAGAGTTGGAGCGTCTTGTGGACCTGCTTGAACGGACCTTCCGCCTTGCTCGATTTCGGCTTCGATTTTCGCGTCCGGGCGGCAAGGTTCCTTTCCGCGTCGGCCTTCAACTCGCGGTATGAACGGTCGGCTTCGACTGTCCAGCGAAGAGTGAACATCAATCGTCAAGCCTTTTCGCCAGTGTCGCGTCCCGGTCCAGGTTTGGAGGCGTTTTGGCAAGCTTCCCCTCGCGGGCTTGGGCCAATCCTCGCAGGACCGACGCTCGTGCTTTGGCGTTGCTTTGCAGCCACATTTCCCGCTTCGGCACCACGGCGGCGATGGTCACGCGGACTTCCGTGTCGTCGACTTGCTCGACAATCACAGTTTGACCGGCGAATTGCGGTCCCAGCACGACTCGCCCCTTGCTGTCGGCGGTTTTGGTGGTCATGGCATTCCCTCTGATTTCCAACATTATCTATTGTAGTACAGGGTGGGAAAGTAGTCAAGTGGGATTATCCCACAGGCGTATCCCGCACCGCTCGCCGCTACCAGGGAAAGCAGCCTTTCATCCTTGAGGCTGTTTTCCGTCGACGCGGAACACTATACTTACGGAAATGGTTGACCACGTCGAAATCCGACCGAACGGCCCTCTAAGGGCGTCGATCCGCCCGCCGGGATCGAAAAGCATCACCAATCGAGCGCTGGTCTGTGCCGCGCTGGCCGAGGGAGAATCGGTGCTGACCGGGGCGTTGGACTGCGACGACACCCGGACGATGATCGAAGCCTTGCTGCGGTTAGGCATCGCGGTCGAACACGACAGGGCCGCGGCGGCCATTCGCGTTGCCGGCCGCGGCGGCGAACTGCCTTCCGGCGACGTGAAGTTGTACGCAGCCGACAGCGGCACGACGGCGCGGTTTCTCACGGCCGTCGCGGCACTGGGCCACGGAACCTACCGGATCGACGGCTCGCCGCGCATGTGCCAGCGTCCGATCGGAGACCTCCTTGAAGCCCTCGGTCAACTCGGCGCCGAGGCGGTTTCGGAATCCGGCAACGGCTGTCCGCCGGTGGTTGTCCGCGGCCGAGGGTTGCGAGGCGGTCGGGCTACCCTGGCCGGAGACGTTTCCAGCCAGTTCCTCAGCGGCCTGCTGATGGCCGCGCCGTACGCCGAGACCGACGTGGAACTCGCGGTCGCTGGAAACCTGGTCTCCCGGCCCTTCGTCGATATGACGTTGGCCGTGATGGCGTCGTTCGGCGTCGTCACGAATGAGCCGGACGCCAGGCGTTTCATCGTCTCCGCCCCTCAACGTTACCGAGCCAGACGATATGCGATCGAGCCGGACGCGACTGCCGCCGGCTATTTCCTCGCCGCCGCGGCGATCACCCAAGGAGAAGTGACCGTCGAGGGCCTCTCGCGCGGCAGTCTGCAAGGCGACCTGGCGTTCTGCGAATGTCTGCGGCGGATGGGCTGCGAAGTGCGGTATGACTCGGACCGAGTGACCGTAACCGGCCGGCCGTTGCACGGCATCGAGATCGACATGGGCGCGATCAGCGACGTGGTTCCGACGCTGGCCGCCGCGGCGTTGTTCGCCGCCGGGCCGACGACGATCCGCGGCGTTGCCCATATTCGCCTCAAGGAGTCCGACCGGATCGGCGCTTTGGCGGCGGAGTTGCGGAAGTTCGGCGCCGAGGTTGAGGAGCGCCGCGACGGGCTGACGATTACGCCTCGTCCTCTGCACGGCGCCGAGATCGATCCGCACGACGACCATCGTCTGGCGATGAGTCTGGCGTTGGTCGGGCTGGTTGTTCCGGGGGTTATCGTGCGAAACCCCGGCTGTGTGGCGAAGACTTATCCGAGTTTTTTCCGCAATTTGAAAGAACTATCAGTCCGTTGAAAGAGTGATAGCAGCCCGTTGAAAAATTTGTAGGAGGCGACTCCAGTCGCCGAATTCCGGGTGAGCAAGCTACAATCGACCCCAGGAGTCGCCTCCTACAGCGTCTTGTGGAACCGCCGCACCGCCAGCCAGAGCATGGCGATCCCCATCGCAAACAGCGGGAGCATCTGCGCCCACAGAATCTCCAGTCCGACCCCCTTTAGAAATATGCTGCGGACGATCACTAGAAAATAACGCAGCGGATTGACCAGCGTTATCCATTGCACCACCTGGGGCATGTTGGCGATCGGAAAGGCGAATCCCGACAACAGCATCGCCGGGAAGAAGAGCAGGAACGTGGTCATCATCGCTTGCTGTTGCGTCTGGCTGAAGGTCGAGATCAGCAGGCCCGTGCCGAGCATGTTCATCAAGAATAGGAGGGTCGCCAGCAGCAACAAAAACACGCTACCGCGGATCGGCACCTCGAACCAGAACACGCCGAGCAGCGCGACGATGATCGCCTGGGCCAGGCCGATCAGCGCGAAGGGGACCGTCTTGCCGAGAATGAACTCCGCCGGAGTGATCGGCGTGACCATGATCTGTTCAATCGTGCCGATCTCCTTTTCCCGCACCACCGCCATGCTCGTCAGCAGCAGAGTGCTCAGGGCCACGACGATCATCAGCACGCCGGGGACGAAGAAGTTGCGGCTCTCCAGGTTTTCGTTGAACCAGGCGCGGGTTTGCAGTTTGATCGTGCCGGTCTTTCCCGCCGGACCGAAAGCCCGTTCGACGCGCTCGATCAGCACGTGTTTCGAGTAGGCCGTGGCGATTTTCACCGCGTAGCCGGCCACGATGCCGGCCGTGTTCGAGTCGGTGCCGTCGATCAACACCTGGAGCCGGGCGGTGCGGCCGGCGTGGATGTCTTCGGCGAAACCGTGCTGGAAATGCAGCACGGCGCTCACCTCCCCGCGGTCGAGCAGTTCGCGTGCCCGGGCGTCGTCGCCGATCCGCTCGGTCACGTCAAAATAGCCCGAGCGGACGAACCGCGCCGTCACCTCGCGGCTGGGCCGGCTGTTGTCGAGGTCGTAGACGGCCGTCCGCACGTGCTTTACGTCGGTCGAGACCGCGTAGCCGATAATCATTACTTGTACGCAGGGGATCAAGAAAATGACAACCCTCATCCGCGGATCCCGAAAGACCTGGATGAACTCCTTGATCAGCATGTGCTTGACGCGCTCGAACATCTTCAATCTCCCCTCTCCCTTTGGGAGAGGGGTCGGGTATGAGGGCGATCAGTGGCCAGTGGTCAGTGGTTGGATACTCGTTCCCATGCAGAGCATGGGAACCAGGAGTTATGTCAATTTCTTTTTCAAACTAATCCTCGCCAAAGTCACCATCACGGCGGCGTAAACGGCCAACAGAGCCGCCTGAGCGCCGAGTATCTCCAACCCAACCCCCTTCAGATAAATGCCCTTTAGGATGGCCACGAAGTATCGCGCGGGCACAATGTATGTAATCGCCCGTATCACCGGCGGCATGTTGGCGATGGTGAAAATGAAGCCCGACAGCAGGAACGCGGGCAGGAACGTGGCGACCACCGCCACCTGACAGGAGAGCAACTGGCTGCGGGTGACGATGCTGACGGTCATGCCCATCGCCAGCGCCCCGACCAGAAAGACCGCCGACATGCCGAACAACAACGCCACGTTGCCGCGCAAGGGCACGTGGAAGACGAACTCGGCCATCAACACGGCCAGCAACACGTCGCACATACCGATGACGAAATACGGGGCGAGCTTGCCGAGGATCAACTCGCCCGGTTTGACCGGTGTGGAGATCAACTGCTCCATCGTGCCGCGTTCCCACTCCCGGGCAACCGTCAGCGAGGTGAGCATCGCCGCAATGACCATCATAATCACGGCGATCAGCCCGGGGATAATGAAGTTTCTCGATTCCAACTCCTCGTTGAACCAAACCCTCGGCCGCACGTCGAGGGGGATATTCAGCGATGGCCCGCCGCGGCGCTGGTTCTGTTCGATGGTCAGGTCGAGCGCGTAGATTTCGGCCACCACGCCGGCGTAACCGATGGCGATCATAGCCGTGTTCGAGTCGCTGCCGTCAACGATCAATTGCACCGGGGCGTTGCGGCCGGCTTCGATCTTTTCGGCAAAATCGCTCGGCACGACCAGCCCCATCATCGCCTGGCCCGAGTCGATCGCATGGACTAAATCCCGATAGTTGTCGACGTTCATCCTGAGCGAGAAATAGGGCGAACCGTCGAAGCGGCCGACCAGCTCCCGGCTCCGCGGCGTGTTGCTCTGGTCCCACACGGCCAGGGGAACGTTGTCCACGTCGAGGGTCAGCGCGAAGCCGAACAACGTCAGCAGCAGCACCGGCGTGGCCAGGGCCATCAGCAGGCTAAGCGGGTCGCGCACGACGTGCAAAAACTCCTTTCGGGCAACGGCTCTCACGCGGCGCGGATTCATCGTCGCACCTCCCGCTCGGGCTGTTCGACGCGGTCGCGGGCCTCGATCCGCGAGACGAAAACCTCTTCCAGCGACGGCAGCGTGCCGTCCGATCGGGGCGTCTCCGACTTTAGCTCATGCGGCGTGCCCAGGGCGATCAACTCGCCGCGATAGATCAGTCCCAGCCGGTTGCAGTATTCCGCCTCGTCCATGTAGTGCGTGGTGACGAAGACGGTCACGCCCCGATCCGACATCTCGTAGATCAGGTCCCAGAACCGGCGACGGCTGATCGGATCGACGCCCGAGGTCGGCTCGTCGAGAAACACGACCGGCGGTTCGTGCAGTATGGCGCAACCGAGGGCGAGCCGCTGCTTCCATCCGCCGGAGAGGATCGAGGTCGGCCGGCGGCGATGCTCGGTCAGGCCCGCCATTTCGATTACCCACTCCTTCCGTTGCCGGCGTTTTTCCGGCGGGATGCGATAGATGCCGCCGTAGAAGTCGATGTTCTCCTCGACGGTTAGATCCTGGTAGAGCGAGAACTTCTGGCTCATGTAGCCGATTTGCGTCTTTACCAGCTCGGGCTGTGTGCGGATGTCGAACCCGGCGACCGTGCCCGAGCCGCCGCTGGGAGTGAGTATGCCGCAGAGCATCCGGATGGTGGTCGATTTGCCCGCCCCGTTCGGACCCAAAAAGCCGAAGACCTCGCCGCGCTCGATCCGAAAACTGACGCGGTCTACGGCCACAAAGGCGCCGAACCGTTTTTCCAGGTTTTCGACCACCACGGTGTAGTCGTTCATGGTTGACCTCCATGAACATTCTCCGCCAGCACGGAAATGAACACGTCCTCCAACGACGGCTCGATGGTCCGGATGCCGAGGACGCCAAGACCGGCTTTGGCCAACTCGGTACGCGCTTCTTCCGCCGCTCGGTCCGGTTCATTGGAGACAATGTGCAAACGGTCGCCGAAAAGCCCCACCGACGCGGCCGGCAAGCGTTCCTTGAGCACCGCCGCCGCCCGTCGGGGCTGCTCGGCGCGGACCTCCAGGATCGTGCCGCGCATCAACCGTTTGATCTCGGCGGGCGTTCCGCAGGCGAGCATCCGGCCGCGATGCACAAGCCCCACCCGCCCACAGCGGTCGGCCTCGTCCAGATACGCCGTGGAGACGAAGATCGTCACCTTTTCCTGCAATAGTTGGTGGAGTATCCGCCAGAATTCGCGCCGCGAGACCGGATCGACGCCGTTGGTCGGCTCGTCGAGGAACAACACCTTCGGCGTGTGGATCAACGCACAGACCAGCCCCAGTTTTTGCTTCATCCCGCCCGAGAGATTGCCGGCCAACCGCCGCCGGAAGGGAGTCAAGTTGCTGAAGGCCAGCAGCCGGTCGATTTTTTCCCGGCGGCCGCGTCGCGGCTCGTTGTAGATGTCGGCGTAGAAATTGATGTTTTCCATCACCGTCAGGTCGGCGTACAGCCCGAACCGCTGGCTCATGTAGCCGATGCGCTCTTTTATCTTCTCCGCTTCGCGGACTACGTGGCAACCCGCGACCCAGGCGTCGCCTTCGCTGGGCGTCATGATCGAGCTGAGCAGCCGCATGGTGGTCGTCTTGCCTGCCCCGTCGGGACCGACCAGTCCGAACAGCTCCCCCTCGGCCACGTCGAGCGTCAACTCGTCGACCGCGGTCAGCGGGCCGAATCGTTTCGTCAATCGCTCGGTTCGGATGGCGGACATGGTTTAGAGTTGTCAGTTGTCAGTGGCCTTGTTGACTAATTCCACTCGAACTCGGGGAGTCCGAGGCGAGTGAATTTGTTGAGGATTTTACTTCGTAGCCGCGTTTCAGTTTGTTGGTTTGGAATTGCACGGTTTTTCAGATGGTCG
>JAUWNG010000103.1 GCA_030612765.1 Planctomycetota bacterium
AAATTGAAAACAGGCGTGCCAATTCTGGAAAATTCAGGTCTAACCCACCACGAAGAGGGGGTTTGCGGCTGAATTTCAATCCGAACGCTCTCAGAGCGTGATTAATATGACAGCGCAAGATTAGTAGGGTGCGTGAAACGCACCACAACATCTTGTACTTGGTGCGTTTCACGCACCCTACGGATTGTGTCGATCATGGTACTCATATTCCAACCTTGCGCTGCCATATTAAAAAGTCTCCCCTCTCCCTTTGGAAGAAGGGCCGGGGGTGAGGGTTTCGGGAGAGGGTAAGGGCGGAAGGCGGAGGGTTGGCCACTTCAGTGGCCAATACGTGAAGGATTAGGGAAGAAGAGGTGCGATTGGTGAAACCAGGGTTCGGCGACTGGAGTCGCCTACTGCTGGATTCAGCCGGAAAGCTCGTTGCTGTTTTCCTCGGCCGCTTTTTCGCGGCTTGTCGAGCGTCCGGGCCTCGATCTGACGAATACGCTCTTTGGTAACGCCCAATTCGGTCCCGACCTGTTTGAGCGTCAGCGGCGGCGAAACTTCGCTCGCAGTTTTGCCGTCCGTGGATCGGGCAACGTGGCCTGCACCAGCACGGGCAGACCGTTGAGCAAGGCGCCATTTCGGCGGGGATTGCGGCAAGGTCTGAACAACAAGGCAAAACCGACAATGAGAAAAACGTACGGCTTTCGGACGGCAAAAGCCATCGAAATCGCCCTATATCACCAACTCGGGAACCTGCCTGAGCCAAAATTCACCCACGAATTCTGGTGAGAAGGCGCCAAAGCAGAAGGTTTTGCCCCGGATGGTTTTGGCCCACTTGCCGATCGCGTGGGGGTAGAGCGGTTAGTTTTGTCGGGGGTTTGGCGGGTTTCTCTTTTCGGCGTTTTGCGGTAGAATCGGACACGGCACACCTCTTCACTTATTACGATAAGATGGTGGTGTCGTTCGACGCCCGCCGGCCCACAACCGGCGGGGCGTCAAAACGCATACGCCACCTCGGAGGTATAGTTTACCGTAAAGCCCTAGCAGTCCGTTGAAAAAGTCGGTTTTCGAGAAATCGGGTGCCACTGCTGGCTTGTTCAGCAGTGTTTTTCCGGGTGTTTTTCCCCACACTGCTGGGCAAGCCAGCAGTGGCACCCTTTCTCAACGGACTGCTAGAGCGAGAAAACCAGAAATCACATAACTCCTTGCGCCCCAAGATGTTGCGCCTGTAGCTCAGGGGATAGAGCAACGGTTTCCTAAACCGTAGGCCGCAGGTTCGATTCCTGCCAGGCGTACTTCTCCATTGGCGAGTGAGAATTGGAACGGCAGCCGAGAAGACACAATTATGTTGTCCCTCGATGAGAAGAGTAAGACTACCGATCAGAACGCGTCTCCCGAACAGAGTTCGGAGTTGATCCTCGTCGTCGAAGACGACGTCGCGTTGCAGGCGCTGATCGAACGGTGTTTGACCAAGACCGGCCATAGCACGGTCGTCGCCGACGACGGCGCATCGGCCCTGGCGTGTCTCGATCGTTGTTCCCCCCGCCTGATGCTGTTGGACTATAGTTTGCCCGACATGCATGGCAAGCAACTACTCGAACAAATCGAGTCTCGGGGGAAACATGTTCCATTCGTGGTGGCCACCGGACACGGCAGCGAGAGCGTGGCGGTGGAAATGATGAAGCGAGGCGCCTACGATTACCTGGTCAAGGGCGCCACTTTCATGAAGTTGTTGCCCGCGGTGATCGATCGAGCCTTGGAGCGGGTGCGGCAGGCCGAGCGGTTGGCCGAGGCCGAGGAACAATTGCGTCAGGCGCACGAAGAGTTGGAGCAGCGGGTGCATCAGCGGACGGCGGAATTGGCCGAGGCCAACCAGCGGCTGCGAGTGGAAATGGACGAGCGGCGTCGCGCGGAAGATCAAGTGCATCGGCACCAGGCCGAACTTGCCCACGTGGCCCGATTGAGCACGGTTGGGGAGATGGTAGCGGAATTGGCCCACGAACTGAACCAACCCCTAAGCGCGATATGCAGTTACGCCCAGGCCTGCAGGCGGCTGCTGCAAGACGACGGTCGGAACCGGATCGATGAATTGTCGGCTTCGCTGAACCAGGTTAGCGAACAGTCCGACCGGGCCGCCGGCATCATCCGCCGCCTGCGGCGGTTCGTCACCAAGGCCAAACCTTTTCAGGCGGTCCTCGATCTGAACGCGCTGATTCGCGACGTGGCCGAGTTGATGAACATCGACGCGCGGATGGCGCAGACCGAAGTGGTTTTTCAGTTCACCGAACCCTTGCCGCCGATCGTCGGCGACCGCATCCAAATCGAGCAGGTGTTTGTGAACTTGATGCGCAACGCCTTTGAGGCGTTGCACGAGTCGGACCACGAGTCCCCGCGGCTGATCATCCGCACTTCGCTGGGCGACCGGGGGTACATCGTCGTCGACCTCCAAGACAACGGCGTGGGCATTCCACCCGAGATGGTCGATCGCGTCTTCGACCGCTTCTTTACCACCAAACCCGATGGAATGGGAATGGGGTTGTCCATCAGCCAATCGATCATCGAGAACCACGGGGGAAAGCTTTGGGTCACGCAAGCCTCGGGCCGGGGCACGATTTTCCACTTTTCCTTGCCGATCGATACGGGAGAACATAGGCGTGCAGACTGAATCAACCATCTTCATCATCGACGACGATCCCGCCGTCCGGCAGGCGTTGACCGTGTTGGTCCGTTCAATGCGTTTGCAGGCAGAGGCGTACGCGTCGGCCCAAGAGTTTCTCGACGCCTTCGACGCCGCGAGACCGGGGTGCCTGTTAGTTGACGTGCGGATGCCGGGCATCAGCGGCCTGGGACTGCTCGAACAGTTCAACCACGAGGACATTCTCTTGCCGGCCATTGTCATGTCGGCCTACGGAGACGTGCCGATGGTGGTCCGCGCGATGAAAGCCGGCGCGCTGAACTTCCTGGAAAAACCCTGTCGAGACCAGCAACTTTGGGAAGCCATCCAGGAAGCACTCAAGTGGGACAACCAGCATCGCCAATCCCTTGCGCTGCGATTGAAGGTACGCGACCGCCTGCAACACCTAACTTCCGGCGAGCACGACGTGCTACGCCTGTTGATCGACGGCAAGTCGAACAAAACAATCGCCGCCGAGTTGAATTTGAGCGTTCGGACCATCGAGGTCCGTCGGGCAAAACTCATGAAAAAAATGAGGGCCGACTCCCTGGCAAAGCTGATTCGCTTGGCTCTGGCGGCAGACCCCCTCCACGGAAAACCACGTCCCACTACCCGAAATCCCTCGATAGTGGGATAGCCGAATCGTCAGTTTTGCGGTATCAATTCCTTTTCAGCTTTCTTGGTTGTTGTCACTCGTATGGCCTGGGGCAGGGTCATTCCGGTAATACCTAGAAGCGTTGAACATGGATTCCCAAACAGATCGTTTGTCTGCCCCCTTGCCCCGGTTGGCTTGCCGGATTCTCTTGGTAGAAGATGATTGGGACCACCAGTTGTTGTTGTCGCTGATGTTGCGGAAAGCCGGCGCGGAAGTGGTCGTAGCCGAAAACGGAAGGGAGGCGATTGATTGGGCTTGTGCCGCCCGCGACGACGGCCGGCCGTTCGACATGATCATCATGGACGTGCAGATGCCCGTACTCGATGGATTCGACGCCACCAAGGCCCTTCGCCGCGCGGGGTTTGCCAACCCGATCATCGCTTTGACGGCCCGATTCGCACCGACCGATCGCAAGGAGTGTCTAGCGGCCGGCTGCGACGATTTCCTTGCCAAGCCGTTTTCCCTCGCCGATCTGGTCCGAATGTTGGCCGTCCATCTGAAACGATTTCAAGCCTAGCAACCCGTTGAAAAAGGGTGCCACTGCTGGCTTGCCCAGCAGTGCGAGGAGAAACACCCGGGGAAACACTGCTGGACAAGCCAGCAGTGGCACCCGAACTCTTGGAAACCGACTTGTTCAACAAGCTGCTAGGCGCGTCCTGGCACAATTGACCTCCCCACGGAAGGCCGCATATTATTCCTCGTGGAACCAACGTCGGTTGGTGGTCGCTTGAAAATGCGGCGGATTGAAAAATCTATTTAGCCCCGGGTGAATACACCCGGGGCACAACGTGTTGGTTACGTCAACTCCGCCCGCCGTGTATTCGCGGCGGGCCAAATGGCAAGGGAGTTCCAGTGGTATTGCTCGATTTCAGCATGTTTCCCCTCGGCAAAGGTGAAAGCCTCGGCGACTATGTCGCGCGAAGCATCGACATCATCGACCGCAGCGGCGTAAATTACCGCTGTCACTCAATGGGAACCACTTTGGAAGCCGGCTTCGACGACGCACTGAGCGTCGTGAAGAAGTGTTTCGAGGCCATGGCGGTCGATTGCGATCGGATCGAATGTTCAATCAAAATCGACTATCGAAAGGACCGCGCCGGTCGAATTGACGGAAAGGTGGCCGGCGTCGAGAAAAAACTCGGCCGAACGGTCAATAAAGTATAAAAAAATGCGACTGGGAATCCTCGGCGGCACATTCGATCCGATCCACTACGGACACCTTCTGCTGGCGGAATGTTGCCGCGAGCAGTGCCGGCTGGACGAGGTCTGGTTTCTTCCGACCGCCACTCCGCCGCACAAGCAGGACCGGCAACCGACCGCGGCCGAACATCGCGTCGAGATGTTGGAACTGGCCACGGCCGGCAATCCGGCCTTCTCCGTCTGCCGCCACGAGATCGAACGGGGCGGGGTACACTATTCGGTCGATACACTGGCCCACTTTCACACGGAAGACCCGAGCCGCGAACTGTTCTTCCTGATGGGGGCCGACATGCTGTTGGACCTGCCCCGCTGGCGCAACGCATCGAGGGTCTGTGAGCTGGCCGTTCCGGTGGCGGCTTGCCGTCCCGGCGCCGGGCCGATCGATTTCGAGTGCCTCCGCGGCATTGCGAGCGCGGAGCGGATCGAGGTGATCCGTTGCCACCGGGTCGAGATGCCCCAGATCGACATCAGCGCCGGCGATCTGCGCCGTCGCGTTTCGCTGGGGCAAAGCATTCGCTACCGCGTTCCTCCGGCGGTGGAGAAGTACATCGAGACGCACGGGCTGTATCACCAACCTTCCCCCACCTGAGAATGCGTCCTGAAAGTGTAATTTAGCCCGCCGTGAATACATGGCGGGCCGGGGTGAACGCGAAAAACCGCTTGCCCCGGGTGTATTCACCCGGGGCTAAATATCGTTGTTTCCGGATAGAATCTTTGCTTTTACCCGTTGACACGTTCCATACTATCCAGTATGGTAAATGAATGATCGTGAAATGGCCGGAAAGGACGTAAGCGATGCCGGTTTGTGCCCCGCAGATGAGATCGAAGTTGGCCCGTTGCGCCTATAAGCTCTTTGCGAAGAAGGGAATTCGCAGCGTGAATCTCGACGAGGTCGCCGCCGCCGCCGGGGTCACCAAGGGGAGCTTCTACTGGCACTACAAGTCGAAAAAGGAACTGCTCCACGCGGCTTGTGCGTACTACTATCGCCGCTGGCAGCAACGGGCACGCGCCGAAATCGCACGGGACGACGACCCCTTGAAACAACTCGAGCGGGTGTTGCGATTCTCCGTGCAGAGCTGCCTCTTCGACCGTGAAAGCCGCGTGTTTACCACGGAAGTCTTCGCCCTCTCGCTCCAAGACAAAGAAATCCGCGCCGGCTGGGCACGGTTTTACGATACCGTGCGGGAGTTGTTCGTCGGGTTGGTCCAGGCGGCCTGCGACAACGACCAACTACAAGTCGTCGATCCACGCCGCGCGGTCGATTGGATGCTGGCCACGATCGAAGGGATCAAGCAGCGGGCGGCGTTTGAACCGGAAATATGCACCCCCGATCAGCGCGAGGCGACCGTCCAGGGGTTATTGCGGATCGTCGGTCTGGTTGACGCCCCGACGTGATACAATGGATCGTAGTCCCACCAGGAGTTGTGAAAACGCATGGTGGGACTGCGCTACGCTTGTCCCACCCTACTTTCCTACCCCAGGAATCCCCGCCATGACCTCGAAATCATCCCATTCCAAGCCGGTTCCCACGCGGCGCGACTTCCTGAAGACCTCGATTGCCGCCGGCGGAGCGGCGACCTTCGGAGGGCTGTCTCTTGCCCGCGGCGCTAACGTCTCGGGCAGCGACGTTTTGCGGATCGGCCTGATCGGCTGCGGCGGCCGCGGCACCGGCGCGGCGCTAAACGCCATGAACGCCGACCCGGGCGTTCGCTTGACGGCCATGACAGACATTTTTCCGAACCGCGTCCACAGCCGGCGAAAAATCCTCGCAAAGCGAAAGCCAAACCAGGTAGCGGTGGACGACAACCACTGTTTCTCCGGCCTGGACGGCTACCGGCACGTTATCGACGGCTCCGACATCGTGCTGATCGCCTGTTCGGCTAAGTATCATCCGGTTTATCTCCAGGCGGCCATCGAGGCCGGCAAGCACGTCTTCGTCGAGAAACCGCACGCAATCGATCCGGTCGGCGTCCGCCAGGTAACGGCCGCCTGTGATCTGGCCAAGCGGAAGAAGCTGAGCGTCGTTTCGGGACTGCAAAGCCGGTTTCATCCCGGATACCGGGAAACCATCAAGCGAATTCACGACGGGGCCATCGGCGAAATCGTGGCCATCGAGGAGAATTTCCTCCGCGGTCCGTACGGACTCCATTATCGACGGCCCGAGCAAAACGAGGTCGAGTACCAGTTCAACAACCAATATCACTTCGCCTGGCTATCGGGCGACGACGTGCCCCAGTCGCTGATCCACAACCTTGACCGGGCCATTTGGGCAATGGGCGAACGGACGCCGCTCCGGGCACACGGACTGGCCGGACGCTCGGCCTCGTTCGGCAACGTATACGGCAACGTCTTCGACCACCACTCCGTGGTATACGAGTATGACGACGGGGTGCGGATTTACGCCTTCTGCCGCACTCAAAACGGCTGCTACAACAGCGACGAGAGCATGATCCTCGGCAGCAAGGGACGATGCAACCTGACTCGCTGCGTCATCGACGGCGAAAACCCGTGGAAATATCGAGGCCCCGACGGCAATCCCTACGACCTCGAACACAAGGCCCTGTTCACGGCGATCCGGTCGGGCAACCCCGTCAATTGCGGCGACTACATGGCCCGAAGCACGCTGGTGGCCGTCATGGGACAATTGAGCTGCTACAGCGGCCGGGAGCTGACCTGGGATCAGGTCGCCGAATCCGACTTCATCTTAAAACCAAAGGTCGAGGACGTGAGTCTCGACATGACGCCGCCGGTCAAACCGGACGAAAACGGCTGGTATCCGGTGCCCATGCCGGGACTGACGGAGTTCAAGATTTAATGTAGGCCGGGTCGAGACCCGGCAGAATGTTCGCCGGGTTACAACCCGGCCTACCTGGAATAACACAAGGAGAACCACGAAATGATCGAACTTGGAATGCACACCGACAACTGGCGTCCGCTCAGCGGCAACTTTCGCACCGCCGCCGCGGCGGCCGTCAAATACGGCATCAAACACCTCGAATTCGCCGCGATCCACGGACAGTATTTCATTCAAGCGATGGGCTACGAACCGGGCATCTCGCTCCAGTCGAACCCCCGGGCGCTGCGACGATACTGCGACCAGATGGGGCTGAAAATATCCCAGATCGACGGTTCCTACCCGCTCATGGGGCCCGACGGATCGACGTTCGGCGTGCAGTACGTACAGCAGTCAATACGCTTCGCGGCCGAACTCGGCTGTCCGATGGTCGATACGGTCGATGGAGCATTCGAGATCGAGGGACTCGACAAGGACGAGGTCTTCCGCATCACGTGCGACAATTATCGCCAGTGCCTCCCCTGGGCCGAGGACTACGGAATAATCATCAACGTTGAGCCGCACGGGCCGTACACGACCGATGGGGACTTCATGGAGCGGTTGTTTGCCTATTTTGACTCCGAGTACCTCCGTTTCAACTTCGACACCGGCAACTCGTTCATCTCCGGCCTCGACCCGCTGGAATATTTGAAGCGCTTCCGCAAGTATCTTTCCCACGCCCACATCAAGGACGTCAGCCCGGAGCTGGCGGCCGCCGTGCGCGGCGAGGAGACGGGAATCGCCTGTAGCGAAGTGCCGATCGGCGGCGGCGTAAACGCCCAAAACATCAAAAAATGCATCGATTATCTCCGCCAAACCGACTGGAGCGGCGTAATCTCGATCGAATGTCACGGGGCCGACGACAACATCCGCAAGAGCGTCGAGTTCCTGCGCGACATTCTGGACTGAAGATGCCCCGTTTATCATCAAAGGTTGATCCACGGAAGCGTTTCTCTGTACATTTGCGGAGACTGTTTCCTCTCGCAACACATCAATACGAAGTGGAAAAATCCAATTGTTGAACACAATTCCTTGGAGCGGACGAGGAAAAATGTGTGAATCTAGCGAACCCTGCTAAACAGGAGAAAGCATCAGTGGCGGATTTGTGGATTGTAATGCACACGCTGATTTGGCGCACTGAGTGTGAAATCGAAAGAATACTCACCACGATCTACGCGGATAATACACTGCAAAAGCCACCGGCCGCGACGGCTTCATTCAACGTTTTATTGAGACGATGTTCGGCCGGTCGACCCCATGTTTTTTCTGTTGCGAACGCTCTTCGGTAGCGGAAAGACATCCGCAATTGGACCTTCGCGCGGTTTTTTGGCAATAAAATTTCACGTCGGCGGATTTTTTTTCAATTACGCCTCTCGTCGGAATCTTTACCTTGATTGCCCCATGCTCTTATGGATGAACGCAATCTTGACATGACTTTAACCGCCGTTTCCCAGCGGCAACCGGTGGCCGGCGGACGGCGAGTGGATACCAATTCATCGGGTCCATTGCGACGTCGCAGCGAAGAGACGGCCAATGCCGTTGCGCGTATTCGGAGAGCCGTCTTCTTGTTCGCGTGGGCATCCGAAAACACCGAGCAATTGGGGCGTGGAACATGGAGATTACAGCGGAGTTTTCCGTTGATGTCGGCCGGCCGGCGGCGCTGCCTTTCAGCAGCACGTATGTTCGCAACCTGTTGCGTGGCAAGATGTTGCGGGTTGCATGCCGCCCCCGGTTCCGTCAAGGAACCGACCCGTGCGTTCGATAATCAGCGGCGAAGTTTTTTCTGTCCGGCCGCGCGGGAACAACCGTGGATGCGTCCGTTTCCGGCCAATGAAATTCGGCCGGATGCGCGTGCTCGGCGATGCCGCGACGGCTGCGTTGTCGGTTGACTGTGCGCGATGGATCGACGCACCGAGGAGATCGAAATCGACGACGCCGAGGCAAAGCTGCCGGACGCGTCATTTGCGCGATCGATCGGTCGGCACGAGCGACGTACGACGGCGCGCCGACGCGCCGCGACGGCTGAACGGCGATGGAATTCGGAGAAAAATCTTCATCTAATTCAATAATTGTACTTGCAAAGATTTTGGAAATAGTTACGATCATAAAAAGTTGGAGTACTTGATAGTTGGTGAAGCGTCATACAAAGGATGGAAACGAACGACGGCTTGTTGCAGCGCATGGAGCGTCGGTGACAGGATGTCGAGAAGTTCGTTGTGTTGTTTCTGTGGTAAGAAGCCCGTCGCACATCGGCCCCAGCCCGCGTGGCGATTCGGCTCTTGCCCGCACGTTAGTTAGGAGGACGTGAGGTGGCCAAGAAGACAGTCAAAAAGGCCGTGAAGAAGCCGGCCAAGAGGAAAGTGGCCAAGAAGCCGGTCAAGAAGGTTGCCAAGAAGAAGGTAGCCAAGAAGAAAGTGGCCAAGAAGCCGGTTAAGAAGGTCGCCAAGAAGAAGGTGGCCAAGAAAAAAGTGGTCCGGAAGAAGAAGTAGTGCATCGGGTGGCATTGCCGCTCCGCAATACACCGCTTCCTAGTCTTTCAGACTGCTACGACGAGAAAGAAGCGCCCGGCACGGCTGACCGGGCGTTTCTATTTTCTTGTAGCCGTTTCCGGCAACCGTTCTCGGGCCGGCCGGGGGACTGGTCCATTTTTCGGCGAAAAAACGCATTTTGCCGACGAACCGTTGGCCGAAAACTTGGGATCTGTCCCCTTCCCGCAGCCGGTTGCGTTTCCGCGGGGCCGCTACTCCGATGGATACGGCGGGGTCTGTCCGTCCAACTGGCTCAGGGCGTTTCGGGCGGCACGCTGCTCGGCCTCCTTCTTGTTGCGCCCCCAGGCCGGTTGGTAGCAGTGGGCGCCGATCTGGGCCGCCACCTTGAAGCACTTGTTGTGGTCGGGGCCTTTCTCGTCGAGCAACTGGTAGGTGGGCGTGGTGCCGTGCTCCCTTTGGGCAAGCTGCTGCAAGAGCGACTTGTAGTTGTTGCCGATTTCCCCTTCGGCGGCCAATTCGATTTCCGGCCCCATTGATTCGGAGATGAACCGCTGTGCGGCCTGATTCCCGCCGTCGAGATAAATTGCCGCGACCAACGACTCGAACACGTCGGCCAACAACGACGGCGGGATGCTCGGGTGCGTCGTCATTCCCTTGCCCAGGATCAAAAACTCCTGCATCCCCAAAGCCTCGCTGAGCTTCGCGCAGGTCTGCCGGCTGACGACGATGGATTTGAGCCGGGTCAGTTCTCCTTCGAGTTCGTCTGGGAACTGTCGAAAAAGAATTTCGCAGATCACGGCCCCAAGAATGGCGTCTCCGAGGAACTCCATACGCTCGTTGGACGCCAGACGGTGTTCCGCCCCAGAGGCATGGGTCAGCGCTGAGAGGAGCAACGCCTTGTCCTTGAACTCGTACCCAATCCGCCGTTGCAACTTCTCCAATAAGGAATCTTGGATATCGGAATTGTTGGAGAAATCGGCCGGCATGCCACAATCCAGGGTCGAACACATTGCGACGACGCTACACACGCTCTTCTGCAACAATAACCGCGGAAACGGGGTTTGTCAATCAGTGCCGCGGATCGCGGTTGCCGCGATGGACTCTGACCACCTGCTGTTGGAGGCGTCGCTAAATGAACTTGCGTGATTCCGGGAGAAAACTCGTTTAGCCCCGGCGTCCACGCCGGGTGCATAACGTAGCGGGAAATAGCAGCCCGTTGAAAAAGGGTGCCACTGCTGGCTTATGTTCCCGGCGTGGACGCCGGGGCTAAACGAGCGGAATCCTCCCAATATCGTGCAAGTCTATTTAGTCGCCAATCCCGGAACTGACGGCAACCGAGTCGCAAAGAATAGCCGAGATAGTGCTGGCCGGCACGAACCACAAGCAGCCGGTATAAGCCTCCTTGGCCGGTACGCCGGCAACCGTATCGCGTTGACACCGGAAAATTCGCTTCTTCTCGCAAGGTTTACCCAAGCCGCAAAGTCCGCGCGATCCTCAAACAGAAGTGAAACCAGCTTAAGAGGTTACACCATTATGATCCGAGAAAGTCCGATGTCCGGCATAGCCGGCATGGTCGAAAATATCGGATTGCTCGTTACGACCGGCAAAAGTTTCTAAAGTCGCAGCCCTGCTGGGATCGAAGTAATCCAACGGAAGCCTTGTTCCGCGGCGGAGTTATTGCACGACTGCCGTCGAGCACGGAAAAAGGCCGCAGGGGGGGAACCTGCCTTGAAGGCCATGCCTTTGACCTTGCCGTCGTTGTCTATCCATAGCGGCACGGTCTGCTCGTCTCTCCTCCTGCCTGAGTGATGGTTCACCGGGAAAATATATGCCAAGAGTCGGAGTCGGAGTAAATGGAAATAGGTTGGTTAAAACGCACCTTTCCTATTTTACGGATTTTCTCTGGCTTCCGGTTGCCTCGGTTGCCGATGTAGTAAGTGCGACGCGGATCAGAAGGACCTGAACCACGACCAAGCAAACGGAGCGAATGACGAAAAGGCCTCGACCCAGATACCCACGGATTACCGGTTGCATATATGCGGCCGTAACGATGGAGCGCGAAACGGGAGCAGATCCGCGGGTTATTAAAGGGGCCAACTACGCTCGGCGGGACGCCCGTTCAGCCGAGAAATAACTTAAACCAACGTGAAATATATATTGGAGAGCCTGTGATGAAGGTCTTCACAACTGGTCAGGTCGCCAAAATATGTAAGGTGGCCCCGCGCACCGTCAGCAAGTGGTTTGACTCGGGCCGGCTGAAGGGTTATCGCATTCCTGGTTCGCAAGACAGGCGCATTCCCCGAGAGTATCTGATTAAGTTCCTTAAGGAACACGGGATGCCCCTTGGCGACCTGGAAGACGAAGCCTTGGCCAAGGTCCTGATTGTAGCCCAGGACCAAGTATTGATCGAGAACCTCAAGCGGGAACTGCCCCTGGAACGCTCGTTCAAGGCGGCGGTGGCTGCGAGCGGTTTCGACGCCGGTATTCAAGCCGAGAGCTTCAATCCGGACTGTATTATCGTCGATTTCTCGATCGGGCGCACCGAAGCGCTTCAGATCTGCCAAAACCTCCGGCGCAACAGCGAATTTTCCGAGGTAATCCTCATCGCGTTGTTGCCCGACGACGGCAGTTCCCTGAGCTTCGACCGTTCGGCCATCAACGAGACGTTTAAGAAGCCGTTCGACGCCGCCCTGCTGGCCGAGAGGCTGCGGACGCTGATCGGAGCGAAAAAAGAGCTTGTTTGAGCCGTGCCGGACCATTGCGTCCCTCAGTGCGGCAATTAACATAGATCGCCGATTCACTTAACCCGTCGCGGTCGGACCCCCCGCGACGGATAATTTTTTCTTGGGACCCGCTTGGAGCAATTACCGTAGAACTCGCGACGGCGAGCGTGGCTGAGTCGCAATAATCGCGGGGCAAGCCCCGCCGCTACACGGTCAATATTGGCAACTCGAAACGAACGGTGTCACGAACGACCACCGTTGCGGCGGTTTTCCCTCCCGCGGCGGATTTTTCTCCACGTAGTCGATGGCATTGAGAATGCGTCGGTCGCTTTCCAGAAACACCGGCCAACTCTTTCGCGCCCAGGCGACGGAATCGTACCGTTCGATTGTTGAAATCCGGCCAACGGATGCAATCCTTCCGCCGAAAGTTGTTGAGTCGCTCGCCCTTTCAGATGAGCGACAATCTGCTCCGCGCGCCGGTTGCACCGGGCAATAATCAGATGGGCATGTTGCGGTAAAATTGAGCAGGCGTGAATAACATATCCCGAGTCCGTGATGGCCCGCCTGAATCCATGGCCCACCGCCAGTGCTTGCCGACCATCGAAATGGACTTCGGGATACTGCAACGCCTTCTTTGCTTCCATCCGCCTTTGACGATCGTGGGGTTGCTTGGCGACCGATCGTCGCGTTTCCACTTTCGTGGCGGCGCCAAAGGCGTACAGTTCCCATTGCCGCACCCAATTCGACCAAGAGCCGCGAGGATCGTTGGGTAGCCAAAAATCGTAGGTGGTCATAATTACGTGATACGCGCGAATCATGGGTGTCGATTATAGCGTTACACCGCGACGCGCCAATTATCGGATGTGTAGCGGCGGGGCTTGCCCCGCGCGCGTGGCCGAGTCACAATACTCGCAGGGCAAGCCCTACACAATACTCGCGGGGCAAGCCCCGCCGCTACCCGAACGTAATTTTTGCCATGTCGCGCAATTTCATCGGCCCTCTGCTGATCGCCTTGGCCGCGCTGGCGGCCGTGCTGGCAACCATCGCGCCGGACGGCAACGGGCCGGGCGTGACCTGCGACGAACCGTATCACGTTTTCCAGGGCAAGCAGCTCGTCACCGCGCTGCGGTGGCAGGGGCCGGCTTTCTTCCTGCCGGAGAACATCGAGCGGAACTTCGACTGGCCCCTCGATGGTCCGCCGGTCCAAGCGCCGCTGGGCTACTGGATTCTCGGATGGACCAACTACCTGTTCGATCCCGCGCCCGACGATCCGTTGGCGTTTTCGATTCCGGCCGCGCGTTTCGCCCCGGCGGCGGCCTTCGCCCTGCTGATTCTGATGGTGGGAACGTGGACTTCGCGGCGTGAAGGGGTATTGGCCGGCACGGTTGCCGCGGCGGCCGTGGCGCTTACGCCCCGTTTGTTCGGCCACGCCCACTTCGCGGCGCTCGACATGCTGACCACGCTGTTTTTCGTGGCCGCGGTATTGGCCGTGGCCGAAGCCGTCCGAAGCGGAAAGACCTGGCCTTTCGCCCTGGCCGGAGTGGTGTGGGGCGCGGCCATGCTCGTCCGGTTGCACGGCCTGTTGTTGGCCCCGCCGGTTATTATCTGGTTGTTTTGGCGGCTTCGCCGACGGGTTGCTTGGCCTTTATCGGCGTGGTTTGCGGCCGGCGCGGCAACTTTCTTCGTCGGCTGGCCTTGGTTGTGGCTTGACCCCCTGGGACGTTTTCAGCAATATTTGGCCAGCGGCGCCGATCGTCTGTCGTTGAACGTCTTTTACTGGGGACAAATTTGGGCCGACCGCGACGTCCCCTGGCATTACCCGTGGGTGATGTTCGCCGTTACCGTGCCGCTGGGGCTGCTCTTGCTGGGAATGTTTGGGCTGTGGAGTGAATGTGTAGCGGGCGGGCTTGCCCGCCGTGGCACCCATGACACGCGGTGGGCAAGCCCGCCCGCTACACGGGAAGACTTCCATCGAAACGACGACTGTGCGCTTATCGCCGGGACGATGTTCTTTCTGCTGTTGTTGTTTTCGTGGCCCGGCGTGCCGGTCTATGACGGCGTCCGGCTGTTCCTGATGGTCTTTCCGCTGTGGGCGATTTGGGTGGGAATCGGCGCCCGGCGGGCGGTGGACTATTTGGTTTCCGTTGCGGGTAGTAGTAGGGTGGGCCAAGCGCCGCGCCGTCCCCCCAAGGCCCTGCAAAACGATGGTGGGACTGCGCTGCCCGTGTCCCAACCTCCACAGTGGAAA
>JAUWNG010000095.1 GCA_030612765.1 Planctomycetota bacterium
CATCACTTTTTACCGCTTTGTAGCGTTCCCGGCGTGGACGCCGGGGCTAAACTAATTTTCTTCCGGAATCCTGTAAGTTCATTTGGTTTCAAGTAGGAGTCTTCCCATGCCTGATGATTCTCAATGCCCTCATTGCTGCGAGCAAAACGACGCCCCGGCTGCAAACGATGTCGCGGCGAAGCGCCCGCGTAGTAAAACTAAAATTACGTGCCTCGTTGTGTTCATCTTGTTTGCCGTTGTTGGGTTCATGATGCTGAAAAAGGCGATGTTTGAAGCCCGCGAGGCGGCGAGGGACATTATTTGCAGGAGCAATCTGAAACAGATCGCCTTGGCGATGTACGGCTATCATCAAGCGTACAAGTGTTTTCCGCCGGCGTATGTTACGGACGCCGAAGGGAGGCCCATGCATAGTTGGCGAGTGTTGGTGTTGCCCTTTATCGAAGGAGACAACCCCTACAAGAGGTATCGTTTTGAAGAACCCTGGGACAGCCCCAACAATCTAACAGTCGCCAACAACGATTTCTCGCGACACTTTCGGTGTCCCAGCCACCCGAAGGTGGATTATCTCGCAACCAATTACGTGCTGATCGTCGGACCGCATACGATCTCCGACGGCCCACACTGCCGGAAATATGAAGAAATCACCGACGGTTCTTCCAATACGATCATGGTGGTGGAGGTCGCCGATTCGGGCATCCGCTGGACAGAGCCTCGCGACCTGCGTTTCGACGAGATCGATTTCAGGATCAACGGCGACAAGCGCCCGGGCATCGGGAGCCATCATCGTCAAAAGGTCAACGTGGCGATGTGCAACTGCGCAGTAATATCGTTGGCCGACTCTACCCCGCCGGAAGTGGTCAAGGCGTTGACGACCATCGACGGCGGCGAGGACGTCGAGCCGCCGGGAAAATAGCTTCCCCCTCTGCGTGGCGGTGATATTGACGGCCGTCGCCGGCGCTCCTACGATGTTGGAAACACCGCCTTCGTCACCAGAAGAATAGGAGGCCCGTCATGCCGCTGTTTGAGGTCGAAACCGAATCGCATATCATCATCACCTGGGCTGAAAACGACAATCAGGCCACCGAAGTGGTGCGGGAAAGCTATCCCCACGAGCCTCCGATTCGTGTCACCCGCCGTCCGCGCGACACCTGGGTGATCTCGAAGTCGGCGTTGGGAATCAGCGGCGCGGCCGATCCATGCACAACCGCCCGCGATTGTCTGGCCAAGGCCGCCGGCGACAAACTGCACGCCATCCGGCTCTACATGCAGCACACCGGCGCGGACCTGGAATGCTCGCGCAAGGCGATTGAGTCGAACATGGTGATGGGGTGGTAGAGTATCCCGGCGGGTGCCGCTGCTGGCTTGTCCAGCAGTGTTTTTCCGGGAGTTTCTTCCATGCACTGCTGGACAAGCCAGCAGTGGCACCCAAACTTCCGAATCCGACTTTTTCAACGGGCTTATCGCTGATAAACCGTCCGCGAGGGGAAGGCGAACTCGATATTCTCGTCGGTGAAACGGCGCAAAATGATCAGATTGATCGCCTGCTGGATGTCCCTGTAGACGCCGTATTCGGGAGCGAGGACGTAGAAAACCACCTCGAAGACCAGCGCCGATTCGCCGAAGCGGGCGAAATGGGCACGGTCGAAGCGGACCCGCTCCTGCGACTCGACCGCCTCGCGGAGCATGGCCGAGATGGCCGAAACCTTCTCGCACGGCGTGTCGTAGGTCACGTCGATGGTGAACACCACGCGGCGCTCGTACATCTGCTTGTAGTTATGGATGCGGCTCTTCAACAGGTCGGCGTTCGAGAAGATAAGCTGCTCGCCGGAGATGCTGCGCAGGCGGGTGGTCTTCAGGCCGATGTACTCCACGCTCCCCATCTTGTCGTCGACGATGATGAAGTCGCCCAGCACGAACGGTTTGTCGAGCACGATCGAGGCCGAGGCGAATAGATCGCCGAGGATGTTTTGGGCGGCCAGCGCCACGGCGATTCCGCCGATGCCGAATCCGGCGACCAGGGCGGTCACGTCGATGCCCAGATTGGCTACGGCCAGCAGCACGGCCGCGGTCCAAATCGCCATCCGACCGACGAACCCCAGGGCGGAGAGCGTGGTGGCGCTGGCCGCGTCCGTCTCCTTGCGCCGCTCGGCGAAGCGTTTGACGGCTGAAGCCACCAGGGCGTTGGCCCACAGCGCCGCCTGAATTAGCAGCGCAGTCACGGCGACCATCTTCGCGATTTCCAGCGAGTTTACCGACAAGCCGAGAAAGAGACTGCCGCAGCAGGCCGCCAAAATCAGCAGTATCCAGGTCTTCGTCCGCCGCAACACGCATTCGAGGTCGTGGAACCAATCGCCTTTTTCCCGTTCGGCCATTCGGGCGGCGTAACGGACGAGCAGACCGTGGGTCAGCCGCAAGAGGAAAAACACGACCACCGCGGCCACCAACGCAATCAGCCAGGTGTGGAAGTTGTTCTTAACCACGTCCCACGCGGACTGGAGGAAGGCGACGATATCTTGTTGAAGAGTCTGAATAAATGACATGGCTCTTACTCCCGAGGTGTTCGGCTAACACGAATGCGATTGCCGCGGATAGTGACGATGGCGCCGCTTTCGAGATCTGTCGCGTGTCGGGCAAGAATCTGTTCAAACAGCGCTATCCGTTTCACGGCAGGTACGTCTGGAAGACGAACCAAGCCGCAATGATCGGCGCCGCGCAAAAAAATCAACGCTCCGAAGTCGGTGTCGATGGTGACGAGGACTCGCCGTTCCCAAACAGCCCGCTGGAGCAATGCTTGATCGCCAGGGTCGGGACCGAGTTGACGCGACTCGAACACGTCGTGACCCTGAGTACGGAGCCAATCCGCCAGCCGGCTTCCTGCACAGCGGTCCACCAGGAACCTCATCAACGGCCAATCTCCACGGTATCCAACGAGTCGTTGGCAATGATGGCGTGAGCGTATGCCAAACAAGCGCGAATGTCGTCGACTTCAATATCTGGGTAATCGTCCAGCAAGTTATCCCAGCTTTCGCCCTGAGACAGGAGTCCAAGGATCATTTCGACGGAAATCCGCATCCCGCGAATAATCGGTTTACCGCCGAAAATCACTGGATTGGAGGAAATGCGTTTGAGCAGGTCGGGATTTGTCATCGCGTGACTCCCCAAGGGACTTGTTGAGTTTAGTCAGCATGGCCCATATTATTTCCCGGTTCTCGTTCAGAAGCAATACAGATTGCCCGAGATATCCAAAAGATATCCAAAAGCGAAGAGTCCCGTGTAAGGCTAAACAGCTTAGGGCGTGTTCGTCGCGCCGGTCGGATTGGGAGTGGCGCTCAATTGCGAGAGCACCTGGAGCAGGCCGTTAAGATGGGCCATTCGCGGACCGAATCGGTCGACGAACTCGTTGAGCATGAACTCGCCGTCCAACAGGCTCTCGTAGTTGGCGTTGATCTCGGCCGTCAGCGATCCGAGAAACTCGGCCTGCACCTTGCCGAGGGCCTCGGCGGCCATGCGGCAGTTATGCGCCAGGTGCGGGTTGGCCTGTTTCCACTGCCCCAACTCGGTGGCTCGTTGCTTATGGGCCGTGCCGAGTTGACCTACCAACTCCTCGAGCAACTCGTTCTGCCGGTCCTGTGCCGAAAGAAGTTCGCGCAACAGCCGCGTCTGCTCTGTGTCCTGACGTGCGCTCGAGGCCGCGGCATGGACAACCTGAGATACGTCTATCTGGCTGAAAAGCGGAGGACGCGTTTGCTGTGATTCGCGGCTCATGGACATTAATCCTTTCACCCTTCAGTATAAACAGAAAGTGCCCTAATTGTCGAGCAGCCGGCAAAAAAACGGCCCCGATTCGTCGATTGGCGGGGGGGAATGGATGGGGCGATGATTCGCCTCCCCTTGCAAACGAGTGCATATCACACGCTTTTAAGCCTCAATCCCGCCTCAAGTGCCGATCGAAGAGCCTAATCCCTAAAGTCACCCCATGCACTTGCCCGATGCCCCTGGAAGCAGCGGAAATGGAGATTGTTCATTGATCAAAGAAAATCGTACCGGAAGAGGGGGTTAATGGAGGCCACAAGTCGTAAAACGAAGCCGGCTTTGGGATTTCTGACCGTTACCGATCATCCGCAAGATGGGCTGTTCGGTGGGTATCTGGTCCTAAACATGGCCGGCCGGCCGTTGGAGTTCCACTGTACGGCGCCGATCAAGCCGAATCGGGCGCAGGAGATTCTCTACGGCCACACGCTCGAAGCGTTCATCTATGGCGAGCAAATCGGGCAGACGCTAATCAACCAAAGCTCCACCTCTACGCAACTGGTGTTTACCGATCGCGAGCCGGCGTTGGCCGCTCGACAGCACGTCTCGGCGCCGCTGGTCATGGTTCTGCCTTCCGATCCCCGGATCACCCCGCCGGTGGAAGGCGACTCGGCCGCCGCGGCTGAATCGGCGAAAACGTTCCGGCTCGATACGGCCCACGACGGCGGGCCGCGCTTGGCGCTGTTCCAACACGGCGGAAACCGTCTGGCCCTGCCCGAGCGAGACGGCGAAAACCGCCGGTTGATCGTGGAGCGGTTGGCCGAGCTGGAGGAGTCGTTCGATCTGAGCGAGCCATTCGAGCGGATCCGCGAGGCCATCGAGGAGGCCCGGCAGGCAGCACGATGACTTTCCATTGGCAGGCGCCACCTCCGCCGGAGACCCAAAGCATCGACCTGACGTTTAGCGTCCGTCGGTACGGCGGGCCGGTGATCGGTGTTGCGCCACAGCGCGGTCAACCGTTGGACTTCGAGTTTGCACGGCCGCGAGTGGTGTCGATTCCCATTGCCCGACCGTCGGTGCGGACGCGAAGTTTTCGGTTTGCCGAGTCCGATGTGGCACAGCCGCCCCCGGCTGTGTCCGACGGCTTACATTCAGGCGCCATTTCCGGACACACCCAGATCAAACCGCCGAACGATATACTTTCCGGCCGCACCCGGATCAAGCCGCCAAATGACATAATAAAGCTCTCCGACCGGCTGGAATATCTCTTGCAGCCGTCGTTGGAGTCGCTGTTGGACGAGAGTTTGCTTGCGTTTCCCCACCGGCCGTTTCCGTTTCAGTTCGAGGGTATCGCGTTTCTCTATCCGCGTCAGGCGGCGATTCTGGCCGACGAAATGGGCCTTGGCAAGACGATGCAGGCCATTACCGCCATCCGGCTGTTGCTCCGCCGAGGCGAAGTGAAAACCGTGCTGCTGATCTGTCCGAAGCCGCTGGTGACCAACTGGCGGCGGGAGTTCGAGCAATGGGCGCCGGAAGTGCCGGTGATCGCCATCGAAGGAGATCAGACGAAACGCACCTGGCAGTGGCAATTGCCCGACGTACCCGTGCGCATCGCCAACTACGAATTGCTGCTCCGCGATCTTGGCGGATCAATGGATTGCCCATATTTTGATCTGGTCGTGCTCGACGAATCGCAGCGGATCAAAAACCGGGCGAGTTCCACCAGCCGGATCGTCCGGTCGATTTCACGCCGGCGGAGTTGGGCCTTGACCGGCACGCCGGTCGAAAACAGCGTCGAAGACCTGTTGGGTATTTTCGAGTTCCTCGCGCCGGGATTCCTCTCGCCGGAGATGAAGCCGCGTTCGATCGGCCGTTCGATCGGCGACCACGTGCTGCGACGGACCAAGGATCAGGTGCTTGCCGACCTGCCCGCCAAACTGGTTCGCGACGCGCCGCTCGATCTGACGCCCCAGCAACGCGAAAGCTATCGGCTGGCCGAGGAGAAAGGCGTGGTGCGGCTGACCGAGTTGGGCAAGTCGGCCGCGATCCAGCACGTCTTTGAGCTGGTGCTGCGGCTGAAACAGATATGCAACTTCGACTCGGCCACCGGCGCCAGCGCGAAACTCGAACGTCTCGAGGCGGATATGGAGGAAATCGCCGAAAGCGGCCGCAAAGCGATCGTCTTCAGCCAGTGGGTCAGCACACTGCGGATTCTTTCCAGGCGGTTTGAACGGTTCGGTCCGATGGAGTATCACGGACAAGTCCCTTCCTCGCGGCGCGATTCGGTGATCGACCGGTTTCGCGAAGACCCCAGCCGGCACGTGATGTTGATCAGTTACGGGGCGGGCGGCGTGGGCCTGAACCTCCAGTTCGTCAACTACGTCTTCCTCTTCGACCGCTGGTGGAACCCGGCCGTCGAGGATCAGGCGATAAACCGTGCCCATCGGATCGGCGTGCATGGCCCGGTGAACGTTACCCGGTTCCTAATGGTCGATACGATCGAGGAGCGGATCGACAGCATTTTGCGAGAGAAGCGCGAGCTTTTCGACACCATTTTCTCCGGCGTGGAGGACCGCCGCAAGCTCGGTCTGACGCAGGAAGAGTTGTTCGGGCTGTTTCAGCTAAAATGCCCTTCCGTTCCGATTGACCTAGCGGCGTGAAACTTCGTCGTGTTTCAAGCGATCCGCAATCACTCGCAACGTCAGCGCCTCTACGCGCGTAATCGCCTCCTCACGTGTTTGACCATAAGCCATAGCCCCGGGAATCTCCGGAACCTCGGCCAACCAACGGCCGTCGGTTTCGCGTTCTGTTTCAATAGTCAATCTCGAAGTCCGATACATAACAGAGGATACTAATACTACAACGCTATCTTTGTAGGGCGGAACGTGTCAACCAGTTTGAGACAACTGCTTTTCGGAATTAGTGTAGCGCGGTAGTGCTATGGCTCGGGTTTCCGGCCTATCGGCCGGGGGGTTGATCCAGACTTTACGAGGCAACGGCAGCGGTTGGGGTGGCTGGCGGACGAATCGCTCGGGATGCGCGGCATGGGCTGCCGTGAGTACGGCCTGCCGGGCTGCTGAAACGGCAGGAGAACCTGACGGAGAAGCAGGCGGTGAAGTTGTCGGAGTTGCTTCAGTACAATCTGCGCGGAAGGGGCCATTTCGGCGGGGATTGTGGAGGGTCTGAACAACAAAGCAAAACTGACGATGAGAAAAGCGTATGGCTTTCGGACGGCGACAGCCATCGAAATCGCCCTATATCACCAACTTGGAGCCCTCCCCGAGCCAGATTTCGCCCACGAATTCTGGTGAGGAGGCGTTTTTTTCTTGTTTGCCCGCCTCCTCCTTAAATTCACATACTCTCGGCGAGTTTTCCTTGGAACTGAACTTGGTCCATTTCAAACGCCGGTAAAGAAGTGCGGTGCAGAGCGGGAGACGGGATTCGGACCCGCGACGTCCAGCTTGGGAAGCTAGCACTCTACCACTGAGTTACTCCCGCGTATTTCGACAGCCACGATTCGGCCGGGCCGCGCCTGCCAAACAAATATGCCGCTTTTCTATCCGAAACAACCTTCCGCGCCAAGTAGGCGGCGGCTAATTTGCGGCCCCCAAAGCCCCCTGTCCGGCCTTGGCCTGGCGCTGGATGTTCAGGTAATTGACGGCAATCGCCAGCGCCTCGTCGAGATAATAGTCGCGATCGATGCGGTCGTTGTTCGCATTGATTTGTTTTTCCAGCGCCTTTTCCGTTTCCTTGTCGGCGTTCAACTCGGCGCGCTCCTTCATGAACTTCGCCTCGTTCAGCGTAACGTACTTCTTCGCCTTTTGTTCCTTATAGCGGGCGATATTGCGTACTACCTTTTGGAACTTTTTGGAACTTTGCACGCGCTGCCGCGAAAGGTTGCGGAGTTGGTCGCGGATGGCCGGCGTAACGTCGTGAAAACGCTGGAAGCTGATAGGCGCCACTTTATCGAAGTCGATCGGGTAGTCGAGGTCGGCCTCGCCCACGTCGAGGTGCGTCGTCAACGAGGGCAATTCGATGTCAGCCACTACGCCCCGCTTCTGTGTGCTCTCGCCGTCTGGCCGGTAGAACTGCTGCATGGTGATCTTCAACGCCCCCAGCGGAGGCGGATTGATGCGGAACAACTGCCGCCCCAAATCCATCAGGCTTTGCACGGTGCCCTTGCCGTGCGAGGCGCGATCGCCGACGATCAATCCCCGATCGTAGTCCTGGATCGCGCCGGCGAGAATCTCGCTGGCACTGGCGCTGAACTTGTTTATCAGCACCACCAACGGTCCCGACCAGGCGATGCCGGGGTCCGGGTCGGGATAAGGCCGTACGTAGCCGTCGGCGTCCTTCACCTGGACCACCGGCCCGTCCTTGATGAACAGTCCGGTCAGGCTGATGGCCTCGTTCAGTGCCCCACCGCCGTTGAACCGCAGGTCGAGGACCACCGCGTCGACACCCTGACGGGTAAAGTTGGCGAGGATATTGCGTACGTCGCGGGTGGTGCTCTTGAAGTTGGGCACGCCGCGGCGGTCGCCCGCCATGTCTCGGTAAAAACTCAGCAACTCTATCACCCCAATTCGATACGGAGTGCCGTCCGGCTTCCGGCTGGTCTCGAAGACGAAGACCTCGCCGCGGGCCTCGCTGTCCTTCAATTTGATCTTCTCGCGGGTGATGGCGTGCGTTTTAGGCCCCGTGCCGTCGACGGGAATAATCTCCAGGCGGACCACGGTGCCCCGTTTGCCGCGAATGAGTTTGACCACGTCGTTCAATTTCATGTCGACCACGTCGACCATCTCCCCGTCTTCCCCCTGTCCGACCGCGGCGATCTTGTCCTCGACCTTGAGCCGGCCGGCCTTGTCGGCCGCGCCGCCGGGGATGATCTTCTTGATCACCGTGTAACCGTCGTCGCCGCTCATCAGCGATGCCCCGATCCCCTCCAACTCCAGGCTCATGGCGATGTCGAAGTTCCGCAGCGTGTCGGGCGACATGTAGTTGGTGTGTGGGTCGAAAGACATGGTGAACGCGTTAAGATATATCTCCAACAACTCCTCGCTGTTGGTCTGGTGCATCCGCCGAGCGAAGCTGTGGTAGCGACGGCGGAGTTTGTCGCGGGCCTCCTGGCCCTCCTTGCCTTTCGCCTTGTCCGCCTTCAGCACCAACAGGTCGTACTTGATCCGCTTTCGCCAGCGGTCCAGGGCCTCGGCGGGCGTGCGCGAATATTGGGCCAAGTCGTGGTCGACCACCATCTGTTCGTCGACGGTGAAGTCCAGCGGCCCGGCCAGTATCTGATCGACCATCGCCACCCGTTCGTCGATCCGCTCCAGAAAAGTGAGGAACACAGTGTAGGCGAAGGTAATGTCGCCCTTGCGGACCAAGTCGACCAGACCTGCTTTATGCCTGCTGAACTCGTCGATGTCGGACTGGTAGAAGTAGACCTTCATCGGGTCCAGCGACTCCAAAAGCGTCTTCAGGCATCGACCGGAAATTTCTTTGTCCAACGGGTGGCGGGACAAATGCTCTCGCTTAACCAGAGACGACACCACCAATGCTATGTGCCGGTCGTTCGGACCGGGCAAGACCGGATCGGCCCAGGAAACCGAACATAACGCCGCAACCAGGGTGCAAACGAGCAACCAACGCGGAAAACAACGACGCGGAGCATACTTCATCCCGTGAATCATCTATTATCCCTCGAACTCAAGGTAAGTCTTGGATTATTTCCCCTCGTTCCCACGTTCCGAGGCTGTGAACTTTTGTAGGGTGCGTGAAAACGCACCACAACCGGTAGTGCATGGTGCGTTTCACGCACCCTACGGATTGTGGTCTTAACGACGTCAAATCGAAAAATTCACATCCTCTCTGCGTCGGCACGTGTGCCGCATCGTCTACCCGGAGCATCGTAAACGTGGTCCCCCACGCAGAGCGAGGGAACCCGAGTGTAATCGGCGCTTTTTTGCAGGCGTGCAACAACTGTATGGTAACTTGCCGACCCCGTGGAAACAAGATCGAAGCACGTTCCCCGCTAATGGTGGTTGCCGCACGACGTCCTTTCTTGTGGAAATGATGCCCTTGCAGTGGCCAGGCCGAAGAGTATACTGATATGCTTGTATCTTTTGTCGTCGGCGTTTTCCCCTTTGGAGGCCCTCGCAATGGCCCAAGCATGTGAAGTGTGCGGAAAGAAGCCCGTCATGGGCAATCAGGTCACCCATCGCGGGAAAGCGAAATACCTCGGCGGAGTGGGGACTAAAATCACCGGTATTACTCGGCGGAAGTTCCGGCCGAACTTGCAGCGGGTCCACGTCACCACGGCCAACGGCACCCGAAAGGCAATGCGGGTTTGTACACAGTGTCTCCGCAGCGGCGCGGTTGCCAAGCGCATCCACAAAACCCCCTTCAAGCTACCGAAGACATCGGCGGGGAAGTGACCGCGAGGACGTTTTTTTGGCTCTCCGAATAGCATTTTCGGAATAGCCGGAGACGATCAGGCCCTGGAGTGTGTCTGATTCCGAACAATTCTAATCTGGGGGGCTGATTGACGCGGTCCTTGGCCTCGTGGCGCGCCCAGTCGGCAGACCATCATTATCCGGGGGAATTGTCGGAGTTCCTTGATTCTATTCGGTGAACGACTGGAAGTGCAACAATCTTTTCCATCCGAGAAGAATGTTTCACTATTTCCCGTGCCGTACAACATATAAAGTGTTTAGGATGGGTGGCCGAGTGGTCTAAGGCGGCGGTCTTGAAAACCGCTGTGGGCGAGAGTCCACCGGGGGTTCGAATCCCTCCCCATCCGCTTGTTCGCCGGTGCTGTATCGCCAATCGCCGTACTTGCGTAGCGTACTCACGGGTTTGTTCCGCCGGGTTTCCTTCTCTACGAACACCACGCCTTCATACCTAATGGCAACTATGAACCAACGGCCTGAATGCTTGAATGTATCTCCCGCAAGTTACACCCAACGCTGGCACGACCTGGCCGAACGTGTGCTGGACGATCATCGCCTGACCGCCGAAGAGGGGTTGGCCGTTCTGCAAAGCGGCGACGAAGAACTGCTCGATCTGTTGGCGGCCGCCTATCGGGTGCGGCGCCGCTGGTTCGGCGACCGAGTGAACTTGAACTTCCTGCTGAACGCCAAGAGCGGCCTATGCAGCGAGGACTGCGGCTACTGCTCGCAATCGCGGGTCTCAAAGGCCGAGATTGCCCGTTACGGATTGGTCTCGCCCGAGCAAATGATCGACGGCGCGCGGATGGCCGCCGAGCGGCAATCAAAAACTTACTGCACGGTTATCTCCGGCCGCGCCCCGAGCGATAAAGAGATCGACACGTTCGGCCGGATCGTACCTCAAATCAAGGAACAATTCGGACTGAAAATCTGTTTGTCGGTCGGGTTGCTTTCGCTCGAACAGACTCGGCGGCTGAAGGACTGCGGCGTCGATCGGATCAACCACAATCTGAACACCAGCGAACGGTTTTATCCGAAAATCTGTACCACGCACAGCTATCAGGACCGGCTGGAGACGCTTAAGGCGGTGCGCGGGTCCGGCATGGAAATCTGCTCCGGCGGGATCGTCGGCATGGGCGAGGAAGACGAAGACGTGGTTGAGCTGGCGTTGACGCTCGGCGAGTTGGAAGTCGAGGCCACGCCGGTAAACTTCCTGCTGCCGATCGCCGGCACGCCGTTGGAGGGATGCCGCCGGTTAAACCCGCGCTACTGCCTGAAGGTGCTGGCATTGTTCCGGCTGGCCAATCCCCGCGGCGAATTGCGGATTGCCGCCGGCCGCGAGGTCCACCTGGGGCCGCTGCAACCCCTGGGCCTGTTTCCGGCCAACGGGATCTTCGTCGGAGACTATCTCACCGCCGAAGGGCAGCCGCCAGAAGAAGACTATCGGATGATCGAGGCGTTGGGGTTTTCCGTGGGGCGTTGACCCAAGACGGCCTTTTTGGCATAATGGCGGTTCTTTACTTTGGACACAAGGAGCCACGTGTGAGCAGCAGCGAACGCAAGCGGGAACTCCGGCGCCGCCGGCATCGTCGAAAGAAAGTCTCCATCCTCGCCCGAAAACTGGAAAAAGCCACCGTTTCGGAGCGCGCGGTGATAGCCGTCAAGCTTCGCGCCCTGACCCCCGGCGGGAATATCATCGCCGAACGTTGGGAGCTTGAAAAGCGATAGGACGGTTTCCATTTAGCCCGCCGTGGTAACCGTTCACGGGGCACCCGTCACTGCTGAGCGTAGCGAAGAATCTCGTGTGAGGTCGCGGCGCGGACGGGATTCTTCGCTACGCTCAGCAGTGACGATGTTTTCCCGACCCGCTCTCAGGAAACACTCTCGGTAAACTAGGGGAACAGGGCTATCCCTAAACCGACCTGGACATCCGACCTGGTTTTGGGTACTTTCCGCCTCCTTATCACCGGAGGCACGGATGTTTTCTGCAGCCGTCCCGCGCTCGGCGTCGCCGGGCACGTGGACTCGCGTCAAAGATCTGATTCTACCGATCGCCATGATTGCCAGCGTGCTGGTGATCCTGGTGCCGATGCCGGCTGGAATAATGGATCTGCTGCTGGCGGCGAACATCACCATTGCGGTGATAATGCTGCTAACCACCCTCTACGTGCGGACGCCGCTGGAGTTCAATATATTCCCCTCCCTGCTGTTGGCCACGACCTTGTTCCGGCTGGTGCTGAACGTGGCCACGACGCGGCTGATCCTGACCCGGGCGGACACCGACGGCCTGTACGCCGCCGGAGGGGTCGTGCGGACCTTCAGTGAATTCGTCACCGGCGGTGGCAACGAGGGCCTGGTCGTCGGGCTGATTATCTTCTCGATCATTGTCCTGATCCAGTTCGTGGTGATTACCAAGGGCGCGACGCGCATCAGCGAGGTGGCCGCACGATTCACGCTCGACGGGATGCCCGGCAAGCAGATGGCAATCGACGCCGACCTGGGCGCGGGGGCGATAAATGAACAAGAAGCAATGCGGCGCCGCCGCGAGATAACCCAGCAGGCCGACTTCTTCGGCGCGATGGACGGGGCCAGCAAGTTCGTCCGCGGAGATGCCATCGCCGGCATTGTGATCGTCCTGATAAACATCGTCGGCGGTCTGTTCATTGGAATCGTTCTGAACGGGATGGGCTTGTCCCAGGCCGGCTCGCTCTTCACCAAACTGACGATCGGCGACGGACTGGTCACGCAGATTCCGGCGTTTCTGATCTCGCTGGCGGCGGGTATGTTGGTCACCCGCAGCAGCCAGGAGAGCAACCTGCCGAGCGAGTTCCTCCGCCAGCTCTTCTCGCGCCCCCAGGCGTTGGCCATCGCGGGCGGATTCCTCTGCATCCTGATCTTCACCAGCCTGCCGACCGTTCCGTTGCTTTTGATCGGGGCGGCATGCGTGGGCATGGCCGTGGTCCTCTCGCGACGAGAGACGAAGGTCCAAGCCGCCCAGGCGAAGAAACAAGCGAAAGCGACCCACCGGGCCGAAGGGCGCGTCGAGGACTATCTGGCGGTCGATCCGATGGAGTTGGAGCTTGGCGTGGGCCTGATCCGGCTGGCCGACCCGAAACGGGGCGGCGATCTGTTGGAACGCATCGGCCGGGTGCGGCAGGCCGTGGCCGCCGAAAGCGGCGTCATCATGCCCAAGGTCCGCGTGCGCGACAACATGCGGCTCGAACAGCACCAATACCGCATAAAAATCGCCGATCTGGTCGTGGCGCAAGGAGACATCGACGGCACCGAGACCGATCCGGGCAGCGCCATCGCCGCGCGCCTGAGCGAAACCGCCCGCCGCCATGCCGACGAACTGCTCGACCGCGACGCGGTGAAGCACCTGATCGACGAGTTGAAGAAAACCTCGCCCGCGGCGGTCGACGAATTGATCCCCGGCACGATGAAACTCGGCGCGGTGCAGCAAGTGCTGCAAGTGCTGCTGCGCGAAGGGGTCTCGATCCGGCAGTTAGGCCCCATCTTGGAAACGCTTGGCGACTGGGCGCATCGGACGAAGGACCCCGTCTTGCTGGCCGAGCACGTCCGTCGGCGGTTTGCCCGCGCGCTGTGCAGCCGCTATCGAGACCGGGACAACCGGTTGCACGTAGTCACGCTCGATCCGGCGTTGGAGGAGCGGATTCTCGCCGGCTTCGAGCACGCCGACGGCGGCATTTCCATCCGGCTGGCGCCGCACGAAACGGAGCAAATCTGCCGGGCGATCGAGTCCGAAGTTGCACGGCTGATCGACGCCGGGCGTCCGCCGATCGTGTTGGTCGGCACGCGAGTGCGTCCGGCCGTCAGGCAGCTTACCGCCGCGCGACTGCCGCAACTCGTCGTCCTCAGTTACGACGAAATTACCCGCGACACGCGGATCGAATCGGTGGCGATGGTGTCGGACACGGAAGGCGATCTATCATCGGTGGTCGAAGACCGACAACTGACGCGAGTTGCATGATATTGGAATCAGAAATTGCATATACGGACGTCCTAGCGCGGCCAACGGCCGAAACCAAACCCGGCGTGGACGCCGGGGCTAAACCAGAAACGTACGTACAAATCCCGAACCCCGAATCCCGAACCCCGAACCCCCTCCTCCCATGGAACTCCGAACATACCAAGCGGCGACGATGCACGAGGCGTTGGCCCAGGTGCGCCGGGAATTAGGCCCGGACGCGGCGGTGCTGCACATCCGCGAGGTCCGCGAACGTTGGCTGGGCCTGCTGCCGGGACGGCGGCGGATCGAAGTTACCGCCTCGCGCGAAGTAAACGTGCCGAGCAGACTACAGCGGCGTAACCGCGTCGAACAGCCCGTCGAGGCCGTGCCTCGCCAGGAACCGCCGGCACGCGCCAACAACGAAACGGGCAATGCGAATCTCTCCCGCCAGGTGCAAGGCCAGTTGAGCACCTTGCAGACCATGATGAAGGACCTTTGCCGGCGCTCGAAGAGTGACGGCCACGGTGATTGGCCCGAGGAGTTTTTTCGCCTCTTCACCGAATTGCTCGACGCCGAAGTCAGCGAAGACGTCGCTCGCGAGTTGGTCGAGCGGGTCCGCGGCGACCCGAGCGCCGAGGGACTTTGCGACCCGATGATGTTGAAGGCCCGCGCGGCGGGGCTGATCGAAGACGACGTGCGCGTATCCGGCCCGATTCGGGTAACGCCCGGCCGATGCCGCCTCGCGGCGCTGGTTGGGCCAACGGGTGTGGGCAAGACCACGACCATCGCCAAGCTGGCCGCCAACTTCCGCCTGAAGGAAAAATGCCGCGTCGGACTGATCACCGTCGATACCTACCGCATTGCCGCGGTCGAGCAGTTGCGGACCTACGCCGACATCATCGACCTGCCGATGCACGTCGTGTCCACGCCGCGCGAAATGCGCGAAACCGTCAAACGGATGGACCACTTGGACCTGATCCTGCTGGACACCGCCGGCCGCAGCCCGAAGGACGAGGTCCGCATCCAAGAACTGAAGGTGTTTTTGAACGAGGCCGGCGCGGACGAAGTACACCTGGTGCTGAGCAGCGTGGCCGGGGCGCGGTCCCTCGAACAAACCGCCGAACGGTTCGGCGTCGTCGGCACCACGTCGTTGATACTGACCAAGCTGGACGAATCCAACGGACTGGGCAACGTCCTGCCGCTGTTGCGCAACAACGGGTTGCCGCTGAGCTACCTGACCGACGGCCAGAACGTCCCCGACGACATACAAGTGGCCGACGCCCATCGGTTGGCGCGAATGGTTTTGCAATTTGATTGAAAGTGAGAATGTGGGAGCGCAAGTGGTGGATGCGAAACCGCAAGCGGAAGTATACATTTCCCCAACCCCTGACCTCTGACCTCTGACCTCTGACTTCTGACCTCTGACTTCTGACCTCTGAC
>JAUWNG010000223.1 GCA_030612765.1 Planctomycetota bacterium
GTATCCGGTTATTCACGGCGGGCAAGCCCTCCCGCTACACAATTCTATTGCCGGCGGATATTTCGTCTGCGCCGGCCATTCCGGGTGCGCTCGCCATGTATCCGGCCAAGGCGCGGCGCCGGGGGTGCTTGACCTCGGACGCCAAAAACCTTACACCTGGAACGTGTTATAAAAATGTCTCCCCTCTCCCTCCGGGAGAGGGACAGGGGGTGAGGGCGGTAAGGATCGCACCGTAAATATCAGGTTTTTCTCGCCGAATAGCCCTCACCCTAACCCTCTCCCTGAGGGAGAGGGGACTTGCAAATTGGAGATAATGCAATGGATTCGCCTCGCGTTCGTCGCGCTTTGATCAGCGTCAGCAACAAGCTGGGGCTTGTCGGTTTCGCCCGCGGTCTGGCCGCCGCCGGAGTGGAGATATTCAGCACCGGAGGGACCAGAAAACACCTGGAAAGCGAGGGCCTTCCGGTTCGCGACGTTTCCGAGTACACCGGCTTTCCGGAAATGATGGACGGGCGGCTGAAAACTCTCCACCCGAAGGTCCACGGCGGGATACTCTGCCGCCACGACAATCCCGAGGACATGAAATCGCTGGCCGAGCACGGCATCCTAACATTCGAGTTGGTGGTGGTGAACCTTTATCCGTTCGAGTCCACCGCGGCGCGGAAGGACGTTGCCCGCGAGGAGGCCATCGAGCAGATCGACATCGGCGGGCCGACGTTGGTCCGCGCCGCGGCGAAGAACCACGCCTTCACGGCCATCGCCACCCGTGCCGAAGATTATTCGGAGATTCTCGAACAAATCTCGGCTAATGGTTGCACCACGCCGGAGTTGCGCCGGAGTTTGGCCGCCGAGGCGTTTGCGCATACGGCCCGCTACGATCGGGCAATTGCCGACTTCTTCGCCGGAATGGAGACCGAGGGACCGTTTCCCGACGCGCTCACTCTTGGGCTTACGCGAAAAATGATGCTCCGCTACGGCGAGAATCCGCATCAGCAGGCGGCCCTCTACGCCCGGCCCGACTGCCCGGGGGCCAGCGTGGTCGCCGGCCGGCAACTGCACGGCAAGGAGCTTTCCTACAACAACCTGATGGACCTCGACGGCGCGCTGGCGATTGTCCGCCGGTTTTCCGATCCGGCCGCCGTGGTGATCAAGCACAATAATCCTTGCGGCGCCGCGGCGGCCGACTCGCCGGCGACGGCCTTGCGACGGGCGCTGGACGGCGACCCGCAGAGCGCCTTCGGTTCGGTGCTGGGACTGAACCGCGCGGTGGACGCCGCCACGGCCGAAGTGCTCGCCGCGCCGGGGTTGTTTATCGAGGCCATCGTCGCGCCCCGCTTCAACGAAGACGCTTTGGAAATCCTCACCACCAAACCGAAATGGAAGAACAACGTGCGGTTGGTCGAGGTCGGCGAGTTGGACCAAACGCAGTCTCAATGGGCGTATCGTTGTCTCGAGGGGGGTATGTTGATGCAGCAGGCCGACGTCGAGTCCGACCCCGAGGAACTCTGGCGCGTCGTAACCGACGCCAAACCGACCGAAAAACAAATGCTCGATCTTCGCTTCGGCTGGGAAATGGTCCGGCACGTCAAGTCCAACGCCATCGTGATCTGCGGCGGCCGCACGTTGTTCGGCGCGGGGGCGGGCCAGATGAGCCGCGTCGATTCGGTGGAAATCGCCGTGAAAAAAGCCGGTGATCGGGCCAAAGGCGCGGTGTTGGCCTCCGACGCCTTCTTTCCCTTCCCCGATTCCATCGACGCCGCGGCAGCCGCCGGCATATCCGCCGTGATCCAGCCCGGCGGATCGAAAAACGATGAATCGGTCGTCGCCGCCTGCAACCGGCACGGCATCCAGATGATCTTCACCGGCCGACGGCACTTCAAACACTAAGGGCTTGTTTTGAAATGTGGCACAGCCGCCCTCGGCTGTGTGATTAACGAGCGTTTCCGCGGCCTACCCACCACCACGCCAGCAATTTCGCCGCCAAGCGGGCGACCGTCGGATCGCAGCCGGGCGACGCCGGCGAGGGGACGAACTCCACGATGTCTCCGCCGATCAACCGGCAACGCGACTGCCAGCTCAACGCACGCACGACTTCCATCGTCTCGCCCCACGACAACCCGCCGGGAAGCGGCGCGCCGGTGCTGGGAACAATCGACGGATCCAGACCGTCGACGTCGATGGTCAAATAGACCTTGCCCTCCAAACCGCGAAGAGTTTCCAGGACTTCGGACCACTGGTCCTTCAGGCGGTGGGCGTAATAGGTCGTGATTCGCGGTTCGGCGGCGGCCAGTCGGTGTTCTTCGCGGCTGAGGCTGCGAACTCCGATCTGCACCAGCCGGCATCCCCGCTCCCACAACCGCCGCATCACCGTGCCGTGCGACCAACGTCGGCCGTCCAGTTCGTCGGCCAGATCGGCGTGGGCGTCGATCTGAACCACGACGACCTCCGCCGGATCATCGACCAGGCCGGTCACTACGCCATAGGTCACGGTATGTTCGCCGCCAAGGGCCAAGAGAAATCGTTCCCGCCACGGCCGGACGTGCTCCCGGATCGTCGAGAGGCAGTCCTCGATATCGCCGTCGGTCGGCGGCGGTGGGAGGGTATGGAGCCGTGGGGCCTCGGCGAACTCGACCAGCGTCTCCTCGTCGAAGGTTTCGATCTGCAGGCCGGCGTCGAGTATTGCCCGCGGCCCGCCGCCGGCGCCCCGGCCGTAGGAGACCGTTTTTTCCACGGGCAGAGGTAGCAGCAGCGCGTCGGCGTTTTCCGCGCCCGGCGAAGGAAGGCCAAGGAATTGGGTTGGGTCGAGGGTCATGGGGGGAGAATGATGGGATGGTGATGGGAACCGACGTTTAGCGGGCGGGCTTGCCCGCCGTGTTGTCCGCCATTCACG
>JAUWNG010000187.1 GCA_030612765.1 Planctomycetota bacterium
CCTTAAGTTAGGACAAGACGCACTCAACCCCCCCACGACGCACCGGGAACACCATTCAGAACGTGGTCGGAAATTGATCAATGTTACATTACCGCCCCGCGACTGCGGTCGCGGGGTGCGAAAATCCCGCGATTCACCCCCGCGACGTCAGTTGCGGGGCGTTTTCTCATGTCGCATTGGATTTCTGATGCTCAATAAGTCCCATCCCATCGCCGGGATTATACCGCTATTGGATATTTTGCAATAGTCCAGGGCGGTGGAAAAATCGGCTCCTTCCCTTCACCGTCCCCGCCAAGTACACTTGTATTTTATGTTCATCGACGAAATGGAAATACGCGTTGAGGCGGGCAAAGGGGGCGACGGCTGCGTTAGTTTCCGGCGAGAGAAGTATGTTCCCCGCGGCGGACCGGACGGCGGCGACGGCGGCGACGGCGGCGACGTGGTCCTGGTGGCCGAGGAAGGAATGAATAATCTTGCCCCGCTGACCCATCGGACGCTCTGGAAGGCCGAGAACGGCCGGCCCGGCACGGGCGCAAAGTGCCACGGCCGATCGGCCGAAGACCTGGTGATCGCGGTATCGCCCGGCACCGTCGTCTTCGACGCCAAGCACGGCCACATTCTGAAAGACCTTTCCGCTCCGGGCGATAGCGTGGTGGCGGCGTTCGGTGGCAAGGGCGGCAAGGGGAACACCCGTTTCAAGTCGGCCACCAACCGCGCCCCGCGCCAGTCCACGCCAGGCGACCCCGGCGAGGCCCGTTCGCTGAGGCTCGAACTGAAGGTGATCGCCGACGTGGGGCTGGTCGGCAAACCGAACGCGGGCAAGAGCACGCTGCTGAGCCGTCTCTCTCGCGCCCGGCCCGAGATCGCCGCCTACCCCTTCACCACCAAGCAGCCGCATCTCGGCCGAGTGCAAGTCGATTTCGACCGCACGTTCATCATGGCCGACATTCCGGGGCTGATCGAGGGCGCTTCGCGCGGCGTGGGCTTGGGACACGAATTCCTTCGGCACATCCAACGGGCGGGATTACTCGTCCATCTGGTCGAGCCTCTTCCGACCGACGACACCGAGCCGACGGCAAACTACCACGCGATCCGCGCGGAACTGGAAATGCACGACCCCGAACTGGGGCGCCGGCCGGAGATCGTCGTCGTCACCAAGGCCGACCTGCCCAAAGGGCAACAGGTGCAACGGCAATTGGCCGAGGCAATCGGCAGCGAAGTGCTGCTGATCTCCGCCGTGACCGGACAGGGGTTGAATGAATTGGTGGGTCGAATCGTCCAATCGCTCAAGGGAGATATGCCGTTGTGGTGAATCTCTTGATTCTCGCGGGCTTTCGAGGGAGAATATCAGTGGAGACCGGCAAACCGAATTGGAGCCAATCATGCGTTACAAGGTCGTATTGAGGAAAAACGAGGATGGGTATACCGTTCATTGCCCTGGTTTACGAGGTTGCTGGAGCCAAGGAACCACCGAACAAGAGGCCTTGGACAACATCCGCAGCGCGATCGAGGAGTATCTAACGGCGGTCGATGAGTTGGCGTCCGGCGAGGAGGTGCGGGAAGTGGAGGTGGCCGTTGGCTGACGTCCCCGTCCTGCCGCATTTACGGGTTGTTCGAGCCTTTCAGCGAGCAGGGTTCTGCGTTCTTCGCCAGGGCAAACACGTGGTAATGACCGACGGCAGCGCGGTGATTACCATCCCACGGCACAATCCCGTGAACCGCTGAACCTTGGCCGGAATCATCAAAGAGGCCGACTTAACCATAGCGGAGTTCCGCAAGCTGTGCTGACCCACGTTTCGCAATTCATGTCCAATCATCTATTTGTCGCCGCCGACGTGGGCAACACCCGGATCAAACTCGGGCTGTTCGAGGAAACGGTTTCGGAACCATTGCGGACACTGCCGTTGCCGGAAGGGGAAATTTTTAAGTTTGACCGGATCACTCCGTGGCTGGCCGACATTGCCCAGGAGAGCTTTTGCTGGCGGATCGCCAGCGTGAACCAGCCGGCGGTCACGCTGCTGATCGATTGGCTCGGCGAGCATCGCCCGGCCGACCGGGTCACGCTGCTGGCGGCGGACGACCTTCCGTTGAAAGTGCGGTTGCCCCGGCCGGACATGGTGGGGATCGACCGGCTGGTCGACGCCGTGGCGGTGAATCGGCTCCGGCATCCCGGGCAGCCCGCCGCGATCGTCGACGTCGGATCGGCCATCACCGTCGATATGGTCTCGGCTGAAGGGGTTTTTCTGGGCGGGGCGATCATGCCGGGAATCGAGATGTCGGCCCGAGCGCTGCTCCAATTCACCAATCTGTTGCCGCCGGTCGATACGTCCAATTTTGGGCCTCCGCCGCCGCCGGTAGGCATCGACACCGTCTCGGCCATCCAATCGGGGTTGTTTTGGGGCGCCGTCGGCGCGATTCGAGAGTTGGTCCAGCGGCAATGCGAAACCGAACACAAAGCCGCGACCGTTGGTCGCGCCACTTGGCCGCAAGTCTTTCTCACCGGCGGCGCCGGCGCGACGGTGGCCGATCTGCTCGGACCCACGGCCCGCCATGTCCCCAATCTAACGCTGACCGGAATCGCCTTGACGGTCAAGACGTCTGCAACCGGGCCGCGGTGAGGGTGTTGTGTAGGAGCATGGCGATGGTCATCGGCCCGACGCCGCCGGGGACCGGCGTGATCCGGCCGGCCACCTGCTGGACGCCCTGGAAATCGACGTCGCCCGCCAAACCGTCCGGCGTGCGGTTCATGCCCACGTCGATCACCACCGCGCCGGGCTTGACCATCTCGGCGGTGACGAACCTAGGCCGGCCAATGGCCACGATCAGGATGTCGGCCGAGCGGGTGACTGCGGCCAAGTCGCGGGTGCGGCTGTGACAGACGGTCACGGTGGCGTCGCCACCTTCGCCGCGCTGCATGAGCAAGATCGCCATCGGCTTGCCCACGATGTCGCTGCGCCCCACCACCACGACGTTCGCTCCGGCGGTCGGGATGTCGTTCCGCTTGAGCATTTGCAGTATGCCGTGCGGGGTGCAGGGGAGGAACCGCGGCCGGCCTTGCACCAGCCGGCCCACGTTCTCGGGGTGAAAGGCGTCGACGTCTTTGATCGGATCGACGGCCTCGAGCACCTGCCGCTCGTCTATCTGCTTGGGCAGCGGCAGTTGCACGAGTACTCCGTGGACCGTCGGGTCGCGGTTGAGCCGATCGATCAGGGCGAGCAGTTCCTCGGTGGAGATTTTCGCCGGGGGAGTGTGTAGTTGGCTGGCGATGCCGGCCTTTTCGCACGCTTTCTGCTTATTCCGCACGTAGACCTGGCTACCCGGATCGTCGCCCACGAGCACCGCCGCCAGACAGGGCGTGACACCGGTCTTTGCGGTGAACTCGGCGGTTTCCAGGGCGATTTCCGCGCGGATTTGCGCCGAGAGCATTTTGCCGTCAATTATCGAAGCAGTCACGAAAGCATCTCCAAGCGAGTTGTTTGCCGATCGTTTATCCCCGGCGTCCACACGCCGGAAGGACTCAATGTAGCAAACCGACGGATTTCTCGGCAGGGGGAGGAGTGCGTGCCAACAGCCGCCCGTCGAATTGCACTTTTCCTGGGCAAGACGGCCGTACCTTCCTCGGGTTATTGAAAAGGCGGCCATTGCCTAGTTGCACGTTGCGTTGCTCCGCACAATCGCTGCCAGATCGAAGGCAGTTTGCTCGCGTTTGATGAGCTTAATGACTAATCCGCATTTTTCACCGTCGGGTGGGGCAATGTCGCACAAGTCCTTGATACAGCGGATTCTTTCAGGGAAGTGCCACCCGGCCGCCTTGTCCCTCTTATCTCCTCGTTGGTTCTGTTTGCTTGGTGACGATGTTGTGCTCGATAATCGACTCTTTGGCGGCAGCAACGTCCAGCGGAGGTTTTCGCGGCGCGCCGCCACGATCTATGTCGACAATCACGTTGCCGATAATCGCCAGCCGTCGGCAGTTCTCGTCGGCCGTCACGGCTTGGGCGTCCAGGCCGCTGAAGGAGTTGCCCGAGACGGTCACGTCGCTGGTTCCGGTAAGGATGACGCCGGCGGCCTGGTTGGCCTTATTTACCCGCCGTTGCCGGCCGCCGATAAAACTGTCGCAGAAGTTGTTTCCGGTGATGGTGATTCGGCCGCTTCCGTGGCCGACGCGAACGCCAAACACCGGATCGAGGACGAAAGTGTTCGCCGATACGGTGCAGCCCCAGGCGTCGCGCAGATCGACGCCGCCGCCGAAATCGTCGGCGATAACGTTCGCGCTGATGGTGATGCCGTAGCAGTCGCGGTCGAGGATGACGGCCATGCCTTTGCACTCCTCGATCATGTTGCCCGAGAGGACCGAGCCGTAGGTGTTCTCGATCACAACGCCGTGCCGGGTATGGTCGTCGATGTTGTTTCCGTTCATGCAGAGGTTGAAGGAGTCGGTGCAGCGCAGCGCGTCCTGGTTTTCCTCGAAGTGGTTGGCGTTGACGACGATATCGTGCCCGGCCTTGATGTTTACACCGGCTCGAAGATTGTAGGTGAAAATGTTGTCGGAAACTCGCGGGTTCTCGCGGCAGTTTATCAGGCTGACGCCGTGGCCGCCGTTGTGATCGACGCTCATGCCTTGGATGTAGATTTCGTCGATATTTATCGCCAGGATGCCGTCGCCGCTTTTTGGTTGCGTGCTTTTCGCGTCGATCGCCTTTGGATCGCCGCAAATGCGGAAGTCGGCCAACTGAACCCGCCAGATTCGGGCCTTGGGGTTCTCTTTGAAGTTCGGCGGCCGGACGATCAGGGCAGGCTCCCCCTCTCGATTGCAATTGATCAGTTTGGTGGCCGCGCCGGCGCCTTCCACTCTGGTATCCCCGCGTTGGAGCACCAACGGCTCGGTCAGCGTGAAGTTACCCGGCGGCAGTTTCACCAGTCCGCCGGCCTCCGGCAGCGCGTCGAAAGCCGCCTGGAGACTGGGATATTTCGATGCGTCAATCGACGCGGCCGGCTGATTTCCCTTCTTCGCCGCCGGCTCGCCCGCCATGACCGGCGGACAGACGATCCCAATCATCGCAAACAACAGCCATCTTGCTACCGACAATCTCGCAATGCCCATGATTCAGTCCTACTTAGTGTAAGGTTAACGAACGCCGACCGACTATTATGATGCATCACTCAGATTGCTTGCGGGGAATACTATTCTTCAGCAAATGAACGACGCCTCAATATATTACCCCGCAAAATCGTTCCGGCCAGAATGGCGCTCAGTCTGGATCAGAACATCTTGCCGTCAATCGCTCGGCCGTCCTTGCGGTTGCCAAGGCAGCGGTGGACCTCCAGATTGATCGAGTAATTCATTATGCGCACCGAGCCGTCACAGAAGGCCATGTGGAAGCCGTTCGAGTGCGCGCTGCCGAATTGGGAGTATAGATAATTGGGGGTATAACCGGGAATGTCTTGGATCGGCGGCTGCGGGGAGATGGCGCCGTTGTAACCGGTCCAACGGTGATTGTCGATGTCGGCCCCCGCAAACGCGCTCTGGTCGTCGCTGCCATCGATGCCGGTGAGGTAGTGGTCCGCGTTCAAGTACTTCTCGCCGGCAAAATAGGTGTTGGTGGTCCCGTCCGAGATGTCGTTCATCTTCACCTCGCTGCAAAGATACATAATTCCGGTTTGCAGGACGGGCGGGTTCGCGCCGTAATAGCCCCAAGGATCAAAGCCGATGCCCTTGTCGCCGTTGGCGAGCGAGGTTGGTCCCCGTCGTCCATTGTATCCCGTGTCGCCGCTGTTGGCGGCGTAATCGCTACGGGCAACGACGTCGAATTTATTGCTGTTGTAGGTTGGTGACTGATTCTTGTTGTAGGGCAGCGCCACGCACGGCCGCCGCGACGGACAGTAGAGCACCGACAGCGGCGTCTGGCACATTATTACCGCCCCCTGTGCCTGTTGCGGGGTAATGCGGTCGGCCATCCCGTCGGACGGCAGGAGATATAACGCTTCCTGCTCAAGAAAGGGAAGGCAGTTGTAAATCCAACTGCCGGGCTGGCGATGCGCCTTTCCGAGCACCGGGCCGCGGTCCGGATCGCCCACCCAACTCGTACCCCAGCCGCCGGTCGGGAAAAAACCGAGTTTCTGCTCGTGCGTCAGCGCCGCCAAGGCGATTTGCTTGAGGTGGTTTTTGCATTGCACCTGACGCGCCGCCTCACGCGCCGCCTGAACCGCGGGCAGCAACAGCGCTATCAGGATGCCGATGATCGTGATCACCACCAAAAGCTCCACTAGCGTAAAACCATGTGGAGATTTTGGATGGCGGATGGTGGATGGTAGATTTGGTTCCATGATACTGCTCCAAGTTTACCGTTTAGTCGGCGTGCAAGTA
>JAUWNG010000002.1 GCA_030612765.1 Planctomycetota bacterium
CGTCTTGACGGAAGAATCATGTTGTTCAAATACTCAATCGCCAAGTTTCAGACGACGCGAGGCAGTCTGGCACTTGCATAACAGCACCAACGAAACCTGCTATCAATGACAGCATCGATCAATCTAGCGTTGTAGTATTAGGCGATCCCCTCCGTGGAATGTTCGCCGCCTATTGTCGCAAAAGCGGCCGTCGCGGGAAAGAGCGATTTGATTTTGGCCGCGGCATTACATTATAAACCACCCACGCCGACTTTTCTGGCCTTTAGCACCGGGTCCGCTTTCAGCGGCAGTTTCACGGCTCGGCCGGTCTCGGCGGCCTTGTAAACGGCCAGGATCAGCTCCACCGAGCGGCGTCCTTCGGGGCCGTCGACCGACGGCTTCGTGCCATTCTTGATGGCCTTCAGCACGTCCTGGAGTTGGCGTGTGTGGCCGTGGTGGCCGATGGCCTTCGGGTCCGCGGCCCCTCCTCCTCCGCTTTTTTGCCCGGCCATGGCGGCGTGGATCGCGGCGTCGCGTTTCTTCTTCTTGGCGAAGTCCCACTTGACGATGTCTTCCTCCTCCATTACGGCCGATCCTTCGCTGCCGTGAATTTCGATGTGCTTCAGATAGCCCGGATAGATCGCGGTGCTGGCCTCGATCATTCCGATGGCCCCGTTCTCAAAGGCGAGCGTTGCCTGGGCGACGTCTTCGACGGCGATTCGCTTGTGGGCCAGAAGCCCGATCCGCGCGCGGACCTCGACCACCGGTCCCATCAACCAGAGCAGCAGATCGACGCTGTGGATGGCCTGGTTCATCAGTGCCCCGCCGCCGTCGAGTTCCCACGTGCCGCGCCATGCGCCGCTGTCGTAGTAGCTCTGCGGCCGATACCACTTGACGATTGCATCGCCGACGGTAAGCCGTCCGAAGCGACCCTGGTCCATTGCCCTGCGCAGCTCGACGCTCGAATCGTGGAACCGGGAGGGGAAGATGGTTGAGAGCGTCACGCCCGCCTTGCGACACTCGTCGATGATCCGATCGCAACGGCGGAGAGTGATTTCCAGGGGTTTCTCGACGATGACGTGCTTTCCCGCCCGCGCGGCGGCCACGGCCGGCTCGAGATGCGCCCCGCTGGGTGTGCCGATCATCACCACGTCGACCGCCGGATCGGCCAGCATCGCTTTCAGGTCGTGATAGGCCGTGCAACCGGTCTCCTCGGCCAATTTGTCGGCGGCCGCGGGAACCGTGTCGCAGCAGGCCGCGAGCTTGGCCCCGCGAACGTCACCGATTGCCCGAGCGTGAAACCGGGCGATCATTCCGCAACCGATAATTCCGAAACCGATGGGCATGGAAAGTACTCCTCTGGATTGGATACTGTCACGATGGAAGCCGTTATTATAAAGGCGGAGGGCCAGCCGCCAAGGGCTGGCCGCTTATAGGGCCAAGCCACTTCAACGGAGGGCTGGCCGCTTTAGCGGCCAGTTTAGCGATACTCAGAGCGATCCCAACCAGGCCAGCAGGAAACTCGTCGCGTTCAACGAGGCGTGAAGTACAATCGCCGGAACGATGCGATGCGTGCGATAGAAAAGCGTTCCCAACACGAGGGCGAGAAGGAACAACGCAATCGGATCGGCCGCCACGTATTTCGGCAGTAGAAGGACCAGTGCGAACTGGACCGCATAGATCGGCACGGCAACGGCCGCGAAGGCCGTCAGCCCTAGCCGGACGTCGCCGGGAACCGTGCTTGGCGACCAGCCGAAATCGGCGGCGGTCGCTCCCACCCGCCAGCGCAGCACGAACACGGCCAGGGCTACCGTCAGCAGCCCCGCTACCGAGTTGCCCGCCATCATGAATATCAGAAAACGCTTGTCGATCGGCGGTCCATCGACGCGGAAGTGCATCATGGCGAACAAGAACGAAGCCAACGCAATCGGCATGAAGGCCCTTGGCAGCAATCGACGCAAGGTCGGCATCCGTCGCCGGTAGCGCCCTTCGAGCGATTCCAGCCAGCCTTGCAACACCACCCGAAAGAGAAACTCCTCGGCCACCGGCGCGGCGACAATCACCGAAAAACCGCACAGCAACAGCACCCAAGCGTCTGCCTCGGCCATCAATTGCAAGGCGGCGTGCAACGTGCTTTCTTTGTCGGGGTCGTAAACGGCGGGGGTATGCACGACGTCGGCGCCAAGATACTTCGCGGCGGAAAACAGAACGCACGCCTGGGCGGCCAGAAAAATCAGCATCACGAACGACAAGTCCAGCGCCCCCCACGGCACGGGCCGACGCGGTTGATACGGGATCACCGGCCGGTGTTGCCGCCACCTGGCGAACGCCGCCGCCCACACCGCCACGAACGCCCAAATAGCCAACGCTGCCGTCGACAGAAGGAAAACGTCCGGAGAGAGTTTGGCGAAAAGGGGCATGAAAAATTATTTCTCGGCGGTTATTCGGCCCGCAGCAGCCGCGCCGCCGCCCGCACGTAAACCCCGCCCGAATACACGGTCAACAGCACCGCCGACCAGACGGACCCGACCATCAGCCACCAACACCACAGCGGCGCGTCGGTCTGGGGGGTTTCATACGACAGATAGAACAAACAAACGCCGCAGGCGACGCACTGCAAGACCATCTTCAGTTTACCGGACATCTTCGCCGAGAAATCCCCTCCGCGCTGCTCGATGAAGCTTCTCAGGGTGGTAACCAGCAATTCGCGGCCGACGACGATCACCACCATCCACGCCCTCAGACCCCACGGCGTTTCGATCATCGCGGGAATCGCCGCCAGAAGGATGAACGTGCCACAGACGATCACCTTGTCGGCGAATGGATCGAGTATCCGGCCAAGCGTGGTGACCTGCCCATACTTACGGGCGTAATATCCATCCAGCCAGTCGGTGCTGGCCGCGATGATGAACAACCACAAGCTCGTGAAGTAATACTCTTGGACGATGAAACAGAACAGCACCACCGAAAGCAGCAGCCGCAGCGCGGTCAACTGGTTCGGCAGGTTGAACATCGCCTTTCGTACGTTGTCTGGACGCAGGCCGTTGGAGTTCATGCCGGAAATCGCTTTTCAGTCAGTGTTGGATCGGTTTAGCGGCCGCCGGGGGTGGCACTGGCGTCTCGCCAATGCTTGGCCGGAACACGGGCAAGATGCCCGTGCCACCCATCGTAGTGATATCATCGGCGTGAAAGCCGGGACTATGCAACCGCTATTAAATCATAACCTTTCGCGGCGACAACCTCACAGGCGAGAATCTTCCCCGGCTCAAGCCCCTCGCCGGTCACGTAAACCTGTCCGTCCACCTCCGGGGCGTCGGCGTATCCGCGACCGATATAGGCATGTTCCCGGCCCGGCACGCGGCGGTCGATTATCGCCTCCAACCGTTTTCCCACCCACGAAGCGTTCCACTCGAAGGTAATCTCCTGCTGCACGGCCATTAGCCGGTCGCGGCGGGCCACTCTTACGTCTTTTGGCACCTGCCCATCAAGCCCCTCGGATGGGGTTCCCGGCTCATCCCGGAAGTCGAATACTCCCAGCCGCTCGAACCGCCGCCGTCGGACAAACTCCACAAGCTCCTCGAATTGCTCCTCTGTCTCGCCCGGAAAACCGGTCATCATCGTGGTCCGCAAGACGAGCGACTCGATCCGCTCGCGCAGGCGGTCGATCAGTTTTTCGGTATCCTCGCGGCCGACGCGCCGTCCCATCCGCCGCAAAACCTCGTCGTTGATGTGTTGCAGAGGGATGTCGAGATACGGCAGGATTTTTTTCCCGCCGGCGATCGTTTCGATCAACTCATCGGTGACGTGCATCGGATACAGGTACATCAACCGTATCCAATCCAAGTCCCGGACCTCGTCCAACCGGCGGAGGAGTTCGGCCAGCCGGGGACGGCCGTCGATGTCCAGGCCGTAGAACGTGGTGTCTTGGGCCACCAGGACCAATTCCCGCACGCCGTCGGCGGCCAACTCCTCGGCCTCGACCGCCACTTGATCGATCGACTTGCTGGAATATGGTCCGCGCATACTCGGAATCGAACAGAAACCGCACGATCGGTTGCAGCCCTCGGCGATTTTCAGATAGGCCACGTGCGGCAATGTGATCCGCCGCCGATCGTTGTCCGGCAAGGGCGGGCTGGCCGGGGGGCGGAAAAGTGGTGAACAGGCCCCATTTTCTTTTTTCTCCAACTGACGCGCCGCCGCGGCAATCTCGTCCCGGGCGAAAACGCCGACCAACTGATCCAACTCGGGGTATTTCTCGAAAAGCGTCTCCCGATCGCGCTCGGCAAGGCAGCCGGCGACAATCACCCGCCGCAGCCGGCCCCGCTCCTTCAATCGCAACATCTCCTCGATCGTTTGATACGATTCAGCCCGGGCGTCGTCGATGAATCCGCAGGTGTTGACCACCGCCAGATCGGCGCCGTCCGCCTCGGCGACCATCCGGTATCCCTCTCGATGCAACAGGCCGGCCATTCGCTCGCTATCGACCAGATTCTTCGGGCAGCCGAGGCTTATCAGTGCGAAGGTGCGGCGGATATTTTCTTTTTTCATTTTTGTTTAGCCCCCGCGTCCACGCGGGATGAGAATAACGACGAGAGTATAAGATTACTATTGTTTAGCCCCCGCGTCCACGCGGGGTGAGAATAATGCAACTTCCTCTTGCCCAATATCCCGGTTGCCGACATACTACGTCATCCTTTTTGATGAGGTGGTAATGGCATCCGCGACTGCTCAGAATAGTCAAGCTACGGCAAGTGGCGAATCATTCGCCGCCGTTCCTACCCGGGCGGTGGTGATCCTTGTGGCCGGCATGGCGGCCGCGTGGTTTGCCGCCGGATCGACCGGCCTGCTCGGCCATCCATTGCGGCACGCGCTGACCTGGATCGCGCTGGCCGTTGCGATCGTGGCCGCATGGCCGGTGGAGATACGCACATTCAGAATCTGGGCGGTTTTGGCCGTCGGAGCGATACTCGGATTCTCCTTCACCACGTCGCCGTTGCCGGCCGTAAACGTGTTGGCCGTCGCGGTGGTTCTGGCGGCGATCGCACAGGTCAGCCGCGGGTTGACCGCGCGGGTGGTCCTGCTCGGCGCGCTGGCCGCTATCGTGTTGGGATGCTTTCGTTTCGCCTGCGTCTCGATCCCGATTGTCTGGCACGCCGCCGACGGAGCCGGTTGTGCGTTGGGGCGATTGGCCGGTTGGTTGGCCGGCAGCCGCCTGGAAGTCGGCGCGACCTTCGGTGGAATCGACTTCCTGGTCCTCACGGCGGTCGTTTACGTGGGCTGGCTGATCTGCACGCCTCCGCCGCGCCGAACACGCGCGATTTGGGCCGCCGCGGCAATCATCGTCGGACAGATTGCATACCTGATCGTGCTGGCCAATTCGGAAAAGCTCCTCGCTCTTTTGCCCGAGACGATCGCCCCGCTGCAAGAAGGCAATAACCACGTCGGCCTCTGGACGTTGAGCAACGGACTGCGAACATCAATCCCCTGGAACCTGCCGCTGTTGGCGATGGCGATTCAGGGGGCGATTGTCGCGGTGATGGTCGGCTCGACGCGGTGGCTGCCGGTGGTCGAACTCAATCCGCGGGAATTGAAAAAGCGGCAAGAGAAGGAAGAGAAAGAGGACATCCCCGGCTCGGTGCTGGCGATGGACATGCTGTTCCGCTTCGGTCCGGTGTTGCTGGCCACCGCGGCGGCGCTGTTCGCCACGTTGGCCGTAAACGGCTCGGACCTCGGCGGCAAGACGGTCGTCGCCAACCAACAGGGATACATGCTCGACTGGCTGAAGCCGCGGTACGATTCCGACGCCGAAGGCGATTACGGGATGTTGCCCGTGTTGGTGAAGAGCTTGGGCGGAAAATTCGTCGTGTCGAAGGATCTCTCGGAGCAGGACCTTGCCGAAGCCGACGTTCTGCTGCTGATCCATCCGGACCGGCCCTGGCCGCGGGAAACGCTCCAGCGGATTTGGGATTACGTGCGCCGCGGCGGGTCGTTGTTGTTGGCGGCCGATCCGGCCGTCAGCGTGGGCGAATCGCGCAGCAGATTCAACGAGGTGTTGGAACCGCTGGCGATGCGGGTCCGCTTCGACACGGCCGTTGCCCGCGCCGCAAACTGGGAACAATCGCTCCAGCTCACCTCTCATCCATCCGCCGTCGGTCTAAACGACTCGCGGAATCCGTTCGGTATGCAAGCGGGTTCGTCGCTTGACGCCGGCTGGCTTGCCCGGCCCGTGCTGACAGGTCGCTGGGGATGGAGCGAGCCGGGTAGCGACGCCGCCGCCAGCGGCATTTCGTCGTACAACGCCGGCGAACGCCTGGGAGACCTGACGTTGGCCGCCGAGCAACCCTTCGGCCGCGGGCGGGTTGTGGTTCTCGGCGGAACCACTCCCTTGCACAACGAGACACTCGCAAGCAGCTATCCTTTCGTCGGCCGGTTGTTGGGATATCTGGCCAATCGGCAGTCGAACCCCTGGGCGCTTTGGCGGCAGTTGTGTGCGTTGGCCGCGTTGGCGGCGATGGTCGTGTTGTTGGCCTGCCGTCTGGAAGCGTGGCAAATGATCCTCACCCCCTCGGTGTTGGCCGTGGCGTTGATCTGGTCCACGGCGGCCGGATACTGGTCCGCGCGAGTGCTGCCGGACGGAAGCCACCGTTCGCTGAACAACGTCGCTTACGTCGATGCCTCGCACCTGGAATCTTACAGCAGCGACATTTGGGCCGATCACGGAGTGGCCGGCCTGCTGCGCACGCTGATGCGCCACGGCTATCTGCCGCTGATGGCGCCGGACCTGAAGGCGGATCGTCTGGAGCGTTGTGGGCTGTTGATTTCGATCGGGCCGAATAGGGCTTTCTCGCCCGCCGAGCGCGACGCCCTCAGCGGTTTCGTCGGAGACGGCGGGACGTTGATCTGTCTGGTCGGCGCGGAGCAGGCCCGATCGAGCGAGCCGCTGTTGAAGGATTTCGGGATTCGAGTTCCATATTCACCTGTCCCGCCGGGCGACGACGCCCGCGAACCGACGCCGTTCGGCGGTGGAATAGCCGGTCAAACGGACTTCGGAGATATTGGCTTCTCCCATGCGGCATGGCCGGTGGAATCGATCGACGATGGAGCCGAAGAACTCGTCTATAGGACCGAAGGCGAAAATGAGTGGGCTTTAGTTCTCAGACGGTCGAGAGGCGGCGGATCGTTCGTCGTCGTCGGCGACACGCACAACGCCTGCAACTTGGTCAACACATTAAACGAAAAGGCTTCGATCAACTTCTGGCGATGGCTGATCAGTCGCGTGGTCGCCGGCCAGGCGCCGTGGGAGCCGCCGGACGAAAAATAGTTTAGCGGCCGTCGGCACGACGGCCATGAAGTACGCCACGGACCGCCGTGCCGGCGGCCGCTAAACGGATACGACATTTATTGTCCGAGAGGGAAAATGGCATCGTGAATATTCGATTTTGGATCGCAGCGGCGCTGTTGGCCGGCTCCTGGCTGCTGGGGCTGAATTATTTCTATCCGATCAATCCCTGGGCGTGGTCGGTCGTGGTCGCGGCGGCCGTCTTGCTGTTGGGAAAGACCGACGGTGCATTGGGTGCCACTGCTGGCTTGTCCAGCAGTGCGGAAAACACGGTTGGGCAAGCCAACCGTGGCACCCGCGCGGCTTGGCCGATCGAGGCCCTCGCGCTGGTGCTGCTGCTGCCTGCCGCGTGGTTCGCCCCCTGGCCCTATCGAGCCGCGCCGCTGTTGATCGTGCTGGGGCTGGCTCTGCGGCTACTGCCGACCCGGCGGCGATGGGCCGACTGGCTGGCCGGCGGGGCCATCGCCGCCGGAGTGGTGATGTTCGTCCAGGCCCTGATTCTGGAAGTGTACATCACCCACACCGCCCGATCGCACGAGTTGCCTTGGCCGCTGCCCGACGCGCTGGCCGGAATCGCCACGCTGTTGGGTATCGACGCCGCGGCCGACGGATCGAACATCGTCATGCACTCGATGCGTCAGACACATCGGCTGGCCGCGACTTGGGAACTGTTGCTGGACCCGGCCACGCTGCTGTTTTTTGTCGGCGCGCTGGCGATGCTGCCAATGATAAAGCCGCGACCGGCGGTAGCGACCGGCGGCGCGACCGACGGTCGCGGCTTTATGGCGGAGTGGCGAATATGGATCGGCGAACTGCGGATATTGACCCTGGTGGTGCTGGTCTGGCTGCCCGTGCGGGCGGGATTGTTGATGGCACTCTATCTGAACCGCGTGTTGCGCAGCGACGCGGATCGACCGCTGCACGCGATGAACCATTTCTTCTCGCCGTGGATGCTGCTTTTGCTGTTGGTCGTGCCGGTGTTGTTGGCGTGGCGGTTCGTGCGGCGTGTGGTTTCCTTGGAAGAACCAGTTTCCGACCACGCCGGGCAAGCCCGGCCGCTACACGAACAGCCTTCACACCCTTCCTCCCCTTCACACCCTTCACACCCTTCCTCCCCTTCATACCCTTCACACCCTTCACACCCTTCACACCCTTCCTCCCTCTTTCCCCTTTTCGCCTCCGCCGGGTTGATTGCGCTGGCGGTGGCGATCTTTACGGCGGCGATTTACTGGGATCCGCCGGGACGACGCAAGGACGGCCGCGTAATAGTCGTCGAACGGCACTCCCAGTGGGAACCGACCACGAAGCCCTATGACACCACCTGGTTCGTCGAGCCAAAACTGTTCGACGAGGGGTCGGGCTACAACTACGCTCGCATCTACCGCCACCTCGAACAGTTCTACGACGTGTCGCGGCTGTTGGAGACCGGCAAGATCGACGACGAAACCTTGGCCAAATGCGACGTGTTGATAATCAAAACTCCCACCGAGCGTTATAACCCCGAGGAAATCGAAGCGGTGTGGCGGTTCGTCAAGCAGGGGGGCGGGCTGCTGTTGATCGGCGAGCACACGAACTACGAGCGATCGGCCACGGTCATCAACGACATCATCCGCCCGATGGGTTTCATCTTCCGCGACGACTTGCAGTTCAGCTTCAATCAGTCGCCCTACGAGCAAAGTTATCTCGCGCCGACCGTCCCTCATCCGGTCGTACAGCACGTGCCGCCGATGGATTTCGCGGGGGCCTGCTCGATCGATCCGGGCGATAGCCGAGGCCGGCCGGTAATCGTCTGCACGGGGCTGTGGAGCATGGGGCCTGAATATCACCATAGCAATTTCTTTCCCGTTCCACAGCATTGTCCGGAAATGCGATACGGGGCCTTCGTTCAGGCGTGGGCGACGCGCTACGGACGCGGCCGAGTGTTGGCCTTCACCGACTCGACGATCTTCTCGAACTTCTGCGTTGGTCAGCCGGGCAAATCGGAGTTGATGCTGGGTATGGTTGAATGGCTCAACCACGCCAGCCCCTGGGCAGATCCGCGGCCGTGGCTGATCCTGCTGGGTATCCCGCCGCTGGCCGTCGGCGCGTGGATGGCGCGCGGTTTCGGTCGGGAGTGGCTCGCGCTGCTGGCCGCCGGTTCGTGCGGCTGGGTCGTTGGCTCGCTGGCGGTCATCGGTGCGCACGGTTGGGCCATGCCCATCCCCAAACGCATTCACCCCGAGTGTCTCGTGGTCATCGATCGCACCACCTCGAACGTCCCCTTGGCCAAAGGGATGTACCCTCAAGGCAACGATGAGGGATACGGGATGTTGGAGGCATGGCTCTCCCGGCTGGATTGCCAATCCGTGCGCAAGGAAGGCCCCGAGGCATTCTCCGGCGACGTGCTGGTGGCCATTTGCCCGAGCCGGTCGGTGCCCGAGGAGTTCCGCCAGGCATTGGAAAAATACGTCGCCGAAGGCGGCCGACTGCTGGTAATCGACTCGCCCGAAAACTACGGTTCGACGGCCAACAGTCTACTCTGGCCGTTCGGATTGACGATTCATCGCGATCAGGCATGGATGGGAAAGCTAAGCACGGTCTTGCCGCTGCCGACGGTGGACATCGAGCAAGCCTGCGAAATCTCCGGCGGACAACCGCTGGCAAAGCTCGACAAACTTCCAGTGGCAACCCTGGTCCGCCACGGCAAGGGATCGGTCATGGCCGTCGGCTTCGGTTCGCTGTGGAACGACACACGGATGGGCGAGACCTGGGACGTCGAGCCAAACGCCACGGTTAAGGACCGCTATGATGTCCTATTCGGTCTGTTGCGGCCGTTTTTCCAGGGGCGCGAGTTTCCCTCCAAACAGTCGCCGAAGGCCGACGAAAGCGATGCCGAAATCCCCTCGATCCTAAAAGAATCAGGCCCGGCGGAGTTGTAAAGCGACTCGATGTGTAATAAATTCCGTTTCGTTTAACCTGGAGCCAACTCGTTTAACCTGGAGCCAACGGCGACAGGAAAGGTATTGCCTTACCCGCCATCGCCACCCTCCCGTCGCCGTTGGCTCCGGGTTAAACAACCCTCCCGTCGCCGTTGGCTCCGGGTTAAACGAGATATGTGCTACATGAGGGACATTGTTATGCAAACCGCCGATTCCGGCCGCGTTTTCGACGACATTACCCAGTGCATCGGCAATACGCCGCTGGTGCGGATGCGACGGATCACCGAAGGTTGCGCCGCCACGGTGGCAGGCAAACTGGAAAACCTCAACCCGCTTTGGAGCGTCAAGGACCGGATAGCCCGGGCAATGATCGACGCGGCGGAACAGGATGGGAAGATCACGAAAAACACCGTAATCGTCGAGCCGACCAGCGGCAACACCGGCATCGGACTGGCCTACGTCTGCGCCGCCCGCGGATACCGGCTCATGGTCACCATGCCGGAGAGCATGAGCATGGAGCGGCGTCGGCTGTTGAAGGCTCTCGGGGCGGAGATTGTACTGACGCCCGCCGCCGAAGGAATGCCCGGTGCGGTCCGCAAGGCCGAGGAATTGGCGGCGCGGAACCCGGATTACTACATGCCGCAGCAGTTTAAGAACCCCGCCAACCCGGAAATCCATCGCCGCACGACAGCCGAGGAAATCTGGCGCGACACCGGCGGCCGGGTCGATCTGGTGGTCGCGGGCGTGGGTACCGGAGGGACTATTACCGGCATCGGCGAGGCGCTCAAGCCGCGCAAGCCGACGCTCCGCATGGTGGCCGTAGAGCCGGCGGCCAGTCCGGTCATCAGCCAGCGGCTTGCCGGTGAGCCAATTCAGCCGGGCAAACACGCCATCCAGGGAATCGGCGCCGGATTCATTCCCGAAGTGTTGAATCTGGCGGTGATCGACGAAGTGATCCAGGTCCGCGACGGGGACGCGATGGAAACTGCTCGGCAACTGGCTCGGCTCGAGGGCTTCATGTGCGGAATAAGTTGCGGGGCGGCCGCTTGGGCGGCGCTGCAACTCGCCCGACGAAAGGAAAACGCCGGCAAACTGATAGTCGTCATCCTGCCAGACCTCGGCGAGCGATACCTCTCGACGAAACTGTTTTCCGAATGATGGTATATTGATGCTGCCTTAACGCCCCGCGACTGCGGTCGCGGGGGAATGGATTGCGGCATTTGGCGTCCCCCGCGACCGCAGTCGCGGGGCGTTTGCCTTTTTCCGCATTGGATTTCCAACAATCAATAATCAATCCCAAGAAACGACAAAACGGCCCGATCGACGTTCGACCGGGCCGCTTGTAATTGTGATAAAGGAGCTTGCTTAAAACTCGGATCGGGGGTGAGTCCAAGCGGTGCTCGATTATTCGCTCATTTGCAGGCGACCGGCGCGCAAGTCTTCACTTCCTCGCAGCACTCGACCACACAGCAAGTCTTCGGACGGCAGGTTCGGGCCTTGCGGCAACGACGCGGCTTGCAAGTCTTCGGGCAGCACGTGGCTGGCTCACAGGTGACCGGAGCGCAAGTGGCCGGCGCGCAAGTCTTCGGACGGCATGTCCGGGCCTTGCGGCAACGACGCGGCTTGCAGGTCTTCGGGCAGCACGTGACTGGCTCACAAGTGGCCGGAGCGCAAGTGACAGGCTCGCAGGTGGCCGGAGCACACGTGGCAGGCTCGCACGTGGCCGGAGCACACGTTTTGTTAAACAGGCCCGCTTGGGCGTTGGAGACGCCGACCACCACCACTAAGGCGGCTACGGCCAACGCCGGCAACAAAATACGACGCAACATGGGAGGTACTCCTTTGTTAGGAAAGACCTTGTGGGATACTCACGAAAAAACACACATGTAATGGTATCTGAGTCCAATCTACGTGTTGCTATCGACGGACGGCCCAAAAATCCTTAGCCATATCCCCTATTCCGTCCACAGCCCTCATATTTTCCATTACGTTTATAACGTCCATTCCGTGTATATCGCCTGCGGCGACATTATCCGCTCCCTTACGTGTGTCGGATGACGAAAAATCGCCCGCCGAGCGGCATGGAAAAAACGCTGCGGGAAGGGGACAGGTCCATGTTTTCGGCCAACCGTTTGCCCGCGAAATGCGTTTTTCGGCCGAAAAATGGACCAGTCCCCAGCCAACCCGTGAACGCTTACAATTGGAGCCATCCTCCGGCATAACCTATGCTTATATGTTGTTCGGTCAAACAATCATGGTTGGGAATCCAGCCAACCACACTATTGGGGCATATCAAAATGATTCAGAAAAAGACCATTGAGGAGTGCATCTACTCTCGACTGGGGGGCAATCCGGAATTTGCGGACATTCTCTGTTTGTTTGTCGAGGAGATGCCCGCCCGCGCGGCAAAGCTGCTCCGTCATCTGGACGAGGGAAACTGGGAGGAGTTGCGGCGAACCGCTCATCAACTCAAAGGCACCGCCGGCAGCTACGGCTTCGAGCAGCTCTCACCGTCCGCGAACCGGGTGGAACGCGCCGTTCGCGACAACGAGCCGGAAGAACAGATACGCGAGTCGGTACTGGAGTTGGTCGATCTATGCGGTCGCGTTCGGTGCGGCGTGCCGGCGCAAGATGAATAAGGCCCTCCCAAAAACGCTGTGCAGCCGCCCCCCGGCTGCGCAAAATCCCCCAGCATAGCCGAGGGCGGCCGTGCTACAAAAAGTATTCCGGGGATTGAGAACTCCGCCGCCGGCTGGTAGACTCGCGTTCGCGCACCATTGGTCTTATTGCGGTCGATTGCCCTTTTTGTGGTTTGCCTGCGACAAATCTTGCGAAGCGGGGCGTTGCGTACAGTGAGGTGGCAACTTGAGTCCAGCCTTTGGCTTCCTCTTGGTAATCTTGGCCGGCGTGCTCAACGGCAGCTTCGCCTTGCCCATGAAACGCACCACGAAGTGGGAATGGGAAAATACATGGCTGGTGTATTCAATCGTGGGTATGATGGTAGTCAATTGGGGCGTAGCTTTCGAGACCGTGCCCCAACTTGGCGAGGTCTATGCCCGCGCCGGTCTGGCCGCGATAGGCATGGTGTTTGTCTTCGGCTGCATCTGGGGCATCGCCAATATGCTCTTCGGCATAGGTATCCATCTGATCGGGATCGGTCTGAGTTTTCCGATCTGCATTGGGCTAAGCGCCGCGTTGGGGGCCCTTATCCCGATGGCGATGCATCCGGCGGTGTTCCGAACCCCAGGCGGCATCGCCATCACCCTGGGCGTAGTTCTGGTTTTGCTGAGCGTCGTTATCTGTGCGTTGGCGGGCATCCGGAAGGACGCGCAGATCGCGGGCGACGCGGCGAAGACCGGTCCTCGCAACGCGTCGGCCTCGCGTCGGCGGCTTGTGCAAGGGCTTATCGTGGTGACGTGTGCGGGACTGTTCGATCCGATGCTGAACTACGCCTTCGTCTTCGGCGAGGAAATCAAACGGCAGGCCCTGGCCTTGAATGCCGTCCTAGGGGCCGAGGCCGACGCGATTTGGGCCTTGGCTTTGACGGGGAGCTTCTGCGTGAATGCCGTCTATTGTGGATATTTGCTGCATCGCAATGCCACTTGGTCGCGGTATCTCCGGAAAGGGACGCTAAGCCATTGGTGGTTGGCGGCGCTGATGGGGGTGATCTGGATGTCCTCGATTACCATTTACGGACGCGGCGCGACGATGATGGGTCCCTTGGGTGGCTCGATTGGCTGGGCCGTGTTCTACGGTTGCATCATTCTCTCATCGAGCATGTGGGGAATCGTCTCGGGCGAGTGGCGCGGTGGAGAAGGACGGCCGTTGCGGACCATGTTTGCAGGACTTGGGGTGTTGCTGGTCGCGGTGGCCATCCTCGGCTGCGCGAACGCCCTGTCCACGGAATAGCTTGCAAGTAAAGGAGATAAAAAAATGAAGATTTGTTGGCCGGACCCGTTTCCAGGCATTCACTGGTTGGACGAGCAGGAGGAGCAGGCGGTTTCCGACGTGCTCCGTCGCGGCTCGCTTTTCCGATATTACGGACTGCACGCGCCCCATCACGTTGAGACGTTCGAGGCCGTGGCCCGCCGGTTCTACGGCGCCAAACACGCCCTGGCCGTCAACAGCGGGACCGGCGCCTTGATAACCGCAATGACGGCCCTGGCGCTGGGGCCCGGATGCGAAGTCATCGTGCCGAGTTTCTTCTGGGTGGCCACCGTCGGCGCCGTGGTGCAGGCCAACGCCATACCCGTGTTGTGCGAAGTAGACGACTCGTTCACGATGGACCCCAAGGATCTGGAACGAAAAATCACGTCGCGGACCAGATTGATTATGCCCGTGCATATGGCCGGCGCGCCGTGCGACATGGAGGCCATCATGGCCATTGCCGACCGGCACGGCATTCCGGTGCTGGAAGACTGTGCCCAAGGCAACGGCGGCGAGTTTCACGGCCGCAAGCTCGGCACGTTCGGCAAGCTCGGCATGTTCAGCATGCAAATGAACAAGAACGTAACCGCCGGCGAAGGCGGTCTGCTGATTACCAACGACGAGAAGCTCTACGAGCGTTGCGTGTCGGCACACGATCTCGGCATTCCCTGGGTCAACGGGGCGCCGTGCGAAACCGGCTCCGACGCCGTCACGTGGGGTTGTGGGCGGCGGATGAGCGAGTTGTGCGGCTCCGTGGCCGCCGTCCAGTTGAAGAAGCTCCCGAAGATCGTCGACCAGATGCGGGCGTCCAAGCGGCGGATCAAGGCCCTGTTGCAGGGGACGGCGGGAATTCAGTTCCGCCGCCTCAACGACGAAGCCGGCGACACCGGACCGTTCCTCATCTTGACGCTCGACGACCCGCACCGGGCCGAAAAAGCCGCCGAACGACTGCGGGACGCCGGACTCGCAAGTGCCGTCCGCATCGCCGACTACGGCCTCCACGTCTATTATCATGTCCCAGGGCTGGTCCGCAAAGTGCCGCTGTCGCCGGCCGGGAATCCGTGGAGCCTGCCGCAGAATCAGGCGTCGGTTTACGACTATGAAAAGGGCGCCTGCCCGCAAAGCGACGCTCTGTTCGCCCGTTCGATCCTCATTCCCGTGCCGTCACGGCTCACGCTCGAGCAAGAACAGCAGGCCGCCGAAGCCATCCGAGCGGCGGTTGCTCCGTAATACACCCCAATCATGACCGATAGCAGCCCGTTGAAAAAGGGTGCCACTGCTGGCTTGCCCAGCAGTGCATGGCTAAAACACCTGGAAAACACTGCTGGACAAGCCAGCAGTGGCACCCGAACTCTCGAAAACCGACTTTTTCAACGGGCTGATAAAGGAAACATCAAATGAACTCTCGCGATCGAATTCGGGCCGTACTCGACGGCCAATCGCCCGATCATGTGCCGCTGACGACGTGGTGTTTCGGATTCCGTCCGCCCCAGCGGCTGCGATGGCAAACCGACGGCCGCGAGATCGAGTACTGGTATACGCAACGGCTGGAGCACATCCACACGCTGCCGCAGCCGTGGGGCCTCGACGATGAACTGAGGCGGGCCAATGCCTGGCTGTCGCTGGGAATCGACGACGTGCTGGATATCTCGGTGCCTTGGGCCTGCGATCCGGAAGTCTCGTGGGTCGATTCGGTGATCCCGCCGGGCGGCGCCGGCGGCGACGCCACGACGCCGGTCATGGTACGCGAGTACCAGACGCCGGCCGGCACGGTGCGGCATGCCGTCAAGAAGACGGCCGAGGGTCAGCCGGGATGGGTCGTTCAGCCCGACCACGTGCCGATCATCGAGGACTACAACATACCGCGGGCCGTCAAGCACGCCGTAACGGCGCCCGGCGACGTGCCCGCCATCAAGCACCTCTTCGCGCCTCCGAATGCCGAACAACGCCGGCAATTTGCCTACCGTATGGCGACGATGAAAAAGGCCGCCGACGAGATGGGCTTGCTCGTACAGGCGTGGACGTCCTTCGGCATGGACGCCGCCGTGTGGTTTACCGGCGTCGAAGGAGCCGTGCTCATGGCAATGGAGGAACCGGAAGCCTTCGGCCGGCTCCTCGACATCATCCGCGAAACCGACTACGCGCGGACCGAGCTGGCGGCCGCTATGCCCGGGGTCGATATGGTCTGCCAGCGCGGATGGTATTCGTCGACCGACTTCTGGTCGCCGCGGCTGTTCGACCAATTCGTTTATCCGCAAGTGGCCGAGTTGGCCGCGCTGGCCCATCGACACGGAAAGAAGTTCGGCTACGTCATGACCACGGGCGTCAAGCTCCTCGGGCCGCGGCTGGCAGACGCCGGCGTGGACCTGCTCTACTTCGTCGATCCGATCCAAGACCAGATCACACTCGAGGAAGCCCGTGATTTGCTGGGCGACCGGATGACGCTCGTCGGAGGCACCAACGCCCTGAGCCTGACCGATGGCAACGCCCGGCGGATTCGCGACGAGGTCGAACGGGCCGTCGAGATTCTCGGCCCGACCAACCGATTCATCCTGCATCCGGTGGACGCCGTCTTCCCGGATACGCCTTGGGAGGGAATCGAGTGTATGATCGAGGCATGGAAACAGTGCCGATAGGGTTTGCGGCGCCGCTGGAGCAACTGAGTTTAGTAGTTTCAAGTTCTTGTGAGATTTGGCGTTCGTCGTTCTGAGCGTAGCGAAGAATCTCCTTGGCTGCCGATATCCTTCGCTACGCTCAGGATGACTTGCTGAGGGAAAAAACCAGGAGTCGGAGACATGTCGGACGATAAAAACGCGTTGATTCCGCGGGTAGGCGTGGCCTCGCTTTCCAGCCCTCTGGAAGTCGGCGCGGATCGGGCTCCCCAGGCCGCCGCCGATCTGGCCGGCCTGCTCCGGGCCGCCGGCTGCCAGGTCGTTGAACTGGGGATGGTCGATCAGCCCGACAAGTCGTTGGCCGCGGGCAGGAAGCTGGCGGAGTCGCGCGCCCAGGCCGTCGCCGTCGTGGCCACAAGCTGGTTTGAAGACTACCTGGTCCTCGATCTCCTGGAGGAATGTGAACTCCCCATCCTCCTGTGGTCGCTACCCGGCATGGAGACCGGCGCACTGTGCGGCTGCCAACAACTGACGGCCTACCTCCGTCAGCTTGACGTGCCGTGTCGTGGCGTTTACGGGCCGCTCGACTCGCCGGAAGGTCGAGCCGACGCAATACAGTTCCTCCGCGCAGCCGCGCTGCGGGCCAGACTGCGGCGGGCCCGAATCGGTCTGGCCGGACATCGCGTGGCCGGAATGACCGAGGTCTCGGTCAATGAGATCGGTCTAAAGAAGACCATCGGACCGCGGATCGTCCCTCTCGACCTGCCGCAGTTGCTCGCTCGGGCCAAAGAAATCCCCGACGAGCAAGTGCGGTCGCAATGGCAGGACATGGTGGCCTGTAGCGGTCGCTGCACAGTGGCGGAAGACGAGGGCCTGGACTGCATGAAAGTTCACGCCGCCGTGAAGGAACTGGTCGACCGGCATCGCCTCGACGCCCTGACTATCGGCTGTTATCCGCACCTGATGGGTCGCGTCTGCCTGGCTGCGTCGCTCTTGGCGGACGTGGGCGTTCCGCTGGCGTGTGAAGGGGATGCCAACGGCGCCGTGGGCCAACTCCTGCTGACCTGGTTGACCGGCCGGCCCACGCACAACACCGACTGGCTCGAACCGCTCGAAGACGGCAGTGTCGTATTCACCCACTGCGGATCGGGATCGTTCAGTCTGGCGGAACGCCGCGAGGACATCGTGCTTGGCCCGGTGCGGCTGATGAACCGCGGCGTCTGTGCCCTCTTCCCGGCTCGCCCCGGCCCCGTGACCCTGCTGAACCTTCTTCCACGCGACAGCGGCTACCAGGTCGCCGTCCTCGAGGGCGAGGCTCTGTCGACCGGCATGGTGTTTCCCGGCAATCCCTTGCGGGTCCGCTTTCCCACGCATACCTCGCGGATCATCGACTGGATTTTCCAAGAGGGGATCGGCCACCACTGGATGGCAGGCTATGGACACGTCGGGGGGGAAATTAGACAGTGGGCCCGGCTCTGCGGACCGGATTTGCGACTGGTCGATATTTCGTAGTCTACTTGCGTTCACAGGGGACTGTCCCAATTTTCGCGGCGCGAGGGACGTTGCCAGGCGAATTGACTTGACCGCCGCGAAAATGGGACTGTCCCCTTGGCGCCGCGGGAAGGGGACAGGTCCATGTTTTCGGCCAACGGTTCGTCGGCAAAATGCGTTTTTTCGCCGAAAAATGGACCAGTCCCCGACCGGCCCGTGAACGGTTGCATATTTCGTAGTCTACTTGTGCGGCGCGGGCCCCATACCCTCGGCGGCCATGCTGAGCGCCACCAGGTAAGGCACCGGCTCGCTGCCCAGGGCGCCGAGCACCGTGCCGCCGGCGGTGAAGCAATAGGCGACCCAGTCCGCCTGGCCGTATTTTTCCAATGCCTTGCCCCCCTCGCCGCCGCCGACGTACACCTTGATGCCGGCGTCGGTCATGCGTTTCAACTGGGCAATGAACCGCCGCGTTCCTTCCTCGAAGCGCGGATCCTCGAACATGCCGAATACGCCGTTATGAAAGACCACCGCCGCGGGGCGATCAGACTGGTGCGCGGCGATGAAATCGCTCACCGCCTTCTCGTATAGCTCGCTGGAGGCGGGACCGACGTCGAACTGTTGGTTGCCCGGCCCGATAGCTTCCGAAACCCGGCCGTCCTGGAGCACGAAATCGACCGGCATGACGAACTCGATCCCCTTCGCCCGACCATCGGAGATCATCCGTTCGGCCTGTTCGATCCGCTCTCGGGGAATATAATACGGCTTGTCCCGGTGTTCGGGGTCTTCGGACAGTCCGATGTTGAAATCCGTGCCGTCGAGCCGGGCGGCCGCCTTTTTCAACGCTACCGCCAGCGAGCCGGCCGCAAGCACCGTGCGAATCGTTCCCCGGTCGATCATCGCTTGCAGATCGTCGAGCTTGTCGATCTTCAATCCGCTGAATACGACCATCCGCGCGCCCAGACATTCCTTCAAGTGGTCCTCGAATTGCTCCGCCTCGTACTTACCCAGCGCGACCTTTTCCATCGCGGCGGGCACGACCACGCTGGAGACGTCGAGGCTGCCGGCCGAAAACGCCTCGTGGACGTACGCCTTGGCCACCTTCTCGGCAAACTGGTTGGCCAGCCGGGCCAACGCCGCGGCCAGCCGGGCCACGTCGTCCGGCTTGGCCTTCCAAAGCGCCCGCTCGATGTCGTACTTGCGGGTATTTTCCAGGACGATCACGCCGCCGGCCGGGCATCGGGCTATCGCCTCGGCCGCTTCATCCTTGATTGTCGTGCTCTCGGGATCGAGCCAGTCCGCGATGAACTCGACCCGGCAACCGAGGATTTCACCGATCCGCGCGGCGACTTTGTCGAGCGATTTTTGCGGATCGCGGCCGATGTGCCCAAAGACGATCTGCTTCCATCCCCGCCTCCGGCCGAACTCCAGGGTCTCTTTCATCGACCGCAGGCGGATGTCTCCATCGCCGACGGCCGGCCCCGGTTTGGCGTCCACGTCGCCGCGTACCAGCACGGGCGTACCGGCGGGGAGCTTGCCCAAACATTCCAGACGCGGGATTTCGGCCAGATACTGTTCCAGGGTCAACTGCGGCTCGTTCGGCTCGCCCCCCAGCAGTTTGCGGCACCAAGCCGCCATCGCTTCGGTCGTGATGGTCATGATAGTATTCTCTGTGGTTTATTTTGTTGGTTGCTGATCGTTGGCGGCAAGTTATTGATTGCGAAACCGCAAGCGGCACGGCTATACTTTTTCCACTACCCACTACCCACTACTCACTATCCACTATCCACTATCCACTACTTTGCACCGACCTCCCACGCCTCCACTCCTCCGGCGATGGCCACGACCAACGCCGGCCGGCCGTCGATCTCCACGGTGGTTAGCCCGTGAAGCTCGGCCCCGTAGTTGAACTTGTCCAGCGGAACGCCGTCGGCCGAAACGATATGGATCGATCCGTCCAGGCCGGGCAGCAACCACTGGCCGGGGCCGTCGCGGGTGACGCGGCCGGGAACGATCGGCTCGATTGGTATCCGAGGAACTCCCGCCGGGAGAGTGTAGCTCCACAACTCCTCGCCGGATAGCGAGAATCCGACGGCGATGTTGTCGCCCGTTTTTTTCGCCGACATTCCACACCATTGCCCTCGACCGTCGCCGCGAAGGTCGGCCGAGGCGATCCAATTGAAGAACCGGCCGCGCACGCTGATCTCGCCGTTGCGTTCGCCTTTGGCGTCGAGGACCACGATCGCGCCGGCACCGCCGGCGCAGTACAAGTCGCGATTCCCCTGGGTGTTAGCAGCCCGTTGAAAAAGTCGGTTTCCGAGAGTTCGGGTGCCACTGCTGGCTTGTCCAGCAGTGTTTTCCCGGGTGTTTCTCCCCGCACTGCTGGACAAGCCAGCAGTGGCACCCTTTTTCAACGGACTGTTAGGGCCGCCGATGGCGATGCAGGCGACCTCGCTCAGCGAGCGATTTGCCCAAAGCCGTTTCCCTTCGAGCGATGCGCACTGAACGCCGACCAACCCCCAATAGCTGACGTAGACGTTCAGCTTTCCGTCGCCGTCCAGATCGCCCAGTTCGACGTCGGCGATTCCCCGATGGGGGCTTTCCAACGCGTCCTCGGGATAGTGGGCGACGAGCTTCCAGTTCTCGTCGTAGACGTGGCACCGCTGCTGCGAGAGCAGGAAGGCGGCAAAGTATCGCTTGCCGTCGGCGCCGACTGCGGTGCGTATACTGCCGACGATCTCATTCTCGTCCAGTTCCAGCTTATGCAAGGCGATCAGTTTGCCGTCCAGCCCCACTTCGGCGACCGATTTCCAGTCCTCAACCACCATCAGCCGCACCGGCCCGTCGCCATCGTGAACAACCAGGATGTTGCCGGGCGATTTCACCTCCGCGCATTTCCACAACGGCGCGAGCTTCAGCCGGGCAGGATCGCTCCGCGGGGCCGTCTTCACCTCGGGTATTATCTGCTCGTCGATCGTTCGTTTATCCGAGTGAGCTTCGTCTTTCGACGAGAATTGGGCCTCTACCATCTTGGCATGCGCTTCCATCTGCTCCTCGAACTCCCGCAGCGATTTCTCGTAAATGTTCTCGCCGGCCAGCAAGGCATCGATCTTTGCGGGCAGTTCCTCGGCGATCCGCGGGTTGCCCCCGATCTCGCAGTGTTGCACAACCCCGTCCGCGCCGATCACGAACAAGGTGGGAATCCCGGTGAATTGCAGCGCGGCGGCAGACTGCTTCGGATCGCGCAAGATGGGAATGCCGACCTTCAAATCCTCGAAGGTCTCGACCAGGACTTTGTTGTCGGTTTGTGGTTCGTCAACGCTGACCGCGAAGAACGCCACCTTGGGGTCGTCCTTGTACCGCTGGCAAATTTTTTCCAGGTTCGGCAGGCTCTTTCGGCACGGCCCGCACCAGGTCGCCCAGAAGTCGAGCAAGACCACCTTCCCGGTCAGCGATTCGAGAGTAACCGGCTTGCCCTCGAGATCGACGAATTTCAGATCGGGTGCTTTCTTGCCGAGCATCCGCATCGGCGGCGGCAAAAAGAACTTCACAATCTCCGCGTCCTTTGGCGGCTCGAATTGAAACGCTTTGGGATTAACTTGTTCGTCTAGTTGGGCATTGACGAAATCGGCCACCAGCGAAATGCTTTCCACCTGCCCCCGGCCGCTAAGTTCTCGACGGATTAAATCGGTAGGCAACACTACCCGCCGAAGGACGAAGGTTTTTTGATCGATCCAGAAGGTGGCCGTGCCTTCCGGCCGCTCGATGCGCAAGCGATAACAGGCGCGACCATCGATCTCCCCCAGTTCCGACACCGCGACCTCTTCCGTATCGCTCAACAGATTTTCCATCGGATCCTTGCCCAACAGAAGCAGCACCTGCGGCATCGCGCCGCCGAATCCCTGCGACCAGGCCTCGGCCAGCATTGGGTCCGTCACCAGCGACCCGATAGACAACCGCCCGGACGCCGGGCGTTGCAGCACTTGGTCGGGAATGTCCTTGATCGCGGCGAAAAAAGTCGTTCCGTCGCAAACCACCATCGCCTGGTAGGCTTCCAAACGCAACTTGTCGGGGCGAACCAGGGCCATCGAGAACGGGGCGGCAAGGTCCATGTCGCGCCCTCCGATTACCGCTCGAAGCCGCACTTGACCGTTATCGGCATAACTCGTCGCGTTTTGGTAAGCAGCCACCATGCGCTGCAAAATCTCGCGTCCGGTGAGGGGTTTCGGCTTCTGCGGCGGCAACTTCTTTTCCACCTGCGCATTTGCATCGGATCCCGGCGACTCCTTCTCCTTGGACGACTCGCCGCGGCTGCATCCCAGCGAGATCGCCAGCCCCAAGCAAACGGCGATTGCCGCAATATGTTTCAGATGCTTTTTCTCTGGAAACCCTACCATTGTGATACTCTCCAAAATGTTCGGTGAAGTGTCGCGGACGCACCATTATTCGCAAACCGACGCTCCCCGTAAAGCTCGACTTCTTGACGGCATCTCGATTCGACGGAATAATAAAGGGCGATGTTCGCGTCCTCTTTGCCCAATCGACTTATTTTCACCAGTGTGCCCAATGGCCGTCTTACGTTACGGGAACAATTCGAGCGTGGTGATTGAGCCGGCCGAAGGCCCCGGGCCGGATGTGCCGGAAACGCCTCAAGGCACTCCGCTGGCCGATCCCGGCGAGGCTACGTCGGCCGCGCTGCTGGAACCGCTCGATTATCCGCCGTTGGCAAAAAGCACGACGCCCGGCGACCGCATCGTGCTGGCCCTGGACCGCGGAGTGCCCAAGGCGGAGGAGGTCACGGCCGCCGTCGTCCATGCGCTGGTCCGCTCCGGCGTCGGCGCCGACGGTATTACCGTCTTGTTTTCCCAGGCGGACGGAGACGTCGAGACGGAAGACCCTTGCCGGCTGGTCGACGCGGATCAACGCAGTCGCATTCGGGTGCTGGCCCACGACCCGGCCGACCGGAAACCGTTGGCGTATCTTGCCGCCGGCGAGGCGGGCGAGGCGATCCTCGTCAGCCGGGCCTTGCACGATGCGGACATGGTGCTGCCGATCGGCTGTTTACGCGACGATCTGTCGGCCGGATACTTCGGCATACACGGCGCCGTTTACCCGACGTTTTCCGACACCAAAACCATCCAGCGGTTCCGCGGACTCGGATCGCTGCACACTTCGGGCGACCGCAAGCGGGAACTGACCGAGCGGGTCGATCACGTGGCCTGGCTGTTGGGCGTGAATCTCACGATCCAGATAGTTCCGGGCGGCGGTGGGCGGATCATGCACGTCTTGGCCGGCCAGAGCGACTCGGTACGCCGTCGGGGGCGCGAACTGTACGATGCCGCCTGGAGCCGGACGGTTTCGCGCCGGGCCGGTCTGGTCGTCGCGGCGATCGAAGGCCCCGCCGCCGAGCAGACGTGGGAGAACCTGGGGCAAGCGCTGCAGGTCGCGGGCAGTTTTGTCGAGGATGATGGCGCGATCGCCGTCTGTTGCGATCTGTCCACCCGGCCAGGCCCGGCAATGCGGCGTTTGGCGAGCGAGTCGTCGCGAGCCGAGTCCATGCGACACGTCAGCCGTCATCGTCAGGTAGACGCCCTGCCCGCCGCCCAACTCGCACACGCGCTGGACCGCAACAAGGTCTACCTGTTGAGCCGGCTCGCTCCCTCGACGGTCGATGATTTGAACATGGTGCCGCTCGAAAAGCCGGAGGAGTTGTCCCGTCTCGCCCGGCAACACTCCTCCTGCACCCTGCTGTCAAACGCACAATACATCACGCCCGTGATGGGATGAAGAGAAACGCCATTTAGCCCCGGGTGAATACACCCGGGGTACAATGTGTTGCACGCAACCGCCCGTCCCCGCCGTGTATTCACGGCGGGCTAAATAATAACGGCGAAATGTCATACTGATGCAACTCAAAACGATTGCCGAAAACGTGGCTTGCATCCGCGAGCGGATCGCCCGTGCCGCCCAGCGAAGCGGCCGAGCGCCCGAACGGATCACATTGGTGGCGGTGACCAAATATGTTTCGGCCGAGATAGTCCGCCCGTTGGTCGCGGCCGGCTGTCTGGAACTTGGCGAGAGCCGCCCGCAACAGCTTTGGGAGAAGGCCGCCGCGCTGGCCGATCTGCCGATCCGCTGGCACATGATCGGCCATCTACAACGGAACAAGGTCCGCCGCACGTTGCCGCTGGTGACGATGATCCAGTCGGTGGACAGCCCACGGTTGCTCGCGGCGATCGACGAAGAAGCGAGCGGAAAGGGACCGATCCCCGTTTTATTGGAAGTAAACGTCTCCGGCGAGTCGGCCAAGCATGGTTTCTCGCCCGACGAAATCGAGCCGCTTCTGGCGGAGTTGCCGAATTACGCGAACGTGTCGGTTCGCGGTTTGATGTGCATGGCCGCGTTGGAGGGCGGGCCGGAGCGAGCCAGGCGCGATTTCGCCGCACTCCGCCAACTCCGCGAGAACTTGCGACCGAGTTGCCCGCCGGGCGTCACGCTCGACGAGCTTTCGATGGGCATGAGCGGCGACTTCGAGGCGGCGATCGAAGAAGGGGCGACGATCGTGCGCGTCGGCTCCGCGCTGTTCGAGGGAGTGGATTATTAGTGGGTAGTGGGGAGTGGATAGTGGGTAGGGGATAGTGGGTAGTTGATAGTGGGTAGTGGATAGTGGGTAGTGGGTAGTGAAATAAGTATCTCCGCCGCTTGCGGTTTCGCAACCATTAACTTTTCATCATCGCAATTGATGCTCAATCTCGAACCCCATCCCGACGGCACGATCCTCCCAGTACACGTCCATCCCGGCGCGCGTCGAAACGAAATCCGCGGCGTGCGGAACGGTCGATTAAAAATCGGCGTAACCCAAGCGCCCGAGAAGGGCAAGGCCAACAAAGCGGTGATCGAACTGCTCTCGAAGTCACTACGGCTGCGGAAATCGCAAATCGAATTGCTTTCCGGCGAAACCTCGCGTCAGAAGCGTTTTGTCGTCGGCCTAAGTCCCCGGGAATTGTCCGAGCGGATCGAGCGTTGCTCAAAACCCGAATAGCCCGCCGCGCGGCGTCAATCTGCCGACCTCCATGCCGGAAACGGCGTGAGGAAGAATCATATTGATCGATAGATAATCATTGGACTTATCCTCCCCTTCCGCACGGTGTCTTGACAGACCATGACAACCCTCTAGATTGAGGGAGACCAAGAAGGGCCAGCAGTCACAAAGTCGAGTGGCAACTGATTACACGGAATATACATGCAGGCTATGTCGAAACAATGACACCCGATCCCTTACAACTCCTCCCTTAAAACTTCCCTCACCGGAGATAGGCAAGACAAAAGTCATGGCCGTACCGCAGAAACGATTCCAAGTTGCTTTGTCGTTCCCTGGGGAGAAACGGACAATTGTGAAACCGGTGGCTGACCATCTCGCAGCGATTTATGGAAAAGAACGGGTTCTGTACGACAAGTACCATGAGGCCGAATTCGCACAACCCGATTTGGATGTCCTCCTTCAGGAACTTTACCACGATCAATCCGAATTGATCGTCGTGTTCCTGTGCGCTGTCTACAATCAAAAGGATTGGTGCGGCCTGGAGTGGCGTGCTATTCGCGACCTTATCAAGCAACGGCACTTACATTGCGTCATGCTTTTGCGATTTGACAACTCAGATATCCCTGGACTGTATTCAATCGACGGTTACGTTGAGATTGGTGATCGCTCTCCGGAGGAAATCGGCGAACTCATAATTCAACGCTTGCGCATCAACACAGAACGCAACGATTCTATTGGCGCTTCGTCTGCTACATCGGAAGCAGGTATTCCGCCTCTAGCGGTAACACGCGGAGATTCAAAGGAAGAAACCGAGAGGGCAATGCATCATGGAATAACCTCACCCTCCACTTCCGACGATTATGAAGATGGTACTAACATACCTCGCGGTACGCCTTTTTATTTCCAGAGCTCCAGGACGACGGATTGGTATCTTCCGAGTAAATCGAAAGCTTCTACGGGGTGGAAAGAGCGGTGGGCGCGGCTGCGGGAACGATTTGAGCAGATCATTGACCAGTGCCGTCCCATGTCGTGCGTTTTGATCGAAAAACGGATTCCCGCATATCCCAGAAACAACATCCAGTCCTGGCTGGATGTTGTTCCTGGAGGAGAGTTTGTTCAGTGTGGAGGTGGTCTAAGATGTGAGCCAAGCTTCTTATACACGCGCGAGCGTATGCCATTGTTTGGCAAATTCCCGATTCGAGATGCTTATGGTACGCCCATCAGAAACAGTGCAGGAGAAGCGTTTGGCTTCCGTTTTGGCCTTTCTCGTCAGATTTTCTTTTATTCAGAGCAAAATGACCTCCGGGAATCGCGCACATTTCCCGAGCCTCACTTATTCGAGTTGGCTAGTGATGGCACGGGACTCATTTATCAACTACCATCCAATGTGGCGACTTCTTTGTGGCGTAACTGGCGGGTCGGCTTCTCTCGTGGGGACCATTCGGATGAGTACCTTTGGCTTGACGTACTCTTCGAGTTATCGTGGCAGCGCAAGCCAGGAGATGTGCTTTATACAACACGGCACGCATGGTTGGAGAATAGGTCGATTCAACTCGAAGGACAAGGACTTTTTCCCCGGTTGCCAGATATGTCGGTTTCCCCGGCATCGGTATCGTCGATACCAGCGGATAATGGCTATCCTGTGACATGGAAAGCTACAATTTCAGATGTGGCCAGGGCTTCGGTTATAGCCATTGACGAGTTGCTCGAACGGGCAGGGGATACTTCATAAAGGGTTGAGACAGTGTTTCACCCTTCCTTTCCCCCCTAGCTGGCAATCATCTGCCTGCGTCAGCGTCACAATCGCCGCTTTTTTGACAAGAAACCTTGCCGAAGTTTTCAATCGCTCGAGGCTCGCTCATAGAGTATGATCCCTTCCTTGCGGATTTGTTCTCGCAGCGGCGCCGAGGCCTCGTTCCAATCGACCAGATCGACCGGCCGCAAGGTCAGCGCGGCGTCGTCCAGGTCGGCCAGGAACCTGATCCACGCGCCGTGTTGCGCTTCGGGGAAAACGAATGCCAGATCGAAGTCCGAGTTTTCTCGCGCGTCACCCCTGGCACGTGATCCGTAGAGAACCACCCGCTTAGGATCGACGGCGCGGACCCCCTGCTCCACCACCCGCCCGACGCTGACGGGAAGGATCGATTCGACAGCCAAGATGTCCGCCCGATTGCTCATGCCGCGCCCCCGCCTTGCCGACACCCTTACCATTCTGCAAGTCTATCACATAAATGGTCTTGAAAAAAGCCGGGAGAATCACGACGATCCAGCATCGCTTGCGGCGGTGTCAGGCTGGGTGGCACGGGCATCTTGCCCGTGCTCCAGCCAACACTGGCGAAACGTCGGCGCCACCGCAGCCAGTAGGACAGGTTGCCAACCCGTCCTACAGAGACCGGAGTCGATCTGGCATTCTTCGCCGTAGGGGGCTACAATCCACCGTCCCTTATTCTTTTCTGGAGGCGGATCATGGCTGGCGATATTAACATTCGACCACCCCACCAAGCCGCCGCGATCGGATACCAACCCGTCAAGCGAAAAAAACGCCGACCGTGGCGGATTCCGGCGATGCTGGCAATGCTGGCGGCGCTGGTCTGGTTGCTGCCGGGCATCGTCGCCCATTCGCCACTGCTCGGCTGGATCGTCCGCAAGGCCACCGCCGACCTGAACGGCACGGTCTCGATCCAGTCGGTCTCGCTCGGTTGGTTCTCGCCCGTCACGGTCTCGGGCGTCGAGGTGAAAAACATCGAAGGCAAGACGGTCTTTTCGGCGCCCTTTCTCGGCAGCGAACGGTCGTTGACGGCGATGCTGCGCGATTCCAAAAATCTCGGTCGGTTCTACGTCCGCGGCCCGAAACTCTCGCTCGTGCTCCGCGACGACGGCAGCAACGTCGAGGACTTGCTGGCAAAGTACCTGGCGCCGAAAGAAGAACCGCCGGACGAAGAATCTTTGGCCGATATCGGCTTCGCGTTGCGGATCGACGACGCCGGCCTGTTGATTACCGACCAGCAAAGCGGCCGGAGTTGGCAGGTGGAGAAGCTATCGCTGGAGATCGACATGTCCGAAGGCCGCTGGGGAGCGATTTCGGCGAAGGTCTCGGCCGAGTTGCCCGACGCCCAGCGCCCCGGAAAGCTCGACGGCGAGGCGCGGATGGCATCCGGCGTGGGCGAGGCAACGCTGAATGTCACGGACGTTCCGCTGGCGATGTTCCGCGCGTTGGCGGCCCGGTTCGCGCCGGGAACGACGTTGGCCGGCCGGCTCTCCACGTCGGTGCGCGCGTCGTGGGGCGATAAATCGCCCGGCGGCAATCGACTGCAAGCCGACCTCAACATGGAATCATTCTCGCTGACCACGCCCAAACTCAAAACCGATCTGGTCGCGCTCGACCGCCTGCACGGCGTCTGCGAGGTCTCGTGGACTTCCGACCGCGTGGAGATCGAGAAGACGACGCTCGACTGCGACGTGGGCAGCTTCCTGTTTTCGGGCACGGTCCCGCTCGGCGACGCGGACGGAATCACGTTCAGCTCACTCATCCGTCAGCGGCAGGAGTTTGACGGCCGGTTGGACCTTGCCCGGCTTGCCCGTTTGTTGCCCGCCACGCTCAATCTTCGCCAGGGGATGCGGATCGACTCGGGCCAGGTCCACTTGACCGCCAGCAGCCGGCCCGAGGCGCAGGGGATGGTCTGGCATGGACAATTGCAGGCCGCCGGGCTGGCCGCGGACGCCGGCGGGCGGCGAATCGCCTGGCAGCAGCCGATCCTGGCAATCTTCAAAGCGCACGATGGACCGCGGGGACCGGTGATCGACTCGCTGCGGTGCGAATCGGATTTCCTGAAGGTACACGCCGCCGGAACCGTGGATCGGTTGGACGCCTCTTTCACGTTCAGTCTCAAGCGGTTGGCCGAGCAGTTGGGCCAGTTCGTCGATCTCGGCGGCCTGCATCTTTCCGGCGAAGGTTCCGGCAACCTGAATTGGACGCGAACGCCGCAACAGCGGTTCAATGCCGGCGCGGAACTGCAAATCAACGACTTCCAACTGGCCACCGCCGGCCGACAAGCGTGGCGTGAGCAGAACTTGTCGGTCTCGCTGTCGGCCAATGGTCAAACCGATCTTGGCAAAAAGACCCGCATCGACGCCGCCGCCCTGACGCTGAAAACCACGAGCGACCAGATCAAAGCGAGACTGACCGGGGCGGTCGCCGATCTGACCGACGGCGGCACGTGGCCGGTCCGCGTCGATATGCGGGGGCAGTTGCGGAACTGGCCGGCAAGGCTGGCCCCGTGGCTGCCGACCGGCGGCTGGCGGATCGGCGGCGGCTACACGCTGGAGGCCGAAGTGACGGCGGCGAAGGACAACGTTCAACTGCGGCAAATGAAACTCACGGCGGCGCCCCTGACCGTGGCCTCGAAATCGTTCAACGCCAACGAACCGCGGCTCAACGTGACAGCGGCCGGATCGTGGGACCGGCAACAGCGGCGTTTGCGGATCGACCGGGCCAACCTCGACTGCGCGACCGTGGCCGTCGGGGCAAACAACCTGCTCGTCTCCATGCCCGAGTCGGGGGCGATGGAAATGGCCGGCTCATTCCACTATCAAACCTTCGTGGGTCGGTTGAAGCAGTGGTTTTCCGACCCGGCCAAGCCGCCCTCCTGGCGCATTGCCGGGCAACTCAGGGGGACAGTCCAATTACAGCACTCGGACGGCACGATTCGCGGCAACACCGACGCCGAACTGCTCAATCTGGCCGTGATCGACTCCTCGGGCCAGCAGTTCCAGGAGCCGACCATTAAACTTTCGGCCGCCGGCGATTACGACGGCCGATCGAAAGTGCTGCAACTGGTGAATTTCAAGATCACTTCCAGCGCGCTGGCCGCCAGAGCGACGGGCCGCCTCGGACCGGTCGGCGACCATAACGAGGCGCAGATCGACGGAAAACTCCGCTACGACGTCGAACGGCTGGCCGGGCTGCTGCGGCCATACCTCGGCTCGGGCGTCGGAATCACCGGACACGGCGAGTCGCCGATCTGGTATCGAGGACCGTTCTCGCTCGCCGCCGGCTCGGCCGCCGCCGGAATAAGCTGGGATTGGGCAAACGTGTACGGGTTTCAGATCGGCCCCGGCGAGTTGAAGGCTGCGATGGCCGACGGCGCCGTGCGGATCGAACCGCTAGAGCTGGCCGTCAGCCGCGGCCGGATGCGCTTGGCCCCGCGCGTCCGATTGACGCCCGAGCCGATCGAGTTGACCCTGCCCGCCGGCCCGCTGATGGAGAAAGTGCAGATCGATCCGGCAATGTGCTCGTCGCTGTTGAAGTACATCGCCCCGGTGCTGGCCGACGTGACCAGCGCCCGGGGTTCGTTCTCGATCGTGCTGGACGCCTGTCGGATACCGCTGGCCGAGCCGAAGAAAAGCAACCTGGCCGGGCGGTTCCTGATCCATTCGGTGCAGATCGGTCCCGGGCCGCTGGTGCGCGAGTTGGCCATGCTGTTGGGCCGCGAGTCGCCCGCTCGGCTGCGACAGGAATCGGTCGTGGCGTTCCAGATGAAAAACGGCCGGGTATATCACAACAATCTGGAGTTGATCTTTCCCGACCTGACGATCCGTACCCAAGGCTCCGTCGGCTTTGACCAGACGTTGGACCTTTTGGCCGAGATGCCCATCCCGCCGAAATGGCTGGCCGGCAATCCGCTGGCCTCGAAGGCCCTGAGCGGCCAGGTCATCCGCATCCCCTTGAAAGGCACGCTCGGCAAACCGCAACTCGACCGCCGAGAGATTGAAAGGCTCAGTCGGCAGTTCATCAAAAAAGCCGCCGGAAACCTGCTCGAAGACGAATTGAACAAGCAACTGGACCGATTGTTCAGACCGCGGAAGTAAGTAGGATAGTGGATAGTGGATAGTGGGTAGTGGGTAGTGGAGAGGGGAGAGAGGAGAGGGGAGAGGGGAGAGTAGCTGCCGCTTGGCTTTTTTACCACGATGTTGTGGGAGGTCCACGAATGGCTTTGATTCAATGCCCGGAGTGCCAACATAACGTAAGTGATTCCGCTCTCGCTTGTCCGTCGTGTGGATACAAGCTCAAGGAATCGCATAGCGACGGATTCGCCAGGGAAGTGCGATCTGTTATTCGTTGTTTAAACATCGCGGTCTGGAGCCTTGCGATTGTCGGTGCAATTGGGCTCATTCTCGGCATCTGTTTTCATGCGTTAATGGACTAACTGTTGTCCCAAACATCTTGATTCTCACTACCCACTACCCACTACCCACTCTCCATTATCCACTACCCACTATCCACTGACCACCACCATGAAACTAATCCTCCTCGGAACCACCGGCTATCACCCAAACGACCGGCGGCATACGCCGTGCCTGCTGCTGCCGGAGTGCGGAGTGATGCTCGACGCGGGCACGGCCGTTTATCGAGCGGCGGAATACCTAACCACCGCGGAACTCGACATCTTTATCACCCACGCCCACATCGACCACGTCGTGGGCCTGACGTATCTGCACAGCGTCAATCGGGTCCATCCGCTGCGGCGGATCACCGTTCACGGGCTACCGGAGAAGTTGCGCGCGGTCGAGGAGCACCTGTTTTCCGAGTCGTTGTTTCCCACCCGTCCGCCGTTCGAGTGCCGGCCGTTGGCCGAGAGTTTTTCTTTATCCGAGGGTGGAAGGCTGACCCATTTTCCGCTCGAACATCAAGGCGGCTCGATCGGCTATCGTCTCGACTGGCCCGGGCGTTCGATGGCCTACGTGACCGACACCACGGCCGATTTGGACGCGGCCTACGTGGAAAAGATACGCGGCGTCGATCTGCTCGTGCATGAGTGTTATTTTTCCGACGATCAAGCCGAATGGTCGCGCAAGGTGGGCCACAGCCACACGACGTCGGTGGCCGAAGTCGCCCGGTGTGCCGGCGTCGGCCGCTTGGTGTTGGTCCATCTGAATCCGCTCTCGACGGCCGACGACCCGGTGGGCCTGGACGTTGCCCGCTCGATATTCCCCAACACCATCCTCGGCGAGGACCGGCTGGAGTTGGAGTTTTAGCGGCATCAACGTAGGGTGGGTCAACAGATCCCCGCGCGGTGAAAAACCGTACGCCTCCAACACGGCGGCGTCCAACGCGGCGTGGGTGTCGTGGTTCGCCGCAATAGTCGTCAAGCCAGAAATTTTGCGATTCGCCGACGAAGCCGCTCCCGTTTTTGGGGCGTCGTTTGACATTCCCAGACGACCAACACATGCCAACCCTCTTGGCGCAGCTTACGGCTGGTTTGCTTGTCGCGTTCCGCGTTGCGGTGCAGCTTCGTCGTCCAGTAACGGCGTCGCGTGGACGGAACACGGCATCGCGGACACCCATGCAGATGCCAAAAGCAGCCGTGGATGTTGATGATTTTCCGCAAACGCGGAAAGACCATATCCGGCGTTCCCGGCAAGCCGCGAACGTGCAGACGATAGCGGTATCCCATCGCATGGACCAATCGCCGGACAACCATTTCCGGCATAGTGTCCTTCCCCTTCACCGCCGCCATGATGCGGGATCGCTCGGATCGGGATACCGTGTCGGTCATGGCGGGATGTCACTCGGGCGGAATATCAACCAGAATCGCCTTATCACACGCCGCATCAATGACTCGCTGGTTATATCGACGGAATAAGTCAAGTACCACGTGATTGCGAGTGTAGTTGTGGTCGGCCTCCGTGAAGGATGTACGCATCGAGATGTAAGTATCGAGAGGAAAAATCAAAGGCATTCGGCGGTCTGTTGATGTCTGCTTTGCCAACGACCGAAGTCGCGGCGTTTTTTTGCGTATTCGTCGGTTTCCCGTTGGTTGACCTGAGTTCATTGGCTCCTCAAGGGTCAACAACCTATGTTTGCACGCGTTCCGAAGTACCTCACTGTAGCCTGAAGGCACGATGATGATAATAGTGGATGAAAAGGAACTGAAGTCAACGGCTTTGTCCATTGCAGCGTCGTCTACGTCATGAAAATACACGTAGATGGTTTCATGGAGACGCCACAGAACCTCGCCGCTCGTCTCCTCCAATATAAGTGTGAGAGGATGCTTGCATCCTGCCACGAGGAGTTCAAGTGCTGCACTGATTATGTGTTTGGCAAAATCCCTTTGGAGCGGAGGGGATGGTGCTAGCTCAAACAACTCGGTGACAATTGCGCCAGTAGCATACTGACTCCAATCTGGTCGCATTACCAACATATTGATGCTCCTGATTTGGGAGCATTCTAACATGTTCCGATAATGGGAACAATGGAAAAATCGACCCACACAACCGAATACATGGCCCTCCGAGCAGAACTATTCGCGGCCCGAAAGAACGCCGCCCTGTCCCAACGGGATTTGGCGGCAGTTCTCAAAGTCCCCCATAGTTGGGTGGCAAAGGTCGAGTCCGGTGAACGTCGGATTGATTTTGTCGAGTTTTGCTGGTTCCTCTCGGCCTGTGGGCTTGATCCAATCGCCGTGACGGAACGCTTGATGCATAAGTGGCGTATGCCCCGCTCCAAAGTTCGCGGCAAGGAGGGTGGGACAAAGTGACCGCCACTGACGACGATTTTAGGCGCAAGATGCTGGCGACGGCCTTTCGGATGCCATCGTTCCAAACGATGGTGACTCGCAAATCAAGCATCACCAATGCTTTTGTGAATTCGGTGATTCCGGTTATTCCACCAACCCTCGACGAAATCGAGGAAGCGCTGTCCATACTCGGTATGGATCCGTCCAATGTGCGATGCGCGTATTGCGGGGACAAAAAATCAGAGTGGGACCATCTGCGGCCGTTGGTATTAAAACATCGACCAACCGGCTTCATTTCCGAGATTGCCAACCTTGTGCCGTCTTGCGGCAAGTGTAACCAAAGCAAGGGCAATAAGCCTTGGCGTACTTGGATGCAAAGTAGCAAGGGACTCTCGCCAAGTGCCCGTGGCATTGCTGATGTTGCAACTCGGATCACCCGCCTCGACAACTACGAAAAATGGCGGTCCCCTACAATCATTGATTTTGAAGATGTTCTAGGACGTGATGCGTGGGAACAGTATTGGTTGCTCTGGAAAAATGTCAATGACGAGTTGCGCAATTGCCAGGAAGTTGCTGATTCCATACGCGATAAGATAATTGAGGCATTGAGAAGCAAATAGTCACAGTGAACATTCTACAATAATTAAGGTCGTAAAATTATGTGTGCTAAGAATATCCGAACAGACCTGGATCGTATTGATATTAAGCTGCGCGGGATTGGTGATGCCATGAAGTCGTCCTGGCTTCAGGTGCCGCCATACCAGAGAGACTACGCATGGGAAAAGGATCAAGTAGAAGAACTTCTGGGTGACCTTGCGGAAGCCATTCGTGCTAATGAGCCCGAATACTTCTTAGGATCCATCGTCGTCTCGTCTGGAACCTCGGAACGACTTCACGTGACTGATGGCCAACAGCGGTTGGCCACGGTGAGCATCATCATTGCGGCAATTCGAAATTATTTTTTTGCGAACGGAGAAACGGAGTTGGCAACAGACTTAGAGAAGGAATTCCTGCTAAGTCGCCACCGCCGAACCCGGGAGCCGATTGCCCGACTTCACCTGAACACTCATGACAATGACTACTACGATTTGGCAGTTCTGAGAAGGCCAGGCATTAAGGGGCCACCAACACCAGACGCGAGTTCGCACAAGAGGCTGCAGAAAGCTGTCGTGACCATATCGGATTACATACAGAATCTCGCCAAGGTAAACCCCAAGACACCCGTGGACACGCTGCATGATTGGGTTGACTATCTTGAAAAACAGTGCAAGGTTATTTGGGTTACAGTCCCCGACGAGGGAAACGCTTTTACGATCTTCGAGACGCTCAATGATCGCGGGCTGGATTTGGCCATTTCGGACCTTCTGAAAAACTTTCTGTTTCAAAAAGCGGGAAGCCGTCTTGCGGAAGCGCAAGATCACTGGACCACAATGACTGGTATATTGGAGGCAACGAGTGAAGACGAGGTGCTAGTAACATATTTGCGACATTACTGGTCCTCAGTCCAAGGGCTTACTAGAGAACGAGATCTGTATAAGCGTGTCAAGCGGGGCGTGACCACAATTTCGGGAGCGGTAGACCTTACGCGAGATTTAACTTCAAGTGCGGCCCGATACGCAGCTCTTTCCAACACCAGCCACGAGTTGTGGCGCCAATATGGTCCAACTACGCAAGGTCATATTGCGACCCTTAACCTGCTACGCATGATCCAGATGCGACCACTCCTTTTAGCAATCTTGGACGTATTTATCACGGCTGATGCAAAAAAGGCGATCAAGCTCTTGGTTGACTGCGCCGTTCGGATACTGATTGTTGGGGCTCGTGGTGGTAAAGTGGAGGTTGCATATTGTGACGCAGCTAAGAATATCAGAAATCAATCAGTGAAGAAAGCTTCGCAACTTCGCAAGCAGTTGGCCCAGATATTTCCCGCAGACGCCGCGTTCAGGGAGGAATTCGCCGTTGCCACTGTGTCAAAGACCTATCTTGTGAGATACTATCTGCGAGCTTTGGAGCAAGCGGCGAATAATAAGTCGCAACCGGAATTCGTGCCGAATCCAAATGTCGAGGACATCAATCTTGAGCATGTGATTCCTTTGCGCCCTGGAAGCAACTGGAATCATCTCAGTGACGACGTATGCCAGTCCCTGTACCGACGAATCGGCAACATGGCACTCCTGCAAAGCGATGCTAATTCAACCGCCGGGAACGCATCTTTTGCAGAAAAGAAGCAAGCATTGGCACAATCCGAGTACACATTGACAAAAAACATTGCTAAAGAGCCCTCGTGGACAGCGGACGAAGTAGCGAGCAGACAGAAAAAGCTTGCAGACCTAGCTGTTAAAACATGGTCGGGAAAGTTTTCTTAATTCCATACGCTGGTCAATCGCAACCATGTTCCGCTAATTGCAGACAGACAGTGTTAAAGGCCGCATGTCGGCATGTCGTCCACCTTGAGCGTATGAATGTCGCCGACTACGAGGTGATTGTCTTTCGGCCAATTGTGCCGATACATCTCCGCTTTGTTGGGGTCGATGTCGTTGGCGAAAGCGACGCGGAAACCCTGTTTTTCCAACGCCAGACGCACCAAACCGATACCCGCGAAAAACTCGCCGACCGCGAACGCCGACGAACGCTCGGCGGATCGGCGTTCGATGCAAAGGCGATATTTGCGCGTTCCCAGCCGTTCCAGGGCAAGAATATCGCCGTCCTCAACATGATGGCGCCGATAGAATCGTCCGATCCATTTTCGTTCGCGAAAATGGCTGCGCCGCCGACCGGTTTTTTTGTCGGTGGGGATGTCGGTGCGAATCGTTTCGTTCAGTCCGTCGAGAAACACCTCGAACTCGCCGCCGCCGTTTTTCGCCGAACGCCGGGACGGGCCGATGCAATCGGGCGGAAAAAAATCGTAATGTCCGTTGACATACAGATGGCTGTTCCGCAGATTTCCCGCCGTCACGCGAAGCAATCGTTTATTATCTCCAATCGTGCCGCTCACGGCCCCTGGCCCTCCCGGTGGCAACATCGCTATCCATGTCGAACTCCGTACATGCTAATTAGCGGCGTCCCCGCCGTCAATCCGGGAGAACCCGCAAAGTACCGTAGGGCGCGTCCGCGACACACCTAAATTCCAACTCTGGAAAGCCTGACCTGTTTGTCCGTGGTGTATCGAGGACACACCCTACGGATTACTGTGGTCAACCGATGGCCTCTATTTTTGCGCTAACTTTCCAGAAAAGCATCCAAACCGGTTTTCGCGCGCTCAATTGGTTTTTCGGGGCCAATTCAACCCGGCGCATCCAGGTTGATCAACCTGGCGCTTCAGGTTGATCAACCTGGGGTTGAACAGCACTTACGTTTTAAGCGCAGTCTCGTTGCGAAATGAATAGCCCTGGTTTTAAGCGGTTCGAGAACATCGGCGGACGGCGGCGAATCGACGTAAGAGTTAACTGGCGAAATTGGGAATTTTTTCCAGTTAATTCCAACCGAAAAATCGACCTTAACCTTAATAACAACATCGGCTTGCGGCGACGATGCAAAAACTTTTGCAATCACCCCTCCTGCGGGGTATGCGCGACGAGGTCATTCTACCAGCCGAAAACGCCTGAAAAAAGGCTGTTTTCTGGCCGCCGGTATTTATGCACTTTTTCGCCTGGGGCTATGGCGGGTGCAAAAACCGCTTTTCACGCCCGAAATCAGCGGTCAGCGGGCATCCGCCACCTAATCACCCCGCGGGTGCATTCCGCACTTTGTAATGTGTAATGTTGTTTGCGGTGATTACTCTTTACCATCCGTTTTTCTCCGTATGCGGTACATGCCGAAAAAAATGACTGAAAGCATTATGTTTCCTTGGGCCGAAGGCCCTCCGGTTCTCCCAGCCCCGGGCAACGCCCTGTGGAAGGGTGGACGGCGCATCTGATTTTCCGGCCCCACGGGCCCACCGTTCCGCGCGGCGCACCCTTGGCCCGGTGGGCCGCCGCGCCCGTCTCGCGCGTCCGCTCCCCCGGGCGTTGCCCTGGGCTGGGTGAACGGCCGCCCCTTTGGGGCAACAATACACTAATGTCACGTAATGGAGAATGAACCTCGAAACGTCCATGCAAAGTGCGGAATGCACCCTCACCCCGCCGTCAGACGACACTCGACTTGACGAATGGCGTCGTCTACCGGCCAGCGACGCTCGGCCAGATCCATCGGTGAACCGGACGCCATCCAGCCGTCCACGCGCTTCTGCGCCGAGACGACCGTGCTGTGGCTGCGGCGGCCGAAGAAGTGGCCGATCTCGCTCAACGCGGCGCGGGTGTGCTTCCGGGCAAGCCACATCGCCAACATCCGCGGATGGCTCACCCGCTTCCCCCTGCCGCCCGATTGCAGACTGGACGGCTCGATGCCGAAAACCTCGCAAACGGCCTTTTCGATGTCGGGCAACCGCACGACGCGGGCGCTGCCGCGGATCAGATCGGCCAGCGCCTCTTCGGACATCTTCAACGAGATCGGCCGGCCCAACGCCTCGCCGGTCGCCTGCAACCGGCAAAGTGCGCCGGAAAGCTCTCGGGCGTGGTTCGTAAGCCGCGAGGCGACGTACTGCTGGACCTCCGGCGGAACGTCGATCTTCATCCGCCGGGCCATCTGGGCAACAATCCCCAATCGCGTGGCGTAGTCGGGCGGCTCGATCCGGCAGACCAGCCCGCTCGATAGGCGAGTGGTCAGCTCCGGCCCCAGTTCGGCCAGTTCGGCGGGCGAACGGTCGGCCGCGAAGACCAACTGCCGCCCATCGCGGAGGAGACCGTCGATCGTGTGCAGCAGTTCGATCTGCGTGGCACGTTTGCCGACGAAGAATTGCAGGTCGTCGAGTATCAGCACGCCAACGCCGCGGTACTTGCGGCGGAAGCTGGGCAGACCGCTGCCGCGCAACGCCTCGAGGAAGTAACTGGTGAACTGCTCGGCCGAAAGGTAGAGCGTGGACGTGCGGTTGTGCAACTTTCGGGCCGCCGACCAAATGCCCTCCAACAGATGGGTCTTGCCCACGCTGGTCGATCCGTGGAACATCAACGGGGTCAACTGGCCGGGTCGATTGACGATCATCCGCGCCGAGGTGATTGCCAGCCGATTGGTTTCGCCCGTGACGAAGGTATCCAAGCTGGCGAATCGGCGTCGCGTCGTTGCGGGGGCCGCCGCGTGCAACGGTGGGTTGGCGTGCCGTTGCTTGGAACAAGCAGTGCTTCTTTTGACGCCGTTTCCACACGGCTTCCGCGAAGCCGTGGCACACTCGCTGTCAGTCTGGTCAGGTTGCGTGGAATCCTCATCGCCGTCGCTGCCGGCGTCGTCGATATGAAACTCCAGCGACGGGGACTTGCCGAACACTTCGCGACACGCGTCCTCGATATGACGGCGGAAGTTCGTACGGATCCACTCCAAAAAAAACCGGCTGGGCGCGCCGATCCTCAACGCGCATCCGTCGAAGTCCAGCCGCGTCGCCGCGCCGAACCACAAATCGAATCGATCTTGCCCGACCTTATCGGCCAGCGAAGCTCGCAAAGCCGACACGATCTCCTTATCGTCCTTGGTCACTACAGGTGCATCCTTGGCACGAACGGCCTCAGTTGTTTTCAGAGAAGACCTGATTCTACAGATGCTAGCACCGCTGTCAAACGGGCTGGAAAGACCCGGCGATGGATTTTTTTCTCTTGCCGGTCCGACACGGTAAAATCCTCGGATTATGCCGTGTAAGAACCGATCGCAACGGGGGAAATATTTTTCGCTCGACCTCGGGCAACCGTGGAAAACCTGTCGAGACGACGCCCGACGATAGGCGATAAACCCCTTGTCCGAACGGCACTTCCGCAAGACGGCCCAGGCAAGCTCACGAAAGGCAGGTTCCACGGGCCGTGCCGGACAATCTAAGGTCACATCATCGAAACAGCCGGGGGCTAACAGCCCCCGGCTATTTTCTTATCCAAAACTCAGGTTGACACATTAATATCGCCGCCTATGGGGGTGTGTCCATCAATATAGTCCCGCGTCGCAAGGGGGACAGTCCCATTTTCGCGGCGGTCAAGCGATTCTCCAAGGCAACGTTCCTCGCGCCGCGAAAATTGGGACAGTCCCCTCCGTCGGAAGAATTTGCCTCGTCTGCACAATTTGGGCAAACTCTTGACAGGTGTCATAATCCCCTGCTATAATTACCCCTGCCCTGATTGGTTTTGTCCCTTCCATCGGCGTTGCCATCCCTGCCATGTTTCGTGCCCTTCGTAAACCGATCGCTTGGTTCTTGATCGCCTCGATGGCGATGATAGCTGGTCTGGGCGAGGGGCTGCACTACATCCCCGGCTGCGGTCACGGCACCCCGGCCGGCAACCGGTTTTTTCTGTTGGGCATCAACTCGCCGGCTGCCAGCCATCCGACCGATGACGGGCAGCATTTGGAACGGCCCCAATCGGCGGGCATTCCGATCTACGACGAGAACCAGTGTGCGATCTGTTCCGCCGTCGGACAAAGATCCATAAAAGCCGACTTCTTCCAGTTCATATCGGTCGTGCCTCTGGTGCATGACCTGCCGGCGGTAGTGCTTCACGACGCGCCCACCGCGACAGTATTTTTCTTCCAGGCCCGGGCGCCGCCGCTCGCCTAATTTAATTTATTGCCCGTCGGCGTGGCGGTCTGCGCGCACCGCGCATCTTACCCGGCCGTGCTGCAGCCATGCCTTTCCGACGTGGGTATCCGACGGTTTGCCGCGCGTTTTGCCGCAAACCGATCATACAGCCGTTTCCAACCTTGAGTTGGTTCAACGGTGGACATTTTTATTGCAGCAAAACATGAAAACATGTCGGACTGCACTTGATTGTTTTCATCCGGAAAATCATTTGAGATTATCAACCTTTATTAGAGGAACTAGATAATGAAATCCTTGCTGACTTTACTAAGCATCGCCGTGGCTTTGACCATCTTGCCTTTGGTCGCCGAAGCCGAAGTTGTCAACGGCGTGAATTGGGCGGACGACGTGACCGCCTATGCTTCATACATCCAAAACTACGACGGCGCCTTAATGGACGTCGAAACCGAGTTTTGGGTCATCGGGGCACCAGATGCCGACGTGAATGGCAACGGGTATGCCTGGGACTGGGGCACAGGCGACCTGGACTATGTGGCCGGCTGGCGAGGAGGCGCTGCGGACGAGTACATCATCGTGTATTTCGACACCGGTTTGGTGGACGTCTTGGGCGATGATCTGACCATTTGCCTCTACAGCGGGCCGAAAGCCGATTGCACGGTGCTGGCCAGCACCAACGGCGCCAACTATACCTGGATCGGCTCGATCGGCGGCGGAACACCCGGATATCTCAGCAACGAGACGTTCGATTTCGACGGCCAATTTACCGGGGACGTGCATTATGTAAAAGTCCTCCGCGCTGAGAAAGGAAAGGACACTGGTATGTTCTTCGATGCCTTCGGCGGCACGGCCGTTCCCGAGCCGGGGACCATGACGCTATTGTTTGCGGCCTTGGGGTTCGTCGCCGCGTGGCGGCGGAACAGGTCTCGAAAACCGCGATGAGTGTTTGTTTTTCAGCCTTATATATCCAGGCCCGCCCGGCACGAAACGTGCCGGACGGACCCGAGACATTTTTCCGATTGATTCCGCCATGGAAAGGGACGTGGCAATGATGCATGCAACGACGATCAGTTATGCCTCGGTCGGAACCTACAGGCCGGACATCCCGCCCGACACCGCGTGGACGCGGCGGCTAAACGGTTTTACCTTTCGCCGGCGGCTAAACGGTTTTACACTTGTGGAACTATTGGTCGTGATAACGATCATCGGCATTCTGATCGCATTGCTGCTGCCGGCCGTGCAAGCGGCGCGGGAGGCCGCCCGGCGCGTCCAGTGCAGCAACAATCTCAAACAGCTCGGGCTGGCGCTGCACAATCGCGTCAGCGCCCGGGGCGATTTTCCCGGCCTTGGGGCCAAGCCGCCGGTGAGTTTCTCGATCCTCGCGCGAATCCTGCCTTACGTGGAACAGGAGTCGTTGAACGATCTGATCGACTTCGACAAGCCCCTTTTGTTGGGCGGCGGCGGCAGCGCAGTCGTCAATCCGAAGCAGGCAAACGCGGCGCGGACGGTGGTCTCCATTTTCCTATGCCCCAGCGACTGCGGCAACACCCATTTCTCCAGCGTCATGAACTTTTCCGAAGACGATTATCTTTCGGCCGGCGCCAACTATGTGTCCTGCGGCGGCTCGGGAACGGGAACCAACTATGACCTCCGCTATCCCAGCGACGGGATGTTTTGGAGCAATTCGGCCGTTCAGTTCAGGGATTTGACAGACGGCACAAGTTGCACAATAATGATGTCCGAATCGCTGCGTGGCTCCGATTACGATTCTTTCGGCCCGGAACCTCAGGAAGCGGACCGCCAAATGGCCAACATGTGTAGCCAGTTCACGCTGAATTCCGATGGCCCGGGGTTGCAGGGAGTTTCCAACCCGGACCTCGAAAGCATTGTATCCGGCGCGACCTACTGGCGAGGCATCCGGGGCGGGGCTTGGATATGGGGACGCGAGCCAATCACCACTTTTTCGGCCTACATGCCACCCAACACGCCGGTCCCCGACATGCATGCCAAAGGAACCGGATTCTTCGCCGCTCGGAGCTATCACCCAGGCGGCGTGAACGTGCTGTTCGCCGATGGCAGCGTTCGCTTTGTCAACGACACAATTCCACCGATCCTTTGGCGGGCGCTAAGCACCCGCGGCGGAGGCGAGATTACCAGTGGCGAGGCGATGTAGCCCAGCCGCGCCCCCGGCTGGGAACAATTTTACGACCGAACACGGCCGAGGGCGGTCGTGCCACATGGAACAGAGGCGATATAGCAGTCCGTTGAAAAAGGGTGCCACTGCTGGCTTGCCCAGCAGTGCGGGGAGAAACACCCGAGAAAACACTGCTGGACAAGCCAGCAGTGGCACCCGAATAAGCAATCGAGCACAAAACAAGGAACCAACATGAAATTTCACAAAAAAGGCTTTACGTCGCTGCTGCTGTTTTTCGGCTTCTTGGCCCTTATTGTTTCGGGCGCCGTACTGTTCTCAAGTCCGAAAGGAAGGGTTGCGCATTGGACGAATTGGACCATGCTCGGACTGGACAAGGACTGCTGGGGATCGATACACGTCAATATCTCCGTGTTGATTCTCGTCGCCTCGGGGTTTCATTTGTATTTCAATTGGAAGCGATTCTGGGGATACGTCAAGAAGAACTCTCGTTGGGCGTTGAATCTTAAAATGGAACTTGCCGCCACCGCGTCGATTGCCGCTCTGATCGTTCTCGGGGCCGCATTGGTCGTCCCTCCTTTCAGTTCGATCATGGAACTCAATTCAGATATCCAGGCGTATTGGGAACGGACGTCGCCGCGGGCGCCAGCGCCCCACGCCGAAGATTTTCGTCTTACTCGCCTCGCCAAGACTATCGGACTGCCGGTCGAAAAAATCGTCGCGGTGCTTCGGCAAGAAGGATTCGATGTCAAGAATCGTTCAATGACCGTGCGCCAAATCGCCGAAAGTCGGGGGGTAGCGCCTAGCGACGTATACGAGGCGATCACGAAGCACTTCAAAAAGCTGAAAAAATGCGGCGGCAAACGAGGCGAATGTCAAAGAAACCAAGATGAAAACGAGGCAAAATAGATTGCCGATTAGAATTAGTTTCCGTTGCGGAAAGTAGGGTGGGTCAAGCGAAGCGCAGCCCCACCACGGTTTATCCTGCTGTTGGTGGGACTGCGCTTCGCTTGTCCCACCCTACGCGGGCTTTTCCGCAACGGCAACGAATTAGCAGCCGAAACGATAGTGTTTCAACGAGTTGCTATCGCTGTTTCCGCTTCAACTCGGCGTCGTGCTCTTTCAAGAACGCCTGCATTTCGTCGGCGAACGCCAGCAACCGCTCCCACTGCTCGACGTAGAGCGTGACCGGCATCCGTTGGAGTCCATAGAGACTCATTCCGCCTTTTAGGCTGACCTTGCAGTAGAGCGTGCTGCGTTTGGACGTTTCCAGTTCGGCAAGCAGCTTGGCGGCCTCATCGACCGACAGCTTTTTTGCCGCCACCTTCGCCAGAATTTCTTCCTTCGTCATGCTTGTTCTCCAGGGATTGTGCCGCGCGGCCTTCCGTGTGCCCAAGATAAGTCGGCCCGTCGGCTGCCCCATCCTAGCGAAATCGTCGCGAATTCAACAGCACCCCTACGATCAACATTCGCTCGGCAAAACGAGGGCGAGAATTTTTCGCCCGCACACCCCCCCTCTGGTAAAAAATGGTGTATTCGACGGGATATTCAGCGGCGAGGGGAGGTGATTGGGTGGGCTGCGTAGAATACCGCACACTTTGCTAGTATAGTCATATATAAGCAATGGACTCAGGTTATCGACTACTCGCCGCGAAATATATCCGCCGGCAGGCAAGACAACTCGCCGGACAATTGGACGGTGTCCGCGCGGCCGACGACATCGAGTTCGTCCATCGCGCTCGAGTCGCCACGCGACGGCTCCGCGCGGCGTTGGAAATGTTTGCCGACTGCTTTGCTCCCAAGTGGGTTAAGCGATGGCGGAAGGCAATCCGTCGGACGACCACCTCGCTGGGCGACGCCCGCGATCGGGACGTGCAAATCGAGTACCTTTGCGGCGTTCTCGCCGCGCTCGACTCGAAGGAGTGCGTGCCGGGCATCGCCGCCGTGATGGTCCGGTGGGAGCACGATCGACGGCGGTTGCAGCCCAAGGTCGTCAAGGCGATGGACCGCTTGCAGGCCAAGGGTATCTTGCGGGAGATGCGGCGAGAGACAAAGGCAATCCTGCGGCAATCGAAAACGGCGGCACAAGGTCCGCAAACTCCCGAGACCATAGCGCGGGCCGGACGGCACATCCTCCGACGCATGGACCGGCTGCTTGAGCTTCAAGACAGCCTGGCCGATCCATACGACCGCGAGCGTCATCACGCCATGCGGATAGCCCTGAAACGGCTCCGTTACACCATGGAAATCTCCCAGCCCTTGTACTCCGGGCGGCTCGACGAGGCCATCAAGGCGATCAAGAGAGTGCAAACCCTGTTGGGCGACGTCCACGATTGCGACGTTTGGCTGGAACACCTCGATGAGTTCGTTTCCGCGGAGCGCGGCCGGTTCCAGCGTTTGCGGCCGGGCATCGAGTATTTGCAAGAGGATCGGCGGAGCCGCCGTCGGCAGGCGTTTCGGGAGTTGGTGGAGTATTGGGCCGAGTTGGACGGACGGCGGTTTTGGGAAGAGTTGGCGTCCATAACCGGCGGGAAACCTTTCTGAATCCAATTGCCGCATTAGACCTAACAGCCCGTGGAAAAAGGGTGCCACGGCTGGCTGGGCCAGCAGTGCATGGGGAAAACTCCCGGGAAAACACTGCTGGACAAGCCAGCAGTGGCACCCAAACTCCCAAATCCGACTTTTTCAACGGGCTGCTAATGATTGGACCAGCCGGTCACGCAATCGTGGGTTATGGTGGAGAGAATGTTTTTTCCCCGCCATAGAGCCATAACCATGAGGACTGGTCCATGTGTAAGAGTTTACGTTTCATCGGCTTGGATGTCCACAAGGATTGTGTGCGGCCAGATTTTCTGGCAGGTTCGGTCATTCTGAGCGCAGCGAAGAATCTCGCCGACGCTGCCGGAAAAGCGAGATTCTTCGCTGCGCTCAGCAGTGACAAAAATGGCATAGCCGCCAGAAAATCTTGCCACACACCAAGGATTCGATCTTGATTGCCGTTGCCGAGGCCGGACGCGAGTCGGCGTATGTGCATGGTGAGATTGCCAACGACTGGGGTATTTTCGGAAAAACGCCGAGACGCTTGGCGAAAGGCCGCTTACTCCAATGCTGCCATGAAGCCGGGCCTTGCGGATATGCCCTCTGCCGAAAGATGAAAAAGGACGGACAACGGAACGTGCAACGGCGAGGCCGGAAGGAGGAATCCTCGCCCCCGGCTATTTGTATGGCGTCGGCAGTGCAACAGCGGCTGTACCCCCTCCGTGGCGCTGTATTGCTGCGAACATGCGGCATTTTCCGCATTTCCGCCTCCTCGACCGCGATTGGTAAAGTGGAAATTGCTGGAAAAATTTGTCGCTTCCGTGGATAATAAGGGTTCAGCCATCCGCGGAGTTCGCGTGGGACAGGTTGGCAACCTGTCCTACAAAGGGCGAAGGACAAATCAGTACAGCAGGTTGTTGCGACAATGATCCACAAACGATCGAGAAAACGGACCCGTGAAATCGGCGGAACCCGAAACCCGGCCCGGCGTAGACTTCCTTTCCACCGAGGGCTGTTCATCGAACCGCTCGAGTCCCGGCAGTTGCTCTCGGTAACGCTTTCCTCGATCGGCGGCCAATCGGTGTTCGCCGGCGCGCCGTTGAACGTCGCCCTGGACGGCGAATCGGAAAACCCGCTGAGCTACACCGTCGAGGTGAGCAACGCCAACCTGACAGCGACCGTTTTCGAGGACAACCCGAGCATTCGGATCGCCATCGACGACGACGCCAACGACATCCACGGAAACGTCACGATCCAACTGTTCGAGGATCTCGTGCCGGATACGGTCGACCGGATCATGGCCCTGATCGACAGCGGCTACTACGACGGTTTGACTTTCCATCGGATCATCGACGACTTTATGATCCAGGGCGGCGATCCAGACGGCGACGGGACCGGCGGCCCGGGCTTCCAGTTCGACGACGAGTTCACTTCCGAGCTGCAATTCACCAGTGCCGGCCTGCTGGCAATGGCCAACAGCGGCGACGACACGAACGGCTCACAGTTCTTTATCACCCTCGCCGAAACCCGCTGGCTAGATTTCCAGCACACGATCTTCGGAATGGTCACCGAGGGAATGGACATCGTCGAGCAGCTTAGCGAGGTTTCCGTCGATGTGAGCCACGCCCCGCTGAGCGACGTTATTATGACCTCGGTCACGGTCGTCGACGACGTTGAGGACGCGGTCTTGCGGCTTTCCGCCTCCGACGGCGCCACCGGAACGGCCGACGTTACGGTTACCGTCACCGACACGGTTACGAGCGAAACGACCACCGAAACGTTCCAGGTTACGGTCGCCGCGGACACGACGAACAACTTGCCGTATCTGGAACAGATCGCTCCGATCATCACCGGCGTGAACACCCCGGTCACCGTCGACATACCCGCCACGGACGTGGAGGGTGACGAGATTACCTACTCGGCGTCGGTTTCTCCCGTCAATGCCAATCTTACCGTCTCGATCGACGAAAACACCGGCGAATTGACCGTCACTCCGTCGAACGGCGTTTACGGCGTATTCAGCATTCTCGTGGGCGTGAGACAATCGACCAGCAACAACTGGGATACGCAGTACGTGCCCGTCTACGTCAATCCCGCCCCGCCGACCGGCGTTGCCTTGGTCTCCACGTCCGACACGGGCGGGAGCGATTCGGACGCCGTCACGAATCTGAACAACTCGGCGGGCCAAACCCTGGAGTTCGAGATAGAAGGCGTTGCCATAGGCACGCTGGTCGAGTTGTTCGCCGACGGCGAACTGATCGGCCAAACCACCGCCGTGGGAACCACCTTGACCATCGTCACCGACGGCACGACAACCCTGACCGACGGTACGCACGAGTTCACGGTCAAACAGACCCTATTGGACGAGGCGGTCGACGTCGGCAACCTGGAAACGACCATCGATCTGGAAAGCGACTTCTCCACGCCCCTGACCGTTACGATCGATACCGTTGGGCCGGTTATCACTTCCAATCCGGTGACGACCGCCTACGAGGAAGAAACGTACATCCATCAAGTGTCGGCCGAGGACGACACCGGCGACGTTGCATTCAGTCTGGATCAGGCGCCGACCGGAATGACTATTGATCCGGACACCGGACGGATCACCTGGACCTCCATCACCGGCGCGGGAACGACCGAACAGGTGGTCGTTAAGGTCGCCGACACGGCGGGCAACGTCGCCGAGCAGACCTTCGATCTCACGATTGCAGGCCCCAACACAACGCCGGTACTAACCCCCGCCGCTCCGGAAATCGGCGCTACCGATCAAAACACGACCACGACATTCAGCTTGACCGCCACGTTCATCAACAACGGCGAAGGCACAACGATCATCACCGACGCCGACCAATCGGACGCCGTGGGCGGAATCGCCGTGGTCGGCCTTGCCGGCAACGGCGTCTGGTCATATTCGCTCGACGGCACGACGTTCACGGACATCGGCGACGTATCGGAGACTTCGGCGTTGTTGCTGCCCGCCGACGCCTCGTTGCGTTACACTCCGGACGGCGAAAACGGCGAAACGGCGACCATCAGCTACGCGGCCTGGGACGGGACCACGGGGCACGACGGCATTTCCGCGGTGGACACGACCTCCGGCGGCGATCATTCGGCCTTCAGCCTCGAGTCGGACACCGCCTCGTTGACCGTCACGACGGCCACCGGAAGCATCTCCGGCTTCGTCTACGTCGACACCGACAACGACGGCCTGCGCGTCACGCCCGGCGGACAATCACACCTGGCAATGCAAGGCGTCGTCGTGCGGCTCCTGGCGGCGGATGGGGAAGGAAATTGGACGCAACTCTCAAGCGTATCGTCCGGGGCCGACGGCTCCTACCGCTTCGACAACCTGACCCCCGGAACCTACCGGATGCAAGAGGTTCAGCCGGCTGGATACCTCGACGGCAAGGATACCCTGGGAACAATCGGCGGCACGGTCCGCGGCGCGCTCGCGCAAGACCAATTCGAGATTCAACTGGGAGCGAACGAAAACGCCGTCGAATACAACTTCGGTGAGCGAGGGCTGTTGCCCGGCTCTATCTCCTTGCGGTTTTGCCTGGCGTCCGCTCCCGCGATGCCCCAGAACGTCACGCCCGTCGATACGGATCAGACTCCTCCGGCCGGATATTCGATTTCGGCCGACGATGGTCTGATCTCCGCCGCCGAGGCCGCGACTACCGGATTCACATTCAGCGGCGCCGAAGTGGGCACGACCTACAACTACACGGTTGCCAGCAGCGGCGGAGCCGGCACGGCGAGCGGAACCGGCACGATTGTCTCCGCGACGCAACAGGTTGCGAGCATCGACGTTTCCGCTCTTCCCGACGGCGAACTGACCTTCAGCGTGACTTTGACCGACGCGATGGGCAACACGGGCTTTGCCGCAACGGCCGCCGCCACGCTCGACCAGACCGCCCCAGCCGGTTATTCGGTCGGACTGAGCGACGACCGGATCGATGAAACCGAAGCCCCAAACACTTTCTTCCAAATCAGCGGCGGGGAAGTAGGCGCGGCTTTCAGCTATACAATCACCAGCGACGGCGGGGCCGGATCGGTCGCCGGCAACGGAACAATCACGTCCACGGCGCAAGTGATCTCCGGCATCGACGTCTCGGGACTGCCCGACGGCACGTTGACTTTCAGCGTCATCTTGACCGACGCGGCGGGCAACGTGGGCGCGGCCGAAACGGCCGCTACCACGCTCGACCAGGACGCACCGGCCGGCTATTCCATTACGACCGACGACGACCTGATCGGAGCCGCCGAGGCCGCCACTACCAGCTTTACCTTCGCCGGCGCCGAGCCTGGCACAACCTACAACTACACCGTCACCAGCGCCGGCGGCGATGGAGAAGTTACCGGATCCGGGACGATTACTTCGGCCGACGAGCAAGTGATGGGCATCGACGTCTCGAATCTGCCCGACGGAATCCTGACCTTCAGCGTCACACTGACCGACGCCGGCAACAAGACCGGCGCCGCCGTGACGGCCGCCGCCATGCTGGACAAGACGGCCCCGGCCGGTTACACCATCGCGCCCTACGACGACGTGGTCGATGCGGACACGGCGACGGACACCGGATTCTGGATCATTGACGCCGAGCCGTTCACAACCTACGTCTACACCATCACCAGCGACGGCGGCGAGGGATCGGTGACCGGATATGGAACGACTACCCTAAGCGATTATCCCGTGAATGACATCGACGTATCTTCCTTGCCCGACGGGTTGTTGACCATCAGCGTCACGCTTATGGACGCCGCCGGCAACGTCGGCGTCGCCGCCACGGCCACCGCCACACTGGACCAAAGCGGCAGTTGACGTTCGCACGGAGAGGTGTTTGCCGTTCATTGGGGCACGGAATAATAGTGTCTGGCAAACGCCCGCCGGCTGCGCCCGGCGGGGTGGAAAACAGCCGCAATTTCTCCCCGCGACCGCAGTCGCGGGGCGTTTCATCTCACCGACATTGGTTGTCTGAGAGTCAATGAATGATTTTCGATACGCGTTCTTTAGTACCGATAGTCCAGGCCGAAGTTGAGTCCTTGCGCCCAGTAATCGGACACGATGAACTTGGCCTCTGGCGCCGGGTATCCGACCAGTGCGCCGGGCGGAAATTGAGACGGATTCAGATTCATGTCGATCTGATCGGCCGGCCGGGCAACCCGGCTCCAATAGAGGAACGTGTATCCGAAAGTGGCCTTCAGACGGGGCGTAAGATCGTAGCCGACGTTGATGCCCAATTCGGGGATTGCCGAGAAGCTGCTCTGCCGGCTCGTGCCGGAGTTGGTCGGAAGGGCCAACATCCCGTCGTTGTAAGTGACCGGTGCTTGCTGTGGGACCGCAACCGTCGTGGCGCCGGCGACGCGGAGACGGGATCGGGTGCCGCCCAAGGCGAGCTTGGCCAGAAACTCAAACGACAAACGGCGATGTCGGGTCTTGGCCGATATCCCCAACTCGCCACCGTGGAACTCGTTCTCGGCGCCGAACCAATCGGACGTGCCGATGACGGTCCCGATCGGAATGACTCCTACCCTGCCGATGTACGTCGTCGAGGAATCAACGGCCAGATTCTCGGCGAATCGGCTGTATCGGTAGCCGGCCAGAAAGTCCAACTGGCCGTTGCACCCGCGCACCACGACTTTCCGGTACAGCAACGCCAGCGACGTCAATTCATTGCTCACGGCGGCGTCCAGCCAGCCGGTTTGCTGGTTGGGGTAGGCAAGGATCACGGCGTCTTGTTGAAAGGCTTGGGCGTTGTAGAACGGTCTCGCCAGGATCGAATGGTCATTGCTGGTTTGCCGGTAATTCATCTTGCCGCTGCCGAAAAACAGGTAGGTTGCCTCGAACGCCTCGTCCCTGTAGGGCGACATCCAGCAGCCGAGCGTAAACCGGGCGCCGGATCGAATGCCCAGATCGACGCCGCGTCCGCCGATTAAAGTGCTTGTTCCCGGTAGCCCGAGGACGCCGGCTTGGTTCCGCGCCGTGCCGGCGACGCTGGTGGTCGCCAGCGGCGGCAGATTGGACGATTTGCCCCACCACATCAGATATTCGCCGCTGAACCAAAACCGACTGCGGAATGGATCGGGGCAGACGCCGATTTCGCACTCGCTCGGACAGCCCCATTCCTCGCTGCACGTTTGACTAAGACCGGCGACCGCGCCTTCCTCGGACCATTGGCCGATGCCTTCGTAGACCGGCGGCTCCGCTATTTGCCCCATCGGCCGAGCGATACGCTCGTATTGGCGCGGCGGTTGTTCCGTAGTGTAGCCGACCGGCTGCATTTCACGGTGGACTTGCCACGGCGCGAGCGAGGCAACGTCGGATTCGGCCCGGAGCGGCGTCCCGCTAAGTATGCCGACAAGCGACAACACGCAGACAAGGCGTTGCGATCGAAATCGCAAACGGTCCGTCGCCGAGCGCGTACCGGCGGTGGGGGAAGTGCAAAACAGGGAGAACTGCATGGACTCGATCCTGCATTTGTAGTCCCCCCCATTGAAGACAACATAGATACGGACTGCACGGTTATCGGCAGTTTTCGGCCCGCACTTGAGACTTTTTCAGAGAAGTAGGCCGGGTCGCGACCCGGCACATTTTGGTAAACAACGCCGAGCAAATGCAAACAGTCGCTGGGGTGCAACCCGGCCTACTCATTCAGGTTCAGAGGCTCGAACACCAGCGGACGTGTTCGACCAAAGCCGCGTCGGGCCGGGCGAACATTGTCGCCAGACGGACCGAAAGCGGCGTCGCGACCCCGTTTCGTCGCAATTCGCCCAGATAGCTCCGCAGCAACTCCAAACACTCAGGCCGCGATTCCATCAGGAAATGGACCCACGCCCACGACTGCGCGTAATCGTCTTGCGTCATGTCTTGCGCGGCCGCAAGCTGCTCCAGACGCCGCAGGTCGGGCCGCCAGTTCTCGCGCTCGATACGCTCGGCAAGCAGTTCGAGGTGCGGGCGGTTGAGGCCCCGCCGGCCACGCGGAACCTCAAAATACTCGGCGATTCCCTCGTCGAGCCACAGCGGGACGTTCGGCGCGACCGAGTGCAGATAGCCGTGCGTGACCTCGTGCCGCAAGTCCTCGGCCATCCGGTCGCCCCACTGGGCGTAGACCGTCAGCCGTACGTCGGTCTCGACGAAAAACGCCCGGCGATCGGGAAATCCCGGATGATTCAGCCGCATGAACTTGTGAAACCGGTCGGGATTCTCGAACAAATACACGTGGATCGGCTCGTCGGAACGCGGCAGCGAAAGCCGCCGACACAATTCCGTCCGCTGCGCGGTCAGTTCCTCGAACAGCCGATGATGCGCGGAGAGCGGGAAATCACTGTGTATTTCCAGTTGTTCGCGGACCAGCGTGTTCCTCTCGGGCAGCGTCAGCCGGCCGGCCGGAGTCCCGGCGCAACCACCCGCTAATAGCACGGCAAGTATGACAGAAACCGATCGCATGGGGGGAGGATAGTAGCAGATTCCCCCGCCGGTCGCCATGCCGAAAAGTCATTTAGCCCCCGGTTAATACACCGGGGGCACGTCTGGCGCCCTTTTTCAACGGGCTAAATGATGAACGTGCTCGATCCAATTTACCCTCGATGGGCAATCAACTCGTCCAGTTCCGCCTTCAGCCGGTCGATTACTTCGTCGAAGGAGAACGCCCCGAGCGACGTTGTGCCGCGTTTCAGATTGACCGAGTTCGGACCGCACCAAAGTCCCAGGTCGGCGTGATCGGTCTCGCCGGGGCCGTTCACCCGGCACCCCATCACGGCGATGGTGATTGGATGCTCGGCCGCGTATCGTGTCGCTTCCCGCACGCGCATGGCAAGCTCGACGAACGCCTCGTTCTCGACCCGCGAGCAGCTCGGGCAACTGATGATGTTCAGTTTTGTAGGGTGCGTGAAACGCACCGCTTGGCTTCGATCGCCGCCGCCGGCCACGTCGGCCAAAATCTGCCGGCCGGCGGTGATTTCCTCGTGCTTCTGGGCCGCCGGGACGGTCAATGAGACGCGGATCGTGTCGCCGATGCCCTCGGCCAGTAGCGGTTCGAGCGCGGAGCGGGTTTTCAGAATCCCTTCGGGCGGCATTCCGGCCTCGGTCACGCCCAGGTGCAGCGGCACGTCGGGCCGCCGGGCGGCAAAACGCCGGTTCACTTCCACTACCCGCGCTGGATCGGAATCCTTCAGCGACACGCAATAGCGGACGAATCCCAGCCGGTCGAGTAGTTCGCAGTGTTCCAAGGCGCTTTCGAGCATCGCTTCGAGCGGGTCGGCGGCGTGCTTGTCGCGTTGATCGGGATCGACCGAGCCGCAATTCACGCCGACCCGCATCGCGCAATCATGCTCTCCGGCCACGTCTGCCAGGAAGCGGACCTTGTCCCGCCAAGGCCGCTCGCGCTGATAGTGATAGAGATGGCCCGGGTTGTAGCGAATCTTGTCGACCAGCGGAGCGACGTCGGCCGCCAACCGGTAGTTTTCTTGTAAATCGACGGAGAGATTCACGTTCGGACAGCGGCGTCGGATTTCGGCCAGCGCCTCGCAATCGCGCTCGGAATCGGCGGCGATCCGCACGATGCCCGCCCCCGCCTTGGCCAACTGGCTGACCTGTGCGACGGTCGCCTCGACGTTGGTCGTTTTCGTGGCGCACATGCTCTGCACCACTACGGGATTGCCGCTGCCGATCGTCACCGAGCCGACTTTCACGGATCGGGTGGGATTGCGGTCAGTTTTGGGGTCAGAGCGCATTTAGGGGAATTTGAGGGGAATTTGGGGTCAGAGCGCATTTAGTCAATAGCGAAACCGCACTAATGACTAATGGCGCTCTGACCCCAAGTCCATCACGTGACAGCCATTTCCTTTGCGTTTTGGACGACGATTTTCGGGTTGGGATTTTTCGGCGGCACGGGCAGCCCTTTTTCCGCCAGAAGCGCCACGTGTTCCTTCATGCCCCACTTGGCCTGGTAAAGACAGTCTTCAATCGAGTGTCCGATGCCGGTGAAGCCCTCGATTTCCGTGGAATAGAAGCCGAAAAAGCTCGGGTCTTCGGTGGCTTCGATTACGAGCGAGTACGGTAGTTCGATCATAACATCACCTCACAGCATTCATTATGTGAGGTTGGCGGCTTTACCCGTCTTTTTCAAGGAGACGCACAACTTCGCTGAATTTCAATTGCAGCCTCCCTTTTTTATTGTTGTCCTACTCCTCTTTGTTCGATGGCGCTTCCTCGTCGATGAACAAGCCCTCCAGCGAGGTGACGGCGGTTTGAGGCGCGGCCTCGGCAATCGAGCCGTTGCCCTGATCGACCGGCGGCGGGGCGGCCGCGACTTGCTCGACTTCCGGTTTTTCGGGCGTTTCCAAGAGCGGGAAATGACGGGCCAAAACGTCTTCCTTCTCGGCCGTCAAGGTTTCCAACGCCTGCGGACGGATGCGGACCTCGGATTGCTGGAAGGTGTGGAAGCCGGTACCGGCCGGCACCAGGTGGCCGAGGATCACGTTCTCCTTCAGGCCCACCAGCGGATCGACCTTGCCGGCCAGCGAGGCCTCGGTCAACACCTTGGTGGTCTCCTGGAAGCTGGCGGCCGATATGAAGCTCGAGCTTTGCACCGCGGCCTTTGTGATGCCCAGCAGTTGGGTGCTGGCGGTGGCCATTGTCGGCTTGCTCCCCTTAACCGTCTCGCCGTCGAGGGCCTCGATCTGAGCGTTGACCTGTTCCACGACGTTGATCGGAACGATCGCTCCCAGCTCGAAATCGCCGTCCCCCTTCTCGGTGATTTTCAGGCACTTGGCCAATTCCTGGTTGACGGTGCGGAACTCGAACTTGTCCATCACGCTGCCGGGCAGCAAGGTAGTGTCGCCGATCGACTCGACGTAGACCTTCCGCAGCATTTGGGAGGCGATGATCTCGATGTGCTTGTCGTTGATCTCCACCCGCTGACTGCGGTAGACGTTCTGGATTTCGCGGGTGAGGTATTGTTGGACGGCCTCCTCGCCGGAGATGCGTAGGATGTCGTGTGGCACCAGCGGCCCGTCGACCAATGCCTCGCCCGCCCGGACGAAAGTACCCGAGTGGACCCGCAAGTGTTTGCCGTGGGCGACGAGGTGTTCGCGTTCGATGCCGGCCTCGCTTTTGACGACAATGGTCCGTTTTCCGCGGCGTTTTTCGCCGAGGATTTCCACCACCCCGTCGATCTCGGCGATCACGGAGGGATCCTTTGGCTTGCGGGCCTCGAAGATTTCCGTTACCCGCGGCAGACCGCCGGTGATGTCCTGGGTGCCGGAGACCTCGCGGGGCGTCTTGGCCAACACGATGCCGGCCGAAATGGTCCTCCCTTCCTGGACCTCGATATTGGCCTTTTCGGGCAGGTAGTAGAAGTCGAGAATCTTGCCGTTTGGGTCTTCCAGGACAATCTGCGGGTGCAGGTCGCCCTTGTATTCCGTGATGATGACGCGGACGTGGCCGCTGGGATCCTTTTCCGTGCGGATGGTTTCGCCGTCGATGATGTCCTCGTAGCGTACCTTTCCGCCCACTTCAGCCAGGATGGGGATGCTGTGCGGATCCCATTGGCAGAGCACCGTTCCGGGTTGGACCTCCTGGTTTTCCTCGGCCAACAGGTTTGCACCCGCGGGGACTTCGTACTTTTCGAGTTCCCGACCTCTGGGATCGAGCAGGAGGACTTCGCCGTTGCGGGTCAGCACGACTTGCTGTCCTTCGTCGTTGCGGACGACTTTCATGCGGGTGAACTGGACCACGCCGCCTTTCTTGGCGCGGATTTCGCTTTCCTCGACGGCGCGGGCCGCCGTGCCGCCGATATGGAACGTACGCATGGTCAACTGCGTGCCAGGCTCGCCGATGCTCTGGGCGGCAATGATTCCCACCGCCATGCCTTGCTCGACCAGCGCGCCGGTGGAAAGGTCCATGCCGTAGCACAGCGCACAGACGCCAAGCGAGGCGTCGCAGGTCATCGCGCTACGGACTTGGATCTTCTCCAGGCCCATCTCTTCGATCTTCCGGGCGATCTCCATCGTGATCAGTTCGTTTTCGCGGACGATCACCTCGTCGGTGATTGGGTTGACGATGTTAGTCCGGATTACGCGGCCCTTGATCGAGTCCGCCAGGCTGACTTCGACCTTCTCGCCGCGGTAGATCACTCCCTTGGTGAGTCCTTGGGTGGTGCCGCAGTCATGCAGGGTGATGACCACGTTTTGGGCCACGTCGGCCAGTTTGCGGGTAAGGTAGCCGGAGTCGGCCGTTTTCAAGGCCGTATCGGCCAGACCCTTCCGGGCACCGTGGGTGGAACTGAAGTATTCCAGAACGGTAAGCCCTTCGCGGAAGTTCGCCTTAATCGGCGTTTCGATGATCTTGCCCGAGGGCTTGGCCATCAAACCGCGCATGCCGGCCAACTGACGGATTTGCTCCACGCCGCCGCGGGCACCGGAGTGGGCCATCAAGAAAATCGGATTTACATAGCCGGGGAAGCGGCGGTCGTTCTCCAATTCCTGCATCATCTCGGTGGTGATCTGTTCGCGGGCGTGGGTCCAGGCGTCGAGCACCTGGTTGTAGCGCTCACCCTCGGTGATGATGCCGCGCTGGTAGAGCTTAAGTATCCGAAGGACCGATTTTTCGGCCGTCGCGATGATCTTCGTCTTGTTCGGCGGCGTGATAAGGTCGTCGGTGGCGAAGCTCAAACCGGAAAGTGTGCTTTGGCGGAAACCGACGCGGTTGAGAATGTCCAACAGGTCGATGGTCTTTCGCCGGCCGAGGATCTCGTGGCAGTCGGAGATCACCCCGGCCAAATCGCTTGACCGCAACGGGGTGTTGTAGTAGGGCATGCCTTCGGGGAGCGAACTGTTGAACAGCACGCGGCCGACGGTGGTTTGCACCAGTCCGCCCGGCTTGACGCTCTGGTCTCCCTTGACGCGGCAGTTCTTCGGCAAACGCAAGGTGATCGAGGTGTGTGTGCCGACCACGCCCAGCGAATGCGCCAGCAGCACCTCTTCGACCGAGGCGAACTTCATGCCTTCCCCCTTGCTGCTGGGCAACGAGGCGGTGATGTAGTAGCAGCCCATCACCACGTCCTGCGAAGGGCTGATGATCGGCGCGCCGTTGGCGGGACTGAAAATGTTGTTCGTCGACATCAGCAAGGTGTGGGCCTCGACTTGGGCCTCGATCGACAGCGGCAAATGGACCGCCATCTGGTCGCCGTCGAAGTCGGCGTTAAAGCCCTTGCACACCAGCGGGTGGAGCTTGATGGCGTTTCCCTCGACCAGCACCGGCTCGAACCCCTGGATACCCATGCGGTGCAGCGTCGGGGCGCGATTCAGAAGCACGGGGTGGTTCTGGATCACCTCCTCCAGAATGTCCCACACCTCCTCGTCCTTCCGTTCCAACATCTTCTTGGCGCTCTTGATGGTGTCGGCGTGGCCGAGTTCCTTCAGACGGCGGATGATGAACGGCTGGTATAGCTCCAGCGCGATCTTCTTGGGCAGACCACACTGATGCAGTCTGAGCGCCGGCCCGACGACGATCACGCTACGGGCGGAGTAATCGACGCGCTTACCCAGCAGGTTTTCGCGGAACCGGCCCTGCTTGCCCTTAATCATGTCGGTCAGGGATTTCAACGGACGGTTGCTGCTGCCCAGCACCGGCCGCTTGCAGCGGTTGTTGTCGAACAAGGCGTCGACCGACTGTTGCAGCATCCGCTTCTCGTTGCGGATAATCACCTCCGGGGCATTCAGATCGACCAGCTTTTTCAGCCGGTTGTTCCGGTTGATGATCCGCCGATAGAGGTCGTTCAGATCGCTGGTGGCGAAGTTGCCCGAGTCCAACAGGACCAGCGGGCGGAGATCGGGTGGAATCACCGGGACTACGTCGAGCACCGTCCACTCCGGCCGGTTGTCGCTGTCGCGGATCGCCTCGACGATCTTCAGCCGGTTGGTCAGGTCTTTCCGCTTTTGCTTGGAGTTGGTCTCGGCCAAATCCACGCGCAGGTCTTGCGAGAGTTTCACCAGGTCGAGGGCCACCAGCAGTTTGCGGATGGCCTCGGCACCCATGTCGGCTTCCCAACCGCCGTCGGGATATTGGGCGCGGGCGGCGCGGTATTCCTCTTCGGTCAGCAACTGGCACACCTTCAGCGGCGTGCTGCCGTCGCTGCTGGTGACCACGTAGTCCTGAAAATAAACCACCTTTTCCAGGCTGGTGGTCTTCATGGCCAGCAGCGCGCCGAGCCGGCTGGGCATCGCCTTGAAAAACCAGATATGCACCACCGGCGCGGCAAGTTCGATGTGGCCCATCCGCTTGCGCCGTACGCGGCTGTGCGTGATCTTCACGCCGCAACGGTCGCAGATCATCCCCTTGTACTTCATCCCGCGGTACTTGCCGCAAGAACACTCCCAATCTTTTTCCGGTCCGAATATCCGCTCGCAGAACAGTCCGTCCTTCTCCGGCCGGTAGGTGCGGTAGTTGATCGTCTCCGGCTTCTTCACCTCGCCGAACGACCAGCTACGGATGTCGTGCGGCCGGGCGAGACTGATCTTCACCGACTTGTAATCGTTTATCCGATCGTATGTGCTTTCGCCGATACTCACTGGAAATACTCCTTGGGGGCGGAGGCTATGTTAGGGGCTCGGGACTCGGGGCTCGGGACTCGGGAAAGCAACTCATTCCCGAACCCCGAGTCCCGAGTCCCGAATCCCCCTTATATTTGCGACTTTTCCAACTGCATATTCAACGCCAATCCGCGTATTTCGTTGGTCAATACGTCGAAGCTGGCGGGTGTGCCGGCCTCGAGCGTGTTTTCGCCCTTGACCATCGCCTCGTAGATTTTCGTGCGGCCTTCCACGTCGTCGCTCTTGACGGTCAACAACTCCTGGAGAATGTAAGCGGCGCCGTAGGCCTCCAAGGCCCAGACTTCCATTTCGCCGAAGCGCTGGCCGCCGAACCGGGCCTTGCCGCCCAGCGGCTGCTGGGTAATCAGCGAGTACGGCCCCGTCGAGCGGGCGTGGACCTTGTCGTCGACCAGGTGGTGGAGTTTCATCATGTAGATGTAGCCCACCGTGGAGAGCTGTTCAAACGGCTCGCCGGTGCGCCCGTCGTAGAGTTGGGCCTTGCCGTGCGCCGGCAGACCGGCTTCCTCGAGCGCTTTGTGGATTTCCTCCTCGGTCGCGCCGTCGAAGATCGGCGTGATGGACTGAAATCCCATCGTGGCGCCGGCCCAGCCCAAGTGGGTCTCCAGAATCTGGCCCACGTTCATACGGCTGGGCACACCCAGCGGATTCAGCAGGATTTGGACGGGGGTTCCGTCTTCCAGAAGGGGCATGTCCTCCCGGGGAAGGATTTTTGCGATGACGCCCTTGTTCCCGTGCCGGCCGGCCATTTTGTCGCCGACCGAGATCACCCGCTTGGCGGCCACGTAGACCTTGACCATTTGCAACACGCCGCTGCGCAGCTCGTCGCCGCGTTTCATCGAGTTCAGCGTGCGTTCCTTGGCGTCGATCGCCGTCTCCACCGCCGGCCAGAGATTGGCGTGCAGTTTTTCGACGTCCGCCTTGCGTTGCGGGCTGCGAATGGCGAGTTTTTCAACGTCGAATTGATGGGCCTGCTCGGCGACGAAACGGTGCTCCTGGCCCTCGACCAGGTGATTGCCGTCCTCGTCGGCGAGCTTTTTGTGCAGGACGCCTTCGATCTCCTTGACCAACTCGCCGAAAGCAACGGCGATCCGCTCGTTGCCTTTGGCCTCGGCCTCTTTCAGGGCCGCCTCGAAAGCCTTGCGTTCGTCCTCGCCGAGGCTCATTCGCCGGGAGAACTTCTGCGTGCCGATGACGATCCCTTCCACGCCGGAGGAGACTTCCAGCGAGTCGTTCTTCACGTCCTCGCCCGCGCGGCCGAAGATGGCGTGCAGCAGTTTTTCTTCCGGGGTGAGTTCGGTCTTTGATTTCGGCGAGACCTTGCCGACCAGGACGTCTCCCGGTCGCACGTAAGTTCCCACCCGCACGATGCCGTTTTCGTCGAGGTTGCTGAGTTGCCGCTCGCTGACGTTTGGGATGTCGCGGGTAAATTCCTCCCGGCCGAGTTTGGTCTCGCGGATTTCGATGTCGAACTCCTCGATGTGGATCGAGGTGTAGGCGTCGTTCTCGACCAATTCCTCGCTGATGATGATGGCGTCCTCGAAGTTGAAACCGTCCCAGGCCATGAAGGCCACCAACACGTTCCGTCCCAAGGCCAGTTCGCCCTGTTGGGTGCCGGCGCCGTCGGCGATGACTTGTCCCTTTTCGACCCGCTCGTCCAGCCGCACGATGGGCTTCTGATTTTGGCAAGTCCGCTCGTTCAGACCGACGAACTTGCGGAGCTTGTATACGTCGGCGCCGATTTCGATTTGTCCGGAGTCGACGCGGGTGACGGTGCCCTTTCGCCGGGCACGGATCAACATGCTCGAATTCAGCGCGGCCTCCTTTTCCAGTCCGGTGGCCACCAACGGCGGCTCGGTCACCAGCAGCGGCACGGCCTGACGCTGCATGTTCGAGCCCATCAAGGCGCGGTTGGCGTCGTCGTGCTCAAGAAAAGGGATCAATCCGGCCGAAATGCCGACCATCTGGGCGGGCGCCACATCGATGTACTGCACCTGGCCGACCGGGACCGTTTGGAAATCGCCGCGATGCCGGGCGATGATCGTCTCGCCCGCCAGCCGCCCGTTCTCGACCAAAACGTCGGCCGGCGCCAACATGGCCCCGTGTTCCTGATCTGCCCGCAGCCACTCGGTTTGGCCGGTCAATTGCCCCTTGTGAATCTTTTGATACGGAGTGACGAGAAAGCCGTATCCGTCCACCCCGGCGTAGATGGCCAGGCTGGAGATCAAGCCGATATTGGTGCCTTCGGGGGTCTCGATCGGGCAAATCCGTCCGTAGTGCGAGATGTGGACGTCGCGGACCTCGAAGCCGGCCCGCTTCCGGTTCAATCCTCCCGGACCCAACGCCGAGAGACGCCGCTCGTGGGTGAGCATCGACAGGGGGTTTGTCTGATCGACCACCTGCGAAAGCTCGCCGCGGCCGAAGAAGTATTCAATCGCCGCCGAAATACTCTTCGGGTTGACCAGACTGCGGGGCGTCATGTCCTCCAGATCCTTGAGGCTCATCCGCTCCTGCACCGTGCGGCGGAGTTTGAGAAAACCCTTGCGCAACTCGTCGGAGGCCAACTCGTCGATGGTCCTCAACCGCCGGTTGCCCAAGTGGTCGATGTCGTCGATTTCCGCGCCCTGCTCGCCGGCCCGCAGCAGCACGATGTATTTGATCGCCGAGATCAGATCGTCAGGGCGGAGGGTCATCTCCGATTCGTCGATGTTCATCCCTAGCTTGCGATTGATGCGGAAGCGGCCCACGCGGCCCAGCCGGTAGCGGTTGGTGTCGAAAAACTTTTCGTGGAACAGGGTCCTGGCCTTTTCCAACTGCGGCGGGTTGCCGGGGCGCAACCGCTGGTAAATCCGCAACAGCGCCTCCTCGTGGCTGGCCGTGTTGTCGTCGGCCAGGGCGTTCAGCAGCAGCGGATTCTTCGGATCGTCCATGACCTCCAACTGCTTCAGCCCGGAAGTGCAGATCGTCTCGGCGAGGTTCTTGGTGATTTTTTGGGCGCACTCGACGATGATCTCGCCGGCCCGCGGACTATCGGCGGGATAGATCACGTCGCCGACGGCCATCTTTCCCTCGATCTTCGAGACGCTGCGTCCGTCGGTGACTTTGACCGTCTCGGTGGTGAAGAACACTCGCAGCAGGTTGGCGTCGTCGCTGTACTTCGAGTCCATCGCCCTCAGCAGGGTCATGATGGAGAATTTGCCGCTCTGGTCAATGCGGACCGTAAGGCTTTCCTTGCGGTTGACGTTCAGTTCGATCCAACTTCCGCGTTCGGGAATGATGCGGCAACTGTGCAGGCGTCGTTCGCTGGTGCCCTCGATTTCGCTGACGAAGTCCACGCCGGGGCTGCGGTGGAGCTGGCTCACCACTACGCGCTCGGCCCCGTTGATGATGAACTCGCCGCCGCCGAGCATGATCGGGATGTCGCCGAGGTATACTTCCTCCTCGACCGGCTGCTCCTTGGTCAGGCGGAGCCAAACCTTGAACGGCCGGCCGTAGGTCAACCGCAGTTGGCGGCATTCGTCCGGCTCATAGCGCGGCTTACCCAACTCGTAGCGGATGTACTCCAGGCGAAGCGTTTTATCGTAGCTTTCGACGGGGAAAATTTCCCGCAGCACGCCCTCGATCCCCTGGTCGTTGCGTTCCTGCCAGGGTAGGTCGTACTGCAGGAAAGCATCGTAGCTGCGCGTCTGGATTTCCGTCAGGTCGGGGATTGGGTAAGTGGATTGAAGTCTGCCGAAGTGACGTGAATGCTGGGGTTTAAGCCGTCGTTGAGCCGTAGTGGCCATAAGGGATCGCCCTCCTCGGGGGAATTTCAGCGCGAACTCGACGCACGGCCGCGACCGGCGGTAGCGGAGAACCGGCAGTCGCGGGTTTGGGTGGCACTGGCGTCTCGCCAGTGCAGGCCGGAGCACGGGCAAGATGCCCGTGCCACCCATCCGCGTTTATACAGGCCGCGACTTTTTGGCCACGGTTTTACAGCGGAACGAGCAACGATCACTTGAGAGAAACCGTGCCTCCAGCTTCCTCCAGTTCGGTCTTCAGTTTTTCGGCGTCTTCCTTGGAGAGTCCTTCCTTGATTTTGGCGGGCACGCTCTCGACCAGATCCTTGGCCTCCTTCAGCCCCAAACTGGTCACGGCGCGGACCACTTTGATGACGCCGATTTTCTTGTCGCCGAATCCTTCCAGGACCACGTCGAAGTCAGTCTTCTCGGCCGCGGCGCCGCCGCCGTCTTCGGCCGGAGCGGCCATCATCACCGCGCCGCCGGCGGCCGGTTTGATGTCGTGGACCTCTTCGAGATAGTCGCTGAGTTCCTTGGCTTCCTTAAGGGTCAAGCCGACGATCTTCTCGCCAAGCTCTTGGGATAACGCGGAAAATTCGCGGGGTGCTGCGTCTGTCGCCATGACAACATCTGTCCTTTCTCACACTCGGATCAATTTGTAGGTAATACGAACTTGCCAATAGCCGGCGGCTAACAGCCGCCGGAGTGTATTCATGGTAACCGTTCACGGGGCAACCGTCATTCTGAGCGTAGCGAAGAATCTCGTACGAGATCGCGGCGCATGCGAGATTCTTCGCTACGCTCAGCAGTGACGATGTTTTCCCTACCCGTGAATGGTTACGTATTCATGTCTGAAATATGTCGCCGCTACGCGGCGGCCGGCTCTTCAACGTCGCCGGCGTCCTCTTCCTCGCCTATTTGTTCGATTTGGCTTGCCAAGGCGCCGCCGACTGAGTCCAACTGACCGGCCAACGTCGCGCCCGGAGAAAGTATCTGCCCCGAAATGATACTCAATTGCTCTTCGCGGCTGGGCCATTTGCTGATCTGTTCGACGCGGGCGGCGTCGAGGCACTCGCCGTCCATCATCCCGCCACGCGCTTGGAAGGGGGAATACTCCTTGTCCTTGGCCAGCTTGGCGACTTCCTTGGCCAGGCTGACGATGTCCTCGGCGCCCCAGCAGATCGCCGCGGTGTTTTCCAAGCCGGCAAACAGGGGAGCCAGCGGAGTGCCTTCGGTGGCTCGTGCCGCCAGGCTGTTCTTCACCACCATCACATGGATGTTTTTGTCGCGCAACGACGCCCTCAACCGCGAGTTGGCGTTGGCGTCCAACCCGATCATGTTCACCAACAAAGCGTCTTGGACGTTTCCCAGCCGCCCGCGGAGGTGTTCCGAAACCAGATTTTTTACGTACTTGCTCATGGTAGTCAGTTGTCAGTAGTCAGTTGTCAGCGGCGTGGACACCCGGAGCTAAACGGGAATGATTTATATTTGCATTCTCACGCTGGGGCTCATTGTGGCGCTCAGGGCGATGCCCTTGACGTATTGGCCTTTGACGGCCTGGGGTTTAAGGCCGTTGACGTGGTTGATGAAGGCTTTGACGTTCTCGGCTAGTTTCGCGGCGTCGAAGCTCAGCTTGCCGACCACCGCGTGGACGTTGCCGTCCTTGTCGTTGCGGAACTCAACCTTGCCGGCCTTGTACTCCTTGACGACCTTGCCCACGTCCGGGGTGACGGTTCCGGCGCGGGGGGAAGGCATCAGGCCGCGGGGACCGAGGATTTTTCCCAACGGACCGACCGCGCCCATCATGTCGGGTGAGGCGATGCAGACGTCGAAGTCGGTCCATCCGCCCTTGATCTTCTCGGCCAACTCCGGCCCGCCGACTTCGTCGGCCCCGGCCGCCTTGGCCTCGTCCATCTTGTCGTCCTTGGCGAACACAATTACCCGCAACGTTCTGCCGATGCCGTTTGGCAACACGATCGAACCGCGCACGAGCTGATCGGCCTGTTTCGGATCGATACCCAACCGGATGGCGACTTCGACCGACTGGTCGAACTTCGTGGTGTCGAAGGTTTTCAGGACGACCACCGCTTCGTCGACCGGCAGGAGCTTCTTCTCCCCCGGCGCTTTTTTGAGCATGGCCGTCATACGTTTTGCTGTCTTTGGCATAGCGGTTATCAGTTGTCAGTTATCAGTTTTCAGTGCGAAACCGCAAGCGGCTTTCTCACTTTCCACCCTCTAATCTCCAATCCCTAATCCCTATCGACTTCCAATCCCATGCTGCGCGCCGTGCCTTCGATCATTCGCCGGGCGTGTTCCAGGTCGCTCGCGTTGAGGTCGGCCGCTTTCGTCTTACAGATTTCGTCAATTTGGGCGATCGTAACCTTGCCCACCTTCTCCTTATTCGGCACACCCGATCCCTTGGCGATCGAAGCGGCCTGCTTCAACAGCGCGGCGGCGGGCGGACTCTTCGTGACAAACTCGAAACTCCGGTCGTTGTACACCTTGACCACCACCGGGATCGGCATCCCGCCGGCGTCCTTGGTCCGCTCGTTGAACTGCTGCACGAACTGTCCGAGGTTTATGCCGAACCGTCCCAGCGAGGTGCCCACCGGCGGGGCGGGCGTCGCCTGTCCGCCGGGAACCTGAAACTTCACTGTGTCGACTAATTGTTTTGCCATTGATATTCGGGGCTCGGGGTTCGGGGTTCGGGATTCGGGGTACATTGCTACCCCGAACCCCGAATCCCGAATCCCGAATCCCCCCTTTCTACAATGCTTCAAGCTGCCAGTATTCCAATTCGACCGGGGTGGAGCGGCCGAAGATGTTGATCATCACGGTTACCCGCCCGTTCGTCTCGTCGATGTTGTCCACTTCGCCCTCGAAGCTCTCAAAGGTTCCTTCCTTGATTTTTATCCGTTCGCCCTGAGTGAAGGCGATTTTCAGCTTGGGCGCTTTTTCGCTCTTTTCCTCTTGTTTAACGACGATGCGTTCGACTTCGTGGGGGAGCATCGGACTGGGCCGGCCCGCCGCGCCGGTGAAATCGCCGATCCCAGGCGTCTCGCGGACCAGGAACCACGTGTCGTCGTTGATTTCCATGTGGACGACGAGGTAGCCCGGGTAAAGTTTCCGCTTGATGATCTTCTTCTTCCCCCCCTTGAACTCCGTGACCTTCTCCGTCGGTACGATGATCTCGTCGAAATAGTGATCCAACCCGGCGATCGCCACCCGCCGCATCAGGCCCTCGCGGATCGAATCCTCGCGGTTGCTCTGCACTTTGAGGATGTACCAATCCATCTTGTCCGACTTTGAATCTTCAACCTCTTCGACCGGCGCGGCCGGTTCCTCGGGCGGTTGGGGCGGCTCTTCAACCGGCGGCTCGGCCGGCTCCGGCGAAACCGCTTCCGTTTCGATCGGCGCGGCCGCTTCCGCCGGCGCCTCCGATTGCACTTCCGCGCGCTGGTCGGCGGGCGGCTCGGCAGGCAATTCCGCCGGCGGTTCCGCGGTTGGTTGCTCGTTCACTTTGTTCGGTTCGTCCGTCACGCCAGGATCCTTACAGGATGTGTAGCACTTTCCTGAAAAGCAAGCTCCACGATAAATCGAATAAGGCCAGGATGACCGCCATGGAAAAAATAAAGATCAGCACCACGAGCGATGCGCGAAACAACTCTGGCCGGGTGGGCCAGGAAACCTTGTTTATCTCCGCTTCCACCGCGATCAGGAAATCGGCGAAGACCGGAAAGTTCACCAAGCGGTACGTTGCCCACAGACTGGCGACCAGCAACAGCCCCGGCAGGAGAAACTGGAACTCGAGCCCCTTGCCCGCGAGGGTCATACTAAGCCTCCAGAACCCCAGCGCAATCGTCACCGCAACGGCAGCAAAGGTGACCTGGCGGGTGATCCGCCCCTGGCTCCGCTTGTAAACACCAACCCGCAGCAATTCTCGGAAAAAAGCTCCCACTGTTGCGGCGACCTCGCTAAAAATGTGGCACAGCCGCCCTCGGCTGTGAGAACCAAGTACGCTTTCGGACCCAGCCGAGGGCGGCTGTGCCACATTTTCATAACACGTTCTCAACACCAACTTGAATGGCAGGGGCGGGGGGGATCGAACTCCCAACCGCTGGTTTTGGAGACCAGTGCTCTACCAATTGAGCTACACCCCTAGGCAAAAGGCCGAATGACGAAAATTTAATGACGAATGTCCGGACAGCACTCGTCGTTATCGTTCGTCATTTGGATTTTGTCATTCCTTCGTCATTTGAATTTCGACGTTCGTCATTGTTACTTCAGCACCTTCGTCACCACCCCGGAGCCGACGGTCCGGCCGCCCTCGCGGATGGCGAACCGCACGTTGGCGTCCATGGCGATCGGCGACATCAATTCCACTTCGATTCTGACGTTGTCGCCGGGCATGCACATCTCGGCGTCGCCGATGAGCTTCGCGGTGCCGGTGACGTCGGTCGTGCGGAAGTAGAACTGCGGCCGGTATCCGCTGAAGAACGGAGTGTGCCGTCCGCCCTCTTCCTTCGACAGGACGTAGACCTCGGCCTCGAAATTCGTGTGCGGGGTGATCGAACCGGGCTTGGCCAACACCTGGCCGCGCTCGATTTCCTCACGCTTGACGCCTCGCAACAGGCATCCGACATTGTCGCCCGCCTGGCCTTGTCCCAGCGTTTTGTTGAACATTTCCACGCCGGTGCAGACCGTCTTCCGCGACTCGGGGCTGAAGCCGACGATCTCGACCTCCTCGCCGGTCTTGACCATGCCGCGCTCGATCCGTCCGGTGGCCACGGTGCCGCGGCCTTCGATCGAGAACACGTCCTCGATGGCCATCAGGAAAGGCTTGTCGATCTCTCGCTCCGGCTCGGGAATGTAGGCATCAACCGCGTCGAGCAATTCGCCGATGCACTTGGTGGCCTCGGGATCTTCCGGCTTGTTGTACGCGGTGAGCGAGTCGCCCCGGATGATGGGGATGTCGTCGCCGGGGAAGCCGTAGTGGGTCAACAACTCGCGGAGTTCCAACTCGACCAACTCCAGCAGTTCGGGGTCGTCGACCAGATCGCACTTGTTCAGGAACACGACCAGGGCGGGGACGTTTACCTGACGGGCCAGCAAGACGTGCTCGCGGGTCTGAGGCATGGGGCCGTCGGCCGCGGAGACCACCAGGATCGCACCGTCCATTTGGGCGGCGCCGGTGATCATGTTCTTAATGAAGTCGGCGTGGCCCGGACAGTCGATGTGGGCGTAGTGCCGCTTCTCCGTCTCGTATTCGACGTGGGCCACCGCGATGGTCACGGTCTTGGTGGCGTCGCGCACCGTGCCGCCCTTGGCGATGTCGGCGTACGACTTGAACGCGGCCAGCCCTTTTTTCTGCTGGACGGCCAAGATGGCGCCGGTCAGCGTGGTTTTGCCGTGATCAATGTGACCGATCGTGCCCACATTGACGTGAGGTTTGGTCCGTGAAAATACTTCCTTGGCCATTTTGGTTTCTATCTCCCTGCGTTTGATCAAGCGGGTCGGTTAGAGTAATAATTATGGTCGGACGAGGCTCCTGTGCCGAGGTTCTCGACCGGCCTACAAATGAGCTGCTGATGGGAATCGGACCCATGACCTCGTCCTTACCAAGGACGCGCTCTGCCAGCTGAGCTACAGCAGCCTGTGCCTCTTCCCAAAACCCAAGTGCATCGCGTCGATGCCGTGGGCCGCCGCACTCGCGTATCAAAGCTCCTTGTGTTGCGTTTATTACACTCTCGGAAAACCAACGCCCTCGCCCGTCGTTTCGTTTTCCTTATTTTTGCGCTTTTAAGCGGGTGAAGGGAGTCGAACCCTCGTGAGTAGCTTGGAAGGCTACGGCTCTACCGTTGAGCTACACCCGCGTGTCAAAATGATGAATGTAGAATGATGAATGTTTCATCACTCTCAGCTTCCATTATTCATAATTCATCATTCATAATTTCCTAGTGGGGGGTGAAGGATTCGAACCTTCGAAGGACATGTCCATCAGATTTACAGTCTGACCCCTTTGACCGCTCGGGAAACCCCCCTCGCGAGCAAAAATGATGAATGACAAAATCCAAATGACGAATGCCGAACCACCATTCGCCATTCCCTAACCTTCATTCGTCATTTGAATTTCGGCATTAGTCACTTTAAGCTAGCGGAGGGACTTGAACCCACAACCTGTTGATTACAAATCAACTGCTCTGCCAGTTGAGCTACGCTAGCCGGTTGCGCCCATCCACACGAATCTCTTAATATAGCCAGCGTCCAAATTCACGCAAGACGGACGAGAGGAAAAAATTGAAAACAGGCGTGCCAATTCTGGAAAATTCAGGTCTAACCCACCACGAAGAGGGGGTTTGCGGCTGAATTTCAATCCGAACGCTCTCAGAGCGTGATTAATATGACAGCGCAAGATTAGTAGGGTGCGTGAAACGC
>JAUWNG010000069.1 GCA_030612765.1 Planctomycetota bacterium
GCGTTTAGCCGCCGCGTCCACGCGGCGCGTGGATACCATGTATATGCGTTACTTGCTCGTTTCGCCTAGCAGCCCGTTGAAAAAGTCGGATTTGGGAGTTTGGGTGCCACTGCTGGCTTGTCCAGCAGTGTTTTCCCGGGAGTTTCCCCCATGCACTGCTGGGCAAGCCAGCAGTGGCACCCTTTTTCAACGGGCTGCTAGATCATACCCCGGCCCAAGCACTCAAGCCGTTGCTGCCCGGCGGATGCTTAATGGGACCGTGTTCCGGCAGGATTGCCCGCGCCTGCGGCTGCAATTCGGCGTCGCAAGAGTCGATCAGCGATTGCAACTCGGCGTCGGGATCGGGCGAGATCGCCCGAACGGCGTACACAAGATAGTCGATTGCCCCGTCGCCGCGCCCGAGTTCATCCTTCAGACGCGACAGCAATAGCGGCAGAGTCGGCTCGGCGGCCGGCCCGAATTGCGCCAACGCCCAGGCCACGGTGTCGATCATCGTGGGATCGTCCAATCGGTCGGCAAGCTCCGGCAGCACCGTCTCCGGCCGGAGGCGCAGTTTTCCGAGCGCGTATGCGGCGGCCATGCGCACCTCATCCTCCCCATCATCCAAGGCATCGATGAGTTCGGCAATCGCCGGTTCGGCCGCCGATTCCCATGCGGCCAACGTGCGAGCGGCTTCGGCGCGAAGAACGACTCGACGATCGGCGAGGCAATCGGTTACGGCCCGCACGGACTCGGCAGAGACGGAACCGCACCGGGCAAGTTCCCACAGCGCGGAGACGCGGGCGGAGTCCGAGCCGCGTTCCAGCCGATCGAGCAGTTTGCCGAGCGAAGGGTTTTGGTCCCAGGAGCGGATGCTGTAGGGGCACAGCAGCGAATCCTCGGTTCCGCTCAGGAAGCGCATAGCCCGATCGAACGCTTCCGCCGCGTCGCGCCGTAGATAGCCGGTCCAGGCGGGCCGCTCGTCGCCCCGCAGCCAGGCGTGAAGGGCCATCGCATAGGCCGTCACGCGGGCGGGCAAGCAACTCATCCGGTCGACGGACCACGCGCTCCGTCGCCCCGCCCGTTTGTAAGACTCGGATACGGTTGCGTTGGCGGTGAATATGCCCAACCCGAAAATCACGGGTGTCAGATCGGCCACCAACTCGCGGTCCGGCTCGTTCGCCGGCAAATGTCGTTGGCTCAACATGTGGCGGGACAACTGTCGGGCCAACGTCGCCACCAGTGCGAGCGGGTCCGCAAGCTGCGCGTCGGTCACGCGGATAACGCCCGGCTCGTCGGAACCGACCGTCTCGGTCGAGCTATTCTCCAAGGGAATTTGAAGACTGACCTGCGAAGGAGGGATCTCCATGTATTGGCACAGCCGATCGAACAGCCGCCGGGCGGACTCGGGCTTCCCGTCCCAGGCGCCGGGAAAATACTCCTCGGTCGGCAGGATCATCTCACAGCGGGTGAGCCGTCTGGTTCCGAACTGCTCGCCCAGCCACCGCATCCGCAATTCGACCCAGGCTTTTTCTCGAATCCCCACCGGGCAATCGGGCTTTGTCCAACCAAACAGCGGCATATTTTATTCTAAAAGGCCAAGGGAAACGGACGTCGATTCAATCTTACTGCGCGAGACACACTTGTCCATCACAGATCGCTTTAGAACTGCAACTGGTACTTCTGGGTCATCTCGCGGCGGATGTCGGTCGTGGCGGCAATGACCCCTTGGCGAATCTGCCCGACGTCAGTGGCCGCGACACCCTTTTCCTGGGCGCGGATAGTGCGGCGTTGGGCCTCGACGTTCTTCATTTCCGCCCTCTGGCCGTCCACGCCGTAGCCGCCATAAACGCCATAGCTGCTCGCTCCGCCATAGCCGCCGTACCGGCCGTAGCGACCCCAGCGGGTCGTGCCGACCGCATACGGACCGGCATTCGAGGAAGTAATCTGTGCCGTGCGCGCACCGGACCGAATTCCCATGGTCTTCACCGTCTGCGACGCCTGACGCATTTGGCCGGCGACGAACCCGCTGTAGTTGAGAACCTCCTCGTCCACGTTGAGCATCGGCAGTCGTTCGATTCGTCTCGCATACTTATCGAACCAGAGCGAAGCCGACGCGAGAGTTTTGGAGTCCCTCATGTCTCCTTTCAGATCGCTGAACATCCTCACAACCGCGCGAAAATGGTCTCGCGAAGCTTTCGCCCGAATCGCCGGCAACTTGCCGGGACTGATCGGCTGCGCCTTCGCGCCGGTGTTCACATTGGACACGGGCGAATCAACCACGCTCAACAACCGCCGCAAGCCGCTGTTGGTCAGACGGCCGGACAGCGAAAGCTCGCTTCCCTTGGCTTGTGCGGTCCAGGACTGCACATCGTTAATCGATAGGCCCAGGTCGGACATTATCTGTATGACCAGCGGTTTGGCGAAGGACGCGATCCCAGAGGCGTCGTCCTGCAGATCGATAACGATCCTGGCCGACGGTTGCTCGCCGATCCGCACGCCAATGCGGACCCCCCGCACGTTGCAGAGTAGTTTCGTCAGTTCGAGCAGATTCGCGTTCCACTCGTCGAGGCGTTTCTGCTTCGATTTCAGGTACTTGCCGATGCGTTCAAACGACATCGCGCCGCCGAGATCCACTGCCATGATGATCTGGCTTCCGGTATCGTCGGAGAAAACGGCCGCCTGCCGCAAATAGGCCGAGAGCGACGACGACGACGGTTTCCGCACGTCGCGGATCCAACGCACGACAGTTTGACGGTTTGCCGGCCCCATCGCGCCCAGCGTCTTGGGCCCGAATTGCACGAGGTACGTGTCGTTCGAGAGCACGAGCGCCGGCAGATCCTCGATGGTATCGAGCACGCCTCCGCGCCGTTTGGCAATTTGCTCGATAGAGATCTCTTCGTCGAGGTCGACAATCGCGGCCTCCCAGAGCGGCTCCATGAATTCCAAGTCGATTTGCGATGCCAGCACGAAGCGCGTCGCTTGCGGCGGCACGCGGATCATCCCCGCCTCGAAAGCCTTCTCGATATTCGCCTTCCAGTCCTCCCGAAGACCCATCGGGCTGTCCTTCGCTTTCTCCACGTTCAGCAACACGATTGCGTTTGCCGAACGCGGAACCAGACGGACCAACTTCTGGAACTCGTCGGCCGCAAACAGATTGCAGTCCGAAAGCACAAACATCGCCAGGGGAACGAAAAGATACGTTCGGATCACGGGTCCGCCCAACAACCGAGTCGAAGATTCAAGTTGTGTTTTCATGGATTCAATCCTTCGTGAAAGAGATAGTCGCGTGTGTTTAATTTGCCAAACCGGCCGAAGAAGACAAAGGCGTGGAGTTGCAGCCTCCCATCAACAAGCGAACTGCTCTTGGCGATACACCGGGAGAACGCCCCCACGACATACCCCCCTTCTGACCCCGCCGGTTCGCAGGTATTCCCATCGGAAGATTATACCAAGCCGTACCCCTCGGAAGCAACCACTTGACGGACAACTTCAACGGGGCGTTGGCGACGGTAGTAACCGTTCACATGTCAGTAGGGTATATATGTCATCCTGAGCGCAGCGAAGGATCTCGGATGAAGGCGCGCTGCAGACGAGATCCTTCGCTGTGCTCAGGATGACGATCGTCCCCCTCACTGTTCCATCTCGTACGACGTGAACCCGCCCGAGAGGTTGCGGACGTTGAAACCGTGCTGGGCCAACAGACGGACGGCGTAGTAGGCCATTTGGCCGAAGCCGCAGTGGACCCAGATTTCGCGGTCGCGGGGTAGCTCGTCGAGCCGGGAACGCAATTCGCCCAAGGGAATGCGGATCGTACCGGGAATCGAGGCAGTGGCCACGTCCGTCGCCGGACGGACGTCGAGCGTGACCGGCGCGTCGTCGGCCGCCTCGCGCCGCTTCCACTCCGACCAGTGGACGACCCGCACGTCTCCGTGGAGGATGTTGGCCGCCGCGAACCCGGCCATGTTCACCGGGTCTTTGGCCGAGCCGTACTGTGGGGCGTAGCAGAGGTCCGCCTCCTCGAGGTCGAACACCGTGGCCCCGTTCTGGATCGCCATCGCGATCACGTCGGTCCGTTTCTCGACGCCCGCGCGGCCGACCTGATTTTGGTTGGCAGGTATTCCGATTGGGTTTAAAACTCAAATACGATTTTGGCAGAGGCGTAATCCGCGTTCCCGTCCTTGGTGTACACCCCCTTTACGACGCCCTCCCCAAAAACACGACTATAGCAAGCAATTGCCTTCAGATGCGGATTGACATTATAATTGACCATAAAGTCGAGTTCTTGTGCCAGATTGCTGCGCCCGCTGGAAGGACGTCCGATATAGCCGAATATCTTCCCGTGCTTCTGCGTGGGGCCGGAGCCCATGTACCACCTGTCATTCGCATTTTCCAGGCGCCACACGTGGTACTCCAGGCGAGTCGTCAACTTCTTGCGTGGCTGCGCTATCAACTGAATGAAGAAATCTTCCACGTTCATTAAGTCGCAGAAGGGCAGCAAATTGTACTTTCGAGTACCCGGCGCCATTTGGAAAAACGTCCCGTGCTTACCATCGTTCGGGTCTCCATCACCTGTGCCGATGTAGTAGCCCACTCGCACCCAAGGTTTCGCGGGCATATTGGTGAATTGATACCCGCCCTCCACATCGAATGCGTACGCATTGTGGTACAATTCGTACCACTTGCCGAACTGTCCTCCTCCCCATAAGAGCAGGTCCATCGTACCGGGCCCGATGTCCCATGTGCCGACCGCGTGGCCACCGAACATGTGAATGTTCATGTCCACGGACGGAGCATACGTCTGTCCCGTGTTGTCTACACGCTGGGTAACGTCTCTGAGGTCTTGATAATTGTAGTAAAAACCGGCAACCTCCATGCCAGGGATATAGGAACCCCGTTTACTTGTCACTGTAACGGTGCTAATCCTAATGTCGTCGATGGTTTGGTCGATATTCCTCTCCCAACCTCCTTGCGTGGGAAAGAAGAAGGAGGCAGTCACATTCGTGTTTTCCTGATCGTACTGCATTACCGTCCCGTCAAAGGCCCTGCTGAAAGCCGACCAACCGAAGGGGCTGATCAGCCGGTCGCCCAGGCGGATTTTTTTCAGCATATTGAAGTGTTTGCCGTCCGATTTTCGTAAAACTTCCAAGCCGTCGCTATACTCAAGCCTGCCAAATTTAAACGAAAACCCCTTTTTGTCCGTTCCATGCACGTCGATATACGCTTGGTGAACCCCTATGTTCCATGGTGCAGTGTTGCCATTGTGATTGTAGTACAGACAGCCCATGCCCGATGGGCCCTCCGGCGGCGGTTTGCACGCATTGTCCGGTAAGCCAAACATATTGACAAGTTGCGGTTGGACGAACCCCGTCCACCGAGGAGTCGTATACTTGAAATTCAGCCGGGTTCTCTGGTATCCATAATCGTACTCGCTATCGGGCGACGGTCCCTCGAACCAGTTCCAGTACTCGTTCTTGACAAACGAGTTGACCCCTATGCTAAGGCACCCTTGCCCGCGCCGTGACTCGCAGCCGGTTTGGCGGCAGGTCTGCTCGCGGCAAACTTCTTCGCAGCAAGCCGGTTCGTCACAGCCGTTGACCCCTAACATGGAGTCGGGCGGTTCAAAGCCGAACCCCGCACTGCACAGGGCAAGACTCACGAGAATCACTCCAAAAACAACCTTGGTGCTCATAATGTACAATTCCCCCCTCGCACAAGTCGGACACCGCCCCATTCTCCACGACTCAACAGAAACACATACAGGAATTATATCGGTTGTTTTACGGCGACAGTATTGACTTAATTGGAACTGTTAGCCTGGAATAGAATGGTACCCACCGTACCCACCAGCACGAGCGCCAGGGCTGTATCGAACACGGTATATGACACCAATGTAACGATGTCCAGTCCGGGAATCTTGAGCATCATCATGGCGCCTGCTACCCCTGCCAAGCCGAGCGAGATCGCAAGCTCGATAGCCACAGAGAAGCGGAACACCCTGCCGAAACCGCGCTGACGTATTCGCCATGCCCGCACCTCGCCCAGAAAGGCCACTGCGCCGCAGCCAAGGACCAAGGCGCCGACCGCCGGATGGTTGGAGTCTAGCCAGAACCGGGTCGGCAACACAAACGCAATCCAGCCCGGCCGCATGGCCAGCATCAATGCCCCGGCGCCCATCGCCGCACCCGCCAACCACGGCAGGATCCAAAGTTGCCTGGCCATCTCGCCCAGGCCCCAGCCCAGCAGAAGTTGTCCGGCCAATACAACTGCAGCGCATGCCAGGACGATAAGCATGGCGTAGACAACGGGTTTGAGATACGCTTCGCGCCACGCGCCGATCATAGTCCAGAAACCGCTGAGATCGAGTAGCTTGTACTGCGGCTCCATGACGGGTTTCGCCTGCACATCGAAGGGATATTTCACCACCGGCCTAAAGAAGAAGTCGGACGACGGATGGTGGCAATCCGTACAGCCGGTCGCGCCCAGGGCGGCACCCGCCGGATACACGTCGTGGTTGTACTTGTGGACGTTCCCATAAGGCGATGCCTCCCAGAGCCGTTTCTCCATCACGCGATACTTGGCGCCGGAGGTGTATATCCGATCATTCATCACCCATACCACGCGCTTGCCGTCCATCGGATAGCTAGTTTTCTTGAGCATGTTGGTGACTTCGGCTATCAGTGCGTCGATTTCCTGCGGTCGATTCACCTCGATCACATCGTCGCCGTTATCGTCCTTGATCGCGGCGAGCCGTGGGTAGTTCTTCGGATTCTTCTTGTGGGCGGCCCACATCTTGTAAATATCGCTCATCTTCGGCTGCATCAGACCGGGCTGTCCCTCCACCTCAATGGCCGGCCATGTGGTATGTATGCGATTAACCGGATAGATTTTGCCCTTGTAGCGGGCCAGCACCGGGCGGAAAAGGTCCGTTGGTTTGTCGTCAAGGCCCATCATCGCCAGTTGGCCGAAATGGTTCCAGTACCGCATGTCAGGACCGTAGAAAGTCCATAGGTGCTTACCCTTGGCGGGGATTTTTGCACCCGGATTGAACACGTCGCTAGCCTGGAAGCGCACTGCTTTCACCGCCCGCTGAGGCACGTGGCAGGTCTGGCAGGCGATCTTATCGAGGTGGAACGGCGGTAGCCAGTCGTGGCGCGCCACCGGAGCGCCAAGTCGGCCGGTGGTGTGGCAACTTACGCAATCGTGGACGGTGTTGTCCAGGTCGTCGCGAACGCAGCCTCCCGGGTCATCGCCTTTGCCAATCTGGTGTTCTTCATAGCCGTTGATCCGTGGGTCGGAGGCGTGTGAGCCGGCGGGATGGCAATCGACGCACTTCAACCCGGCCCGAAGATGCACGTCGGTGCGAGGGCGGAAGTTCGCCCCGCGATTTTTCCATCCCCGCGTGGCATGGCAGGCGAGGCATATCTTGTTTCGCGGCTCAAGCACTATGTGCGGCGAGAGCGTGCCGTCCGGATTGAACTTTGAGACGTCGTAATGCACCTTCACCGGCGTGCCCGCTTTCACCGAGCCGGTCACGGCGGCTAAGCCAGCCCCCGCGGTCGCCGCCCAGCGGAAGTTGAGCGCCTTGATCTGCTTGTTCCTCTTGCCGATGTCGTACTCCGGTAGATGACACAGGAGGCAATCGGCCTCCATGACGCCTGTCTCGTTCCATCTGGCCTTATAATAGTCGCCGTCAAAGTTGTTGTCGCCCCCGGCCGTCAGGCCGTTGGCCGGGTCGGCCATATAGCGGTCGTAGCGCTTGCCATCGCGGTCCAACTCCGCCACGCCGCCGCCTGGGTGGCAGGTGATGCAGCCGCCGGTCATGAAACCGAACGACGTCATGTCCATTGTCTTCGGCGACTTGTTCTTCTTCGGCGACAGGTACCTGAACAATGGACCGGGCGTGGACCACGTACCGCCATACATCCCAGGGCTAAGCACCCACCTACATCGGTCCGCCTGATCCGGCGTCGGATGGCGCCCCTTACCCATAGTGAAATGGTAGCCCTTGGTGATCGCCTCGTAATCGTGGCACCTCCCGCACGTCTGCTTCGGCGAGTACGGCTTGTCCGCATTCGTACCATGCACCGGGTCGATCACGTTGCCTTCTTCGTCTAGTAGGTAGAAGGCCGGACAGACCCCTTTGGCGGAGCCCGGCCGCGCCTTTTTCGAGAACGTCGGGCTGACCCAACCAACCAATAAGGTCAGCACAACCACAGCAAGGGTTATCGTTGACTTTGCCATTGTCTCGGAGTTCCCGCCTGTACGGTAAGTTCCTTAAGTTCCTTATCAAACTACACTAATACCATCTTCGGCCCGGGGACGTTTGAGAAAACCGTGCCAGACGTCCGCCCCGCGGGTGTAAACAACGCTGGTCAACTCTCAGCCTTCTCTGCCGGCGTTCTTCAATTCGTCGTTGAGGGACTCGGCGGCCAGGGCATCCAGGCGGAGGTACTCCCATTGCCGCTGGGAACGAACGAACTCGCCAACGTGTTCTGACATCGTGATCTCCCTCCTCACTCCAGCTTCGACATGTAACGAAACCATTATATAGTAAATATCTTATGCTGTACACACCCCAGCTTCTTACGCAAGCCTACCCACCTGCCCCCCCAGCGCTTTGTCCTGACCGGCCGATTCGGCCATCCCCGGGGCCAGCCGCCCGTTTCATTTTTCCATCTCGTACGACGCAAACCCGCCGGAGAGGTTGCGGACGTTGAAACCGTGCTGGGCCAACAGACGGACGGCGTAGTAGGCCATTTGGCCGAAGCCGCAGTGGACCCAGATTTCGCGGTCGCGGGGTAGTTCGTCGAGCCGGGAACGCAATTCGCCCAGCGGAATGCGGATCGTGCCGGGAATCGAGGCAGTGGCCACGTCGGCGGCCGGACGGACGTCGAGCGTGACCGGCGCGTCGTCGGCCGCCTCGCGCCGCTTCCACTCCGACCAGTGGACGACCCGCACGTCTCCGTGGAGGATGTTGGCCGCCGCGAACCCGGCCAGGTTCACCGCATCCTTCGCCGAGCCGTACTGCGGGGCGTAGCAGAGGTCGGCCTCTTCGAGGTCGAATACCGTGGCCCCTTTCTGAATCGCCATCGAGATCACGTCGATCCGTTTTTCAATGCCGGCTTTTCCCGCGGCCTGAGCGCCCAGCACTTTTCCCGTATCGGGCGCGAAGAGCAGCTTCATGGCGAATCGCTCCGCGCCGGGATAGTACGAGGCGTGCTGAAACGGATGCGTGTAAGATTTCTCGAAGGGGATGCCGGCCTTCCGCAGCGATTTCTCGGTCGCCCCGGTCATGGCCAACGTCATATCAAACACTCCAACCACGGCGGTCCCCTGCGAGCCTCGGTAGCGCGACTGCCGGCCGCAGATCGCGTCGGCGGCGATCCGCCCCTGGCGGTTGGCCGGTCCGGCCAACGGGATCAGCGCCGGCCGGCCGGTGACGAAGTCGCGGACCTCGACCGCGTCGCCGACCGCGAAGATGTGCGGATCGCTGGTCCGCATCCGGTCGTCCACGCGGATGCCGCCGGTCGAGCCGATCTCCAGCCCCGCCTGCCGGGCGAGGTCCGTCTCCGGCTTGACGCCGATCGCCAGCACCACCAAGTCGGCCGCGAACCGTTCATCGTGTTGAGCCACCACGTCGATCGTGTCTTTTAGCCCCGGTTCCATTGCGACCAGGGCGTTGCCGAGCCGGAGATCGACGCCCTGACGCTCGAGTTCTCGCTGGATCGGCGCGGCCATCTCGGGATCGACCGGCGGCATAACCTGATCTGCCATCTCCAGGAGCGTGACGGTGACGCCGCGGCGGCTGAGACTTTCGACCATTTCCAGGCCGATGAATCCGGCCCCCACGACCACTGCCCGATCCACATTGCGACGGTCGATCCAGGCGTGGATTTGATCGACGTCGTCGAGGTTGCGAAGGCTGAACGCACCAGGCATGTCGATGCCCGGCAGGGGCGGACGCAACGGCGCGGCGCCGGGGGCCAGCACCAGCACGTCGTACGATTCTCGGGCAACGTCGCCGGTCTGAAGATTTTTCACCTCGATGGTTTTGCCGTCACGGTCGATCCGCGTTACTTCGTGCCGGGTGCGAACCTCGACGTTGAAGAGGTCGCGGAATTGTTCGGACGAGGAGACGAGCAGTTGTCCCCGGTCGGTGATCGCGCCGCCAATATAATAGGGTAAACCGCAGTTGGCGAAGGAAACGTCTCCGGTGCGCTCGAAGATGAAGATTTCGGCATGTTCATCCAGGCGACGGAGCCTTGCGGCGCACGAAGCGCCCCCGGCCACGCCGCCGACGATCAATACTCGTTTGGTGGTCATGGTGTTGTGGTTGGTGGTTGGTGGTTAGTATTGCAGTGCGAGCCGGCACGACCGAGCGAAAACCACTATGCGGATTTACGACGGCCCCGTCATCACCCGTTGAAACGCATTCAGAAAATGCCCGTCCAATTCCCGATCAAACAACTGAAGCCATTTTTCCACATAAGCACGGTTATAATCGGGGTTCTTGAGAATTACCGAGACGACGTCATCCAGGTCGCGCGGACGTCCCGAGATGGTTTTCATTACGATCAGATCTTCCAGCGAAACAAAACGTACCTCGACGCCGCCGATCGGCACGATCTTGCCGCGCGCGATGGCTTGCCGCTCGTACTCCGTCAGAGAGAACACGAAGTCGATGCGAATGTTGGATTCCGGATCCAAGACGGGCAGGACGAGAGTTTGGCTCAGAAACTGATCGACGTCGTCAACGAGAATCCGCAAACGCATTTCCTCGATCATGCGCAGCAGGGAAGTCGCCCGCCCCGTGTCCACTCCCAGACTAACGTCGATGTCCCTCGTCAATCGAGGTTCGCCGTAGAGCAAAACCGCCTGCCCGCCAAACACCATATAGGGCAGGCCGGCGTCGTCCAGGGCGACGGCAAGTCGTTTAAGGAGTTCTTTGAACATGGTGCAATACGGCCGCCAGGCGAATGTTTTTTTCGATCCCGTCCAGGGCGTCTTCCGCCGTGAACCTACCCATTTCGCGGGCCAATTGATACATCCCCTCGACCAGGCGAAGATTTTCCGCGAAGTCGGGCTTCTGTGAGGCGACCCACGCGTTCTCGAACTCACGCCAACGCTGGACGTTTCGGATCATCCATTAAGCCTCCTCGGAAAATTATAGCAGCTTTGCCATTCTAAACATAGCGCTTGGCGCCGACCCCGCCGACCGCAGTCGGCGGGCGTTGTTTACATACACGCGCGTTTCTCTCCTCTCTCTTCTCCCCCCTCTCCTCTCTCCCTTCAACCCTCACCACTTCCGCGGCCACGCCCGCGCCTGCACGCGACCGGGCAGACCCTGGATGCGCAGGAACCCCTCGGCGTCGGTCTGGTTGTACGAGCCGCCGCCCTCCATCGTGGCGATGCCTTCGTCGTACAGGCTGTTCGGGCTGCTGCGCCCGGCGACAAGGATGTTGCCTTTGTATAGGTTCAAGCTCACCTCGCCCGTGACCGGTTCCTGCGCCTGGCGGATAAACGCCATCAAGGCGTCCATTTTCGCGTGATACCAGAAGCCGTAGTAGACCAATTCGGCCACCTCGGGCGAGAGCCGGTCGCGCAGGTGCATCAGGTCGCGGTCGAGCGTCAACTGCTCCAATACACGATGGGCCGCGTAGAGGACCGTCATGCCGGGCGCTTCGTACACGCCGCGACTCTTCATGCCCACCAGCCGGTTCTCGATCATGTCGATCTGGCCGACTCCGTTGCGGCCGCCGATCCGGTTGAGCACGGAAACCACCTCGTAGGCGTTCAGCCGTCGGCCGTCCACGCTCGCCGGCACTCCGGCCTCGAAGCCGATCCGCACGTTTTCCGCTTTGTCCGGGGCTTGTTGCGGAGCGACGCTCATGCCGAACTCGACCAGGTCGAAGCCGTTCTGCGCCGGGTCTTCCAGCTTGCCCGACTCGTAGCTGATGTGCAGGCAGTTCTGGTCGATGCTGTACGGCTTGGCCGTCGAGACGTTGACCGGTATTTTCTTCTCCCGGCAGTATTCGATCATCTCGGTGCGGCCGGGAAATTTTTGGCGGAACCGCTCGATCCGCCAGGGGGCGATTATCCGCACGTCCGGATCGAGCGCCTCGGCCGCGAGCTGGAAGCGGCACTGGTCGTTCCCCTTGCCGGTGGCGCCGTGGGCGAAGGCGTCGGCCCCCACCTCGCGGGCGACTTGCAGACAGACCTTCGAGACCAGCGGTCGGGCGATCGACGTGCCCAGCAGGTACACGCCCTCGTACTTCGCGTCCCACTGCAAGACGGGAAAAGCGAAGTCGCGGCAAAGTTCTTCCCGCACGTCGACGATCCGCGCCGAGCTTGCCCCGATGTCGCGGGCTTTTTGCATGATCGCCTCGCGGTCCTCGCACGGCTGGCCGAGATCGACGTACACGCAATGCACGTCGTACCCCTCGTCCATCAGCCAGCCGACAATGACCGAGGTGTCCAATCCGCCGGAATAGGCAAGAACACAGTTTGGCATGGGAAGGTTCCGTGTTGTTGGATGTATTTGTGTTTCGTTTGTCGAGGATCGGGAATCTTAATGTCGCAATAGCCGGGGACGAAAAAACGCAAGCGTAACATCATGCGCTTTACAGCCAGCGTTGTCCAGCCCCGAAATTCGGGCCGATTAGAACCAAATCCGTACGCCGCCGATCAGGGTGTTGGTCTGCACGCGGTCGAAGTCGTAGTATTCGTATCCGGTGTAGACCTCGAATCGGTTGAACATCGCCCCGACGGTGCCGCGGAAGTGGAACAGCTCGGTGTGGCCCAGCGTACCCCAGTCGATCCCGGCCGAAACGACCCACGGCTTTCGCGGGAACCAGTCGAACCCGTAGGTGAAGTTGAAGCCGAAATCGGTCTGTTGCGGATCGTCCAGCCAGTTGAAACCCACGCCGGTCCGCCATTGCATGTTCTCGTTCTGAGCGAAACGGAAGGTGAGATTGCAGTCGCCCAGCCAGAGGCTGTCGCGGGCGCCGCGGGGAAGGGTTTCCTGGAGATACCGCATTTCCGTGTCGATGCCCCAGCGTGACGTCGTCTCGAGCAACAGGCGGCCGCCGATGAAATCGAGGTTGCTGAACTCCGTGGCGTAGTCGGCCGAGAACTGGGACGACCAGCGTTTTCCTTCATAGAGATTCATGTAGCCCAAGTTGTCCTCGTACGGGAATCGGGCGAAGGAGCGGCTGACCGAAAAATCGTCGCCCAACGCCGCATGCGGTGCCCAGAACGGAGCGGTCGCCGCGCCGAGCCCCAGCCAGAACACGCCGGTGGTAAACGCCTCTTCGCAGTCTTCGCAGCAATTGTAGCCGGAATTCGAGTAGGAATGATCTTCATGGCGGGATGGTTCGGGGTCGGGCGGCGGCGCGGGCTGGTCCGTGCCGGAGGTGCGGACATCCTGCCGCAGCCGTTCGAGCATTCCTTGTCCGCAAACCGGTCGGTCGGCGACGACGCAACCCGCCAGACTGCCGGCAACGATGCAAGTCCGCAAGATGCGAGGGAGACTCTTGCCTGGCGATGAGAGTACGTTGGTCATATCGAGCCTCATCTTTGAAACCGACCAGTCCGCCGAGCGCATTCGCGCCGCGGATTCAACGCCCCACGATCCACCTTCACAGGTGGAAAAATACGCAATACTCCCTGCATGAGTCAATACAAGAAGATCTGGGGGGGGACGTCATTCCCAACGGTCAGAGGTCAAAAGGTCAAAAAGGGGCGGAACTATTTGTCCTTTGCTACTGATGCGTCCCCCCGGATTGTTCCTGGGGATATTCTGAGCCACACAATTGTGCGCTCACCTTCAGCAAAATGCCGAAACCGGTTTTCGATACTGCAATCGGTGTCTTTAGGGGTCAATTCAACCCCGCGCACCCAGGTTAATTAACCCGGTATATCTGGTTGATCAACCTGGGGTTAACCAGTAGTTTCTAGGACTTTCAGATACCGAACATGCAAGAATGCCTTGTTTTTGAGATTATCGAGGTTTTTGCATCTCTTCGTTGTCTGCTACAAGAGATGCGAAAACCTGGAAACCATCTCAAATTCGCCGGGCAACGTGATTTTTGGTGTTCCAAAAGTCCTAGAAACTACTGGCTAGATGTCACCTCATGGTCCGCTAATTGCTCAAAAACCGGATTCTTCCGCGTTTTTTTCTGTTTTCCGACAGCGTTTACCCGCTTTTTGCCGAACAACAAAACGGGGGGCAGTGGAAAAACGTCCAAATTGGTATGGACTTTTCCGCCAATGTTACTACACTAATTGTTACTATACTAATTGTTTAGTGCGTTAGTCCTCCCTGTGAGTTAGGGCATCTGATACACAGGAGGCTGCCGTGGGGCAAGCGGCTCTCTTCCGCCGACGCGTTGACAGTCCGCATTGGAAGCGGGGAGCTTCTGATCGGATTTCCGCCGATGTCGTTCTGCTTCGCCGTGCTCTCGAGTGCGTCCAAGAGGGCGTGGCGATCACTGTTTGGCCTCCGGAAAGCGATTCGCCGCGGATCGTCCATTGCAATTCGACGTTCACGGCCATGTTGAATCGCTTCGGCGACGATCCGCTCCAGAGGAGTTTGCGGGAGAGCCATCAGAGCGAGGGCATTTATTCGGCCGAGATCGCCGGCCACGGCCGGAACGGCGCCCGGATGCTGCTCCAGTTCCGTTCCGTTCCGGTGCGGGACGACTCGGAGCGGATTGCCCATCGAATCGCCGTCCTCCGCGACGTGACGCGGCAAACACTCATGGAGGAATCGTTCCGGCGCAACGAACGGCTGGCCGGCATCGGGCTGTTGGGTACCGGCATCGCCCACGAAATCAGCAATCCCATCGGCTCGGCGCTGTTGACCGCCGAGACGGCCCTGGCAATCAAGGACTCGCCCAACGCCGGCGAACAGTTCGACGCCTGTTTGCGGAACATCGTCACTTCGATGGACCGCTGCGGGCGGATCGTCAGGACGCTCTTGCGATACTCGCGCCAAGAACCGACCGAGAAGCAGGCTTGCAACATCAACGACGTGGTCGCGCAGGCTCTCGACCAGGCGCGGCCGTACGGCTTATCGAACGGAGCGGAGTTGCGCGCGGACCTCGGCGTCGAGGTCCCCTTGGTTCCCATGAATCCACTGGAGATTGAACTGGTTTTGCTCAATTTGATCCGCAACGCCGTCGAGGCGGGAGACAAAAAGGTGGTCGTGTCGATCCGCACGATGCGGATTAAGAAAGGCGTACGGGTAGCGGTCTCCGACAACGGCCGCGGAATGAACGAGGAACAACTCGAGCACGTCTTCGATCCACTCTATACCACCCGGCGAAAGTTCGGCGGTTCCGGAATGGGAATGAGCATTGCGCAGGGCATTGTCCAAGGCCACGAGGGGCGCATGGAGGTGCGGAGTCGGCTCGGAAAGGGCACCACCGTGATCGTCGATCTGCCGATCGCGGCCGGCGCGCTTACCGGCTGAATAATCACTCAGAATGGATACAGGTGACTCCTATGGTTACCGCGGTTCCTACCGTGTACGTAGTGGACGACGATCCACAAGTGTGCGATTCCTTGAGCCTGATGGTCCGCGGCATCGGCATGGAGGCCCGGACCTACCTCTCCGCCGAGGCGTTTCTCGACGGCTGCCACGACCTGCCAGGCTCTCCCAAGTGTTTGGTCCTGGACGTGCGCATGCCGGGCCTCGGCGGGCTGGGGCTACAGAAGATGCTCGCCGCCAGAGGCTCTCGAATGCCGATCATCATGATCTCCGGCTGCGCCGACATTCCCATGGCCGTCCAGGCCATGAGCGCCGGCGCGATGGATTTTCTGGAAAAGCCGTTCGGCCGCCGGGTAATACTCGACCGCATCCAAAAAGCCCTCGAACTGAACGCCGATTCACAGCGGCAATTCTTCCGCAAGGCCGAAATGGCGAGCCGCATCGACAGGCTTTCGCCGCGGCAACACGAGGTGCTCGATCTGCTGGTGGCCGGAAAACACTCGAAGCAGATTGCCGGCAAGTTGGGCATCGGCGAGAAAACCGTCGCCAAACACCGCGCCGGCGTGCTCGAAAAAATGCAGGCCGAGAACGTCGTCGATCTGGTCCGTCAGATGATCGAGGCGGGCTTCGCGTAGTCGGTGCTTAGAAGCCGCGTCACAATAAGTTGCACAGATTCTGCCGAGGGTGGCACGTCCCTGAGCGCAGCGAAGGGCGTGTTGTCCGGGTAACCACGCCCTTCGCTGCTCAAGGCGTGCCACCCAAAATCCCTCAACTTAATCTGACGCGGCTCCTTATCGCCACAACAAGCCCCCCCGTTGCAACGTATTGCATGACTTTCCGCCGATCGCTACTGCCGGCGACATGACGGTTGCATTTCTTCCCCCCAACTGGTACACTATTTTCCAGTTGCTTCGTCGTCGGGTGATTTTCCGCCTTCCGCTCATTTCCCCTCTGCCGTTTTCTTTTTGGAGATGATTCATGAGAAACTTGTCTCGTTCGTGGCCGCAATGTTTCATGGTGTTTGTGCTGGTTTGCACGGTGTTTGTTTTTCTCGGCGAGATGCCGCGAATGTTTGCCGCCCCAAGAGAAGAGGCCGACATAAAGCCGCCGCCGGCGGTCGCGCCCGAAGCGGAAAAAGGGTTCACCCCGATCTTCAACGGCAAGAACCTGACCGGCTGGGAGGGCAAGCCGGGCTGCTGGTCGGTCGAGGACGGCGCCATCACCGGCGCCACCACCGCCGAGAAACCGCTCGACCAGGCCACCTACCTGTTCTGGCGCGGCGGCAAGCCGGCCGACTTCGTGCTCCGCGCCTCCTATCGCTTCGTTACACCGGAGGGCAACTCGGGCATCAACTTCCGCAGCCGAAAATTGCCCAACGGGGACATCCGAGGCTATCAGGCCGACATGGAAACAGGCCCCAGTTACAGCGGCATTCTTTACGAGTGCAACCAGCGCGCCATCATAGCCAAGCGCGGGCAGAAAGTCGAAATCGACGAAGACGGCAAGCGGACCGTGACCTCCTTCGCCAATCCGGCCGAACTGCAAAAACACATCAAAACCAACGGCTGGAACGAGTATGAGATTATTGCCCAAGGACCGGAAATCATCCTCAAGATCAACGGCGTGGTGACTGCGCACGTCATCGACCGCGAGCGGGGCAAGTCGGCTGCCGAAGGACTGATTTCACTGCAACTCCACCCCGGCCCGTCGATGAAGGTGCAATTCAAGAATATTCGTGTTAAAATGAATTGAACAAATAGGAGCATGTCCCGTGAAACGCACCAAACTGAATCGTCGCAACTTTCTCCACGCCTCGGCCACCGCCGCCGCGGCTGTTTCGCTGCCCGGCATTATCCCTTCCCGCGTGCTCGGCGGGCCGGGCCGACCCGGCGCAAACGAGATGGTCAACGTCGGCGTAATCGGCTGCGGCGCCCGCGCCCGCCAGATATTCAATGAGTCGCCCGACGTGAAGGCGTTTCGCGTGGTGGCCGCCTGCGACTGTATGTTCCCCAGGGCCGAACAGTACGTCAAACTCCTTTCCGGCGGCGCCAAGTGTGGCGCCTACCGCGACTTCCGTGAGATGATCGACAAGGAGAAGCTCGACGGCGTGATGATCGAGACCACGACCCACGCCCGCGCCTGGATCACTATCCTTGCCATGCAAGCCGGAATGGACGTGTATATCGAGAAGCCGATGTGTTTGACCATCGCCGAGGGTCGGGCGATGGTCCGCGCCGCGCGGAAGTACGGCCGCGTCACGCAGGTCGGCACCCAGCAGCGCTCGATGCCGATCAACAACTGGGCCAGCGACCTGGTGAAAAACGGCGCGCTGGGCAGAATTCATACCGTGATAGCCCCGAACTTCGTCGGCCCGGAGAAGTGGCCCGACCTGCCCGCTGAAAAGATGCCCGACGGCGGAAGCGACAATTGGTGGGACGTTTGGACCAATCAGGCGGTCTATCGGCCGTATCACGTCAAGATTCATCGCGGTTGGGACCGCTGGTGGGACTACGACGGCGGCGGACGCTGCTTCGGCGTAACCGGCTGGGGGGCACATTCCTACGACCAGATCAACCGCGCCTTGGGCACCGACGACACCGGCCCAGTCGAAGTCGTTTTGGAGGAGCCGCTCAAGGTGATGGAGACCGGCAAGTTTGCCCCGGAACTCCGCCCCGGCGGACTGGTCGGCGACGATGACACCGGCACGGTCTACCACCGCATGGCGAAGCTCACCGGCCCTCGGGCCAAGGTCACGATGAAGTTCGCCGACGGCACGAAACTAAAGCTCCATCTTGACGGCGACCGCGGTCCCGGGCTGGGCGCGATCTTTGTCGGCGAGGACGGCAAGATCGAGATCAACCGCAACAAGATCGCCGGCAATCCGAAGAGCCTCGTCAAGTCGCCGGACAATCCCGGCCCGATCGACCGGCCTGAGACGGCCTACCACGTCGAGAACTGGCTCGACTGCATAAAGAGCCGCAAGTCCTGCACGGCGGACATCGAAATCGGCCAGCGTTCCAGCACGCTCTGCTACCTGGTGAACATCGCCCGCGACGTGGGCCGGGTCGGCGAAGTTCTGAAATGGAACCCCGAGGCCGAGCGCTTCACCAACTGCGACGAGGCGAACAAGCTGCTCGACCGCCCGCGCCGCAAGGGGTATGAGTTGCCCGAGATCGTCTAGTAGCCCGTTGAAAAAGCCGGATTTGGGAGTTTGGGTGGCACAGCCGATGGCGGCTGCGCCAGAAGTGTAAAGTATCGACCAGGGCCATCGCGGCGAGGTGCCGGGCATGAATACCACCCGCCAGAGGGTCCAAAATCGGCGACTGGCCGGAAAACCCGCATTGAACCGCCTGGCTTCTGGGAGTAGGATTGCCAAACGCTTGGCACCAACGTTTGGCGATAGTAGAATAGATGGTGGCGAGCAACTTTAGCCGCAACGAGGTTCCAGAATGGCCGATAAGACTCCAGACGCAGCAGCGCCAAAACAGGTGATTGTCCCGGTCAAGTGGCCGGCCGTCGGGGCAGCGACATACGCCAATAATCTGGTTGCGCAGTTCGATGGCGATTCCATGCGGTTGGTGTTCACGCAAGTGGCTCCACCGTACTTCACTGGTGAAGGGCCAGAGAAACAACAGCACCTCGACAGCCTTGAGTACGTTGATGCAATCAAGGTTGCCGAGTTGGCGGTACCGCTTGAGAGATTCCGCGTTATGCTTAAAGTACTCCAAGAGCATCTCTCACAGGTAGAGAATCGAGCCAACAAATGATTACATTGCCACCGGAGTGCGACATACCGCCCTCCGTCACTTTAGAGAAAGTTCACGTTTCAGACTCCCGCGACACAGTAACGGGGCTGGCGGGATCGGACATCGAAAGTTCCATGGCAAACTGGGTGACTCTCAGTCCCCAGAGTTTTGGGCAACTACCTCCCGGGAGTGTGCCGATTCGCAGTCTCGATTCACCTTCGGTTACAATCATCAATGCAATCCCGGCACAGATCGAAATAGAGGACGGGGTATTTGTCGCTTCGTTTGTTGAAGCCAACATAAATGCGAGCGGAGAGACCAAGGACGAAGCGATCGAAATGTTGAAAGACATGGTCGCGTGGACTTACCAACTCCTGTGTCAAAAAGAGTCGGCCCTCGGTCAACAGCCGCAGCGACAGTTGGCCGTTCTTCGCCGATTTGTGCGGGAGTGATGGATGGCGAATCCTATCACCCAGCAGGCCGCCAGGAAGGTGCTCAAGAAACTTCATGCGCAAGAGATGTCGCGCAAGGGTGACGCACATCCAAAGTATGCCATTTACGATGGCGACATGCTGTTGGCGACCACTGGACTTCGCCACTCGTCCAACAACGATATTCCCGTTCCTCATGTTGCGAAAGACCTGGGGGTCGGTCCGCACTTCGTTCTTGAAATGGCTCGCTGCACAAAGGAAAAGAAGGATTGGCTTAGAAAGATTGGCAAATAGCCTTCCCGGCTGGCCTTCCCGCTTTCAGGTGGATGCCGCCGAAAAACTCGCCAAGTGACGCCAGGTTTCGCCGGCTGCCCTCGATCCGTCTCTCCACTCCCTCTCCAAGCCGGTTTCCGGTACGCTGGCGTGAAAATCTTGTAACCGTAGCACCAAACCTTCTCCCCACCAACAGGCCACAAGAAAAGCCTTGCGTAACTCGTTGTCACACAAGGCTTTACGCTTAGTGGAGGATAGGGGGCTCGAACCCCTGACCTTCTGGATGCCATCCAGACGCTCTCCCAACTGAGCTAATCCCCCGCAGCCGGCCCAGAACGGCTCAACGCCGGCCCTCGACCGATAACGTAAGCCGATAAGTTATCGGCATTTCGCCCGAGTGTCAAGAAGCGGGATGATTTCCGGCGAGGGGGCAATCGTTCCTGGTTCCCACGCTCTGTGTGGGAACCAGGGGGGGCTGACCCCTGCTCCCCTACCTCTGACCTCTGACCTCTGACCTCTGACCTCTGTCTGACCTCGGACCGCAGACCTATGCCCTCTGCCCTCGGCCCTCGGCGCGCCGACAGCCCCACTCCCCGCGTGACCCCGAGGGGGCAGCGTGGGTATCCTTCGCGGACGCGG
>JAUWNG010000217.1 GCA_030612765.1 Planctomycetota bacterium
TCGTTTACCAGTTCCTTCTTGCGAGCCTCGAATTTTTTCGCTTCCATGCTTACGCTCCTTCCGTGAAAATACAACCAGAAACCACGGAAGATGCTATTACAAAAACACTTGCGTCAAGTCAATAGATATCAAACAGTCGAATTACACGGGCATGCATAATGGAACCTCCAATTACGTGGAACGGTTAACTTTCCCGATCGCGAGTTTCAATCAGTTGTTTCAATCTTGCGGAAAGCTGGGCGGGAAAACGGCCGCACCAGCTTTCGTCGATCAACTCGACCTCCAGCAGGTCGATGAGGTGGACCTGGTCTTTCAGGCGAAACGACGTCAGCTTCATTCGGACCAGGGCCTCAAGCGTGGCCACGGGGAAGTCCGGGCCGGCCTCGGATTCGCTAATTTCCGGCGTCGGAAGCAGGTAGTCGGGTCGCACTTTTTCTCCGGCGAACAAGACGTGAATGGCGCTTCGCACCGAACCCTGCGGTCCGTCCAGGAACAGGTCCACCCCCGCGACATTCTGGTGGATGAAGCCGATGGATTGAAGTTCGGCAATCACCCGGGCGAAGTCCCGCCGACGAACCAGCAGGTCCACGTCCTTGGTGTTCCGCACCGCTTCCCGATCGACGCGGGCGACCCACGCAGCCACGGCGTTGCCGCCGACCACGACGTGGGGAATTCCGGCCTGCCGTAGCGCACTGGTTGCACGACATGCTCGTTGGCGAACGTCTTCCACGGCCGCAACCATCCTTTCCCAAGAAAATTCCTTCAGGGCAACCACGGTCACGCCTCCTTATGTCCACAACTGCCGGTCCAGCATACGGTAGTTGATCGCCTCGTTCAAGTGTTGCGGAAGAAACGAGACATTGCTTATGGTTCGTCGATGCCGAAAGACCGATCACACCTCGTTGGCCGCCCGAAGAATCAAGTCTCGAGCCGCGGACGATACGCGGAAATGCAATTCCTGGAGACGGTCCACCAATGGGGCAACCTGGGAAACGAGACCGGCCCGCTTGGCATCCAGCAATATCCCGAGCGTACCGGTAAAGCGAATGTTCAAAGTTTCGGCAACCCAGCGAGCCAATTTATCGTCGACCACTGCGATCATTGTGGGTCGTTCCATCGCCAACATCAGCACTTCCGTTTCCCCGGGACCGAGGTCGCCGATCAGTCGCTCGGCGGACACGGCGGCAGGACGGCTGACCTCGATCCAGCCGAAAGCCTCCGGTGCCGGAACGTCGTGCCCCGCTGATCTTCCGGCGTCCAGTTCCTTGACGACGGCGGGAGGCACAATTACTTTCCCGGCTAATTTGGGCAACAAATCCAATTGCCCGAGTTGATGCAGGTATTGGAGCGGCGACGTATCGCAGATCAACTCAGGCAAGACGCGTTTCCTTCGCAAATTGATCTTCGCTCAGATCGAACGTATCCACGCCGTAGTCGGCCAGCTTTGCCAGAAAGACGACCCGTGGAACACCGGCAAGCGCCGCGGCGGCGCCCGACGACAGCTTCTTCAACTCATAGAGTTTAACCGCCGCGGCCATGCGCAAGGCGTCGCCCACCTCTCCGACGGGCACCTTCAAGGCGAGAACCGTTTCGTTCGGAATGTCGATTGTAATCTGGCTCATTTGGCAGGCTCCTTCTTCCGCGTCCGAACCGTTGAGGCCCTATTATAATTATAGCCGAACTCGCTACGTCCACAACTGCCGGTCCAGCATACGGTAGTTGATCGCCTCGTTCAAGTGTTGCGGGCCGATCGCCTCGCTGCCGTCCAGGTCGGCGATCGTGCGGGCGACCCGGAGAACCTTGTCGTGGGCGCGGGCCGAAAGGCCAAGCTCGGTCATCGCCGATTTCAGAATGTTTTGACACTCATTATCCAACCGACAGAATTGGCGGGTCAGGCGGTGGGTCATGTCGGCGTTGTAGCGGGTCCGGCCGCCGTCGAAACGAGCACACTGCGCCGCGCGGGCAGTGGCCACCTGATCGCGCAACTTCGAGCTGGCGGTCCCCGGCGTCCCGCCCGAGAGGTCTCGATACGCAACGGAAGGCACCTCGATGTGGATATCGATCCGGTCCAGCAGCGGCCCCGAAATCTTGCTCATGTAGCGGTCTATCTGGGGAGGGGTGCAATTGCAACTCCGCCGCGTGTCGCCGCGATAGCCGCACGGACAAGGATTCAACGCCGCGATCAACATGAAATTGGCCGGAAAGGTCGTGCTGTTCAGCGCTCGGGAGATCGTCACCGTGCCGTCCTCCAGCGGTTGACGCAGCACTTCGAGCGTCTGCCGGCTGAACTCGGGCAACTCGTCGAGGAACAGCACGCCGTTGTGCGAGAGGCTGATCTCTCCCGGCGAGGGCGTCGAGCCGCCGCCGACCAGGCCGGCGTTGCTGATCGTGTGGTGCGGTGCGCGGAACGGTCGAACCGCCAACAGCGGCTGGCCCGGCTTCAATCGGCCCACCGCGCTGTAGATGCGGGTGGTTTCGATCGACTCGACGGGCGTCAGGTCGGGCAGGATGGTGGGCACCCGCTTGGCCAACATCGTCTTGCCCGAGCCGGGCGGACCGATCATCAGCAGGTTGTGCCCGCCGGAAGCCGCCACAACCAGTGCCCGTTTGGCCGTCTCCTGGCCGCGAACGTCGGCGAAATCGACTTCGTAGGTCGAAAGCGTGCGGAAAAGCTCGTCGAGCCGCGAGGGCTGCGGCTCGATCTCGATCTCGCCGGCCAGAAAGGCCACGGCCTGGGCCAGACTGGAGATGGGAATGATATCCACGCCTTCGACCACTGCCGCCTCGGCCGCGCTGGGGCTGGGGACGAGCAGTCCCCGCAGCCCGTCCTGCTCGGCGGCGGCCATCGACATCGACAGCGCCCCTTTGGCGGCGCGGGTCATGCCGTCCAGGGCCAACTCGCCGACCGCCGCATACTGGTCGAGCCGCTCGGCGGCGATCTGCCCGCTGCCGGCAAGTATCCCCAACGCGATGGGCAGATCGAACGAGGCCGCATCCTTGGGCAGATCGGCGGGGGCGAGGTTGATGACCACGCGGTTTTGCGGTCGCTGGAAGCCGGAGTTGACCAACGCCCTTTCCACCCGGTGCGTGCTTTCCTTGACGGCGGCCTCGGGCAGTCCGACCAGTATGGTCTTCGGCAGTCCGGCCGGCGAGACGTCTACCTCCACCTCGACCGGCAGCGCGTCGATGCCCAACAATGAAAAGGTATTCAGCTTCGCCAGCATGTAGCCATCCCTTCCCGGTCTGTGTAGGGTGGGTCAAGCCAATCGCGGTGCCCCCCAGTTTTTTCGGTGGTTGGGGCCCCCGTGGCGTTGCCCCCCCAACATATTTTTGCCGCGTATTTGCCACCCCCCCATAT
>JAUWNG010000022.1 GCA_030612765.1 Planctomycetota bacterium
CAAACCGCTTGCGTTTTCGCAATAGCACCATAAACGTAATCCCCATTTATTCTAATAATGTACTTCCAAGCGCGCTTTGGGTGGTACACGCTAAGCGCAGTCCCACCAACGACGCACGAAACCGTGGTGGGACTGCGCTTCGCTTGTCCCACCCTACTTTCCTGAGTGCAATATCGCTCGTTTTCATTCTCGCTCCGGCGATCACCCTGGCCCAAGGCAACGCCAAGGAGATCATGGCGAAAAAGCCGGCCGAGTTGGTCGAGATTCTTGAGGACTCCGACGCCACGATGTTCGAGAAGGCCAAGGCCTGCCAGCGGTTGGCCGTCGCGGGCACGAAGGAGGCGATCCCCGCGTTGGTCGCGCTGCTGCCGGACGAGAAGCTGAACTGCTACGCCCGGACCGCTCTGGAAAACATTCCCGGCCCGGAGGTCGATGCCGCGTTGCGCGATGCCGCCTCGGAGCTAAAAGGCCGTCAATTGGTCGGCGTGATCGACTCGATCGGCCAACGCCGCGACGCCAAGGCCGTCGAACTGCTTGCGAAGTATCTTGAAAACAAAGACACGAAAGTGGCCTCCGCCGCCGCCGGAGCACTGGGGCGGATTGGCACATTGGGTACAGGTGAAAAACTCTTTGAGAGCCTTTGCAACAAGCCACGCGCGAAGGTTGCCGTCGCCGATGCGTTTCTCGCGTGTGCAGAGCAGCAATCTGCACGCATCAAGAAAAACCCGGAAACTGCATCGATTGCGTTAGAGATGTATAGCGGCCTGATGGTGTATAGCGGCCTGACGGTAGTTGTTGAGGGATTCTCGGAAGTTGACGTTCCTAAGTATATCGGGGCTGCCGCCGTTCGCGGCCTTGTACGACTCATCAAAATGACGGATGTGGGAGAGGAGGAATTAACTGACATCTTCCTGCAGCAAATCCGCTCACCAGACAAAACATTTTTTAATGTCGGAATAGCAGTTGCCCGCGAAATATCCGGTGAGGACATTACCGAGGCGTTGGCCGGCGAACTGGAAAAACTGCCGCCCCAGCGGAGGGCGCTGCTGCTGCTGGCGTTGGCCGATCGGAAAGAGCCGCCCGAGTTGGCGGTGATCGTGAAAGAAAGCAAGAGCGCCTCGGAGGCGGTCCGCAAGGCGGCGATCTACGCGCTGGCAAAGCGGGGCGATCCGCCGGCCGCCGCCGTGCTGATCGACATCGCACTCGGCGACGACGCGGTCGCCGCGGCCGCCAAAGACGGGCTGATCGACATTCCCGGCAAAGGGATCGACGCAACGATCACCGACAAATACGCTTCGGCCGACAACCATGCGAAAACCGTCCTGCTTGATCTGATCGGCAACCGGCGGATCACCGCGGCAATCCCGCTGGCGCGAAGTGCGACCGACGACGCGAACCAGCCGGTCCGACTAGCCGCCCTGGCCGCAATGGCGAAGCTGATCGACGTGGCCGATCTCGACGTGTTGATTGATCGGTCGTTGGCCTCCGGCATTTCACGGGAAGAAACCGCCGCCGCCAAGGCCGCCCTGGATATGGCCGTCCTGCGAATGGGCGACCGCGACGCTTGCGCGGCGAAACTGGCCGGGTATATCGACGCGGCTTCCACCGAGAATCAGTCATGTCTGTTCGACTTGCTGCGAAAGGTCAGCGGTAAGAAAGCGCTCGAAACGGTTGTCGCCCGCGTCAACTCGGACGATCCGGCGCAAAAAGACTCGGCCACCCGCGTGCTCGGCGAGTGGGTAAACGCCGACGCGGCCCCCGCGCTGCTCGATATCGCCAAAAACGACTCGGAAAAGAAATATCGGATTCGCGCCCTGCGCGGCTACATCCGTATCGCCCGGCAGCTTGAAATCTCTTGGCGGAAGAAATCGGTGGCTGCCGAAACGAAACTGGCGATGTACGACAAGGCGATAGCGGTTGCCGGTCGAAGCGAGGAGAAGCGGCTGGCCTTGGGCATTTTGACGCGGATTCCCTCGCCGGCGACGCTCTCGCGTGCCGTCGCATGCCTGGACGATCCGGCCCTGAAAAACTCGGCCGCCGCCACAACCGTCAACATCGCCGGCAAGCTGGTCGGCAATCATCCGAAGGTTGTGGCCGAGGCGATGCGAAAGGTTCTCGACGCGGGCGTCGGCGGCAAGACCGGCGAAACCGCCCGGCAACTGCTCGTTCGGACCGGCGGCTGATTAGGCTGGAGGCTGGAGGCAATGGAAACCAGTAGAAATGCGCGTTTCACACCTATAGCCTACTGCCTCCGGCCCACAGCCTACTGCCTCCAGTCTCCAGCCTTCAGCCTAAAACATGAAACTATATCTAATCCGACACGGCGAAAGCACCTACAACGCCGAGGGCGTATTCAGGGTCAATCGGACGTGCCGCTCTCGGAGCTTGGACGCCGACAGAGCCGGGCGGTGGCCGAGGTGATGGCCGACGTGCCGGCCGATGCGGTCTACTCCAGCCCGCTGCAACGCGCGCTGGCAGTGGCGAAAGACATCGCCGCCGAACACGGCCTGCCGGTCCGTACCGATCCGAAGCTGAAGGAGATTTGCGTCGGCGTGTTCCAGGACCGGTTGCGGAGCGAGTTGGAGACGGAATATCCGAAGGATTTGGCCCGTTGGCTCAGCGGCGACGAGGATTTCGCCATTCCCGGCGGCGAGTCGCGGCGGCAATTGGCCGATCGCGGTTGCGATGCGATCCGCTCGATAGCGGCCGACGGCCATCGCACGACGGTCGTCGTCGCCCACGGCGGAGTGCTGGTCGCCACGCTTCGCCGGCTGATCGACTTGCCCCGGCCGCTGTCGCCCTTTTCGTTGCGGAACTGTTCAATAACCAAGTTGACCGCGGACGGTCAAGGCCGATTCAAGCTGGAATCGCTCGACGAGGTGGAACATCTCCAACGGGTCGGCGTCTCTCAAGGCAAAGATCTTTGAGAACGGTTTTCTCGCGTTCCCACGTGTTTTCGGATTTTGAACAGGAGGAAACAGAGGAAACAGAGAAAATTCCGGGGGGAACCATCTCGGAATTTCAACAACAAGCCTGCATAGGGTGTAGCCGCTCGATTCACCCAATGCAAATTCGCTCGATCCCATTACTCTCCTCTGTTGTCTCCGTTTCCTCCTGTTCAAATATCGACTCCCTAAATCTCGAAGATGGCTTCGATTTCGACGGGCACGCCCAACGGCAGCGAGTTGACGCCGACGGCGCTGCGGGCGCCGACGCCGGCCTCGGGGCCAAACACCTCGGCGAACAGTTCGCTGCAACCGTTGACGACCGCCGGCTGCTGGGTGAAATCGGGCGTGCAATTGACCAGGCCGAGGATTTTTACTACTCGCTTGATCTTGTCCAGGCTGCCGAGTTCCGCCCGCATCGAGGCCAGAATGTTCAGGGTGGCCCACTGCGCGGCCTTGACGCCCGCCTCGACGTCGAGTTCCGCGCCCAGCCGGCCAACCGTCAATTTGCCGGATGCGTCCAAAGGCAGGTGGCCGGAGGTGTAAGCGAGATTGCCGGAAATCAACACGGATTTGTAAAGCCCCTTAGGTTCCGGGGCGGGTGGGAGTTGGAGGCCGAGTTTTTCAAGTGTCGCGGAAAGTTGTGCTTCGATGGACATGGGTGAGTAGTGGATAGTGGATAGTGGGTAGTGGATAGTGGGTAGTGGAATTACCGGCACCAAAGGGAACATCAGCATAACCGGCCTGGATACTGGTCGCCAGGGGGGCTTCTACAATGGTTAGAAGTCGTGCAACTCGGTCGCCGACCGCTTCCGTGCAGGGAGACAGTGCTTTCGGCCGAAATTCACCATAAGTGCAATTAGTTGAATCTAACTCGAAAGGGCCGGTTCATGCAAAGCTCGCTGTCGGTCTTGCTTCCGGTGAGGGACGCCCAGTCCACGTTGAACGATTCGGTCGCTGAAATACTCGACGCGGCGTCGGATTCCGGCCGGCGGTTCGAGTTGCTGATAATCGACGACGGCTCGACCGACGCGACGAACGAGGTGGCTTACGAGCTTACCCGCCATTTTCCACAGGTCCGTCTGCTCCGCCACGAAACGCCGTTGGGGCACGAAGCGGCGCTCCGTACCGGCCTGGAGCATAGCCGGGGCGAGGTGGTGGTCCTGCGGGACGGTTGCCCTGGCGGTTTCCGCGTCATCGAGCGACGCACACGGCAGCCCCGGCACTTTCCCAGCCGGCCGGCCAAGCCCAATTTTCTCCGCAAGCTGAAGAGTTTCGCGCTGGGCGAGTGAACGATGCGGGACGTCGTGTGGAAAGCGCACCGGCTAAACATTGGTAAGTCGCATCGTATTTCCGACAATCAATAAACAGACGGTCGCCTCCAACTATTCCGAAAGTCTATGGTTTTGGCGGCGGAGGGGGAAAACGGACCGGCGGGTATGCAATCGCCGCCGCCTGCTCGATCCATAAGCGATCGCCGTAGACCCCCGCCCGGCTGAAATCGAACGGTTTGAAACCGATCTTGCCGGCAGGCGAGTCGGGCCGCAGTCGGAAGTCGAACCGCGCCGGGTCGACGAACTTCGGATCGGCCGCGATCGAACCGGCGTCCTTGCCCGACGCCTGCCAGGCCTTCATGTCCATGCCCGCGAAATCGATCGGTTTTCCCGAGGCGTCCCAGTAAAGATTGTCCTCCAGCTTCACGTTGCCGCCCTTCCAGTTGCCGGTCAGCAGGGGGCCGCCGTTCCAGTAGACGATGTTGCGGCGGAAGGTAAACGAGAGATGGTTTTCGACTCGCGTCCGTTGCAACTGGCCATCGCTGCTGAAGGCGAAGATGTTGTTGCGAATGACGTTTTCGCGTCCGTAGTGCTGGTGGTATCCGCCGGTCTTCGTATTGTAGACCAGGTTGTTCTCCATCACGATACCCGTGCTGCCCCCGTCGTTGTACAGCCCCCAACCGCCATAGTCGTAGGAATAAACGTCGTGAATGACGTTGTTGCTGACGGTGGTGCCGGGCGAGACGCCAAGGGTGTAGACGCCGCCCATATCGCTCAACACGCCCCAGCCGAGGTGATGGATGTGGTTGAACTCGATCCGGTTGTGGTGCGCCGCGCTTGGCGCGTAGCCCCAAACCCAGCCGACGGATACGCCGGTATAGCGAAGATCGGCTATGTCGTTGTGCGTGACCTCGTTGTAGGCGCTGTGTCCGATCCAGACGCCCACCGCACCGCGGTCGGTGTGCCCGCCGGAGCGGATGATGTTGTTGTTCACGATGCAATGTCCGGTGGCGTCGGGGCCGGACGGGTTGTCGTTGTCACAACCATGTCCGATGCGGACGCCGCCGCCGGCCATGTCGTGAATCAGACACTGCTCGACGCGGCAATGTTGGCAGCCGCGGCGGAAGTGGACCGCGTAGCCGCCGGTGTGGGCGATTTCGCAATCCTTTAGCGCCACGTGCCGCGCGCCGTCGGCCGTGATCGCCGCCGGCATCCTTGTCGCGGCTTGGGAACAACTAAGCCCTTGCGGCGGCAATGGAAAACGATCGTGCTGAAAGCTCAGCCCCTCCAGCGCGACGTGCTTGACGAATCGGCCGCTTTGCGGATCGCCGGCGAACCGCACCAAGCCGCTCAGCAGCGGAGCCACGACTTCCGCCTTGGTCATGTCCTCGCCGGGCAGCGGCATGTAAAACAAGTCGCCGCCGCGGTCGAGGAACCATTCGCCCGGGGAATCCAACGCCGCTTTGAAGTTCTCCACGTGGTAGCGCTGACGCGGTCCCCACTCAAAAAATGGCCAAGCGACCTTGCCGGTCAACACGACCGTGCCCGTTCGTGGATCGACCGAGGCCACCCGCGAGACCGAATTTTCCCAAGCGAAATAGGCCACGATCACCGCGTCGTGGAGTTGGTCCTTGGGCAGCGCCGCCAGTGGGGCGACGTCCTTGGGATCGGCCGCGAACGCACGTTTGGGCATCGACTTGTTCTTACCGCGCATGTAGTAGTAAAACTCGTCCGGCTCGCGGGCACGTGTTGCCCGGCGACCGTTCACGTAGAGGTCCTCGAAGTACCACTTTCCCGCTTGCACCTCGGGCAGGTGAACTTTCCAGAGCCCCCCCTCGATGGACGTGAAACCCTGTATTTTTCGCCCGCCGGAGAAGACCGGCCTCGCCCCTTTCGCCGCCCGATAGACGACCGGCGCGTCGGCCGTGCCGCTGTCTTGTGGCTCGAAGACCAAGGTTTCCTTGAGCAGATAGGCTCCGTCGGCGACACTGACGACGACCGGCCTTGTTTCCTTCACACCCTTCGCGCTCTTCATCCGTTCCTTTCGCAGGGCGTCTCGAGCGCCGGCGAGCGTCGCCAATGGCCCGTCCGTGCCCGCCTCGTTCGGCCGTTCCAGTTTGCCCGACCAGGAATCGACGCCGTCTGGTGCGACATGCAGGGTAACGGCCGACGGCCGATCCGGCGCCAAACCCGTCAACAAGAGAATAGCCAGAGCGCCATGAAGCATGTAGGCTGTCGCTGTTATCATGAAAAAAACTCCGGGGAGGGGAAATCAAGGCGGGAAAAAACGCCAAAATATCATGCGTCTTCTGGTGCCCTCAATATAACAAGTACCATCGGGCAGGGAAACACTTCCGACTTTGGATTTCCACCCCCCCGTCCAATCCGGCGGCGATTTGGTACAATGCACCGCTTTACTCCTCCTAGCAGCCCGTTGAAAAAGTCGGATTTGGGAGTTTGGGTGCCACTGCTGGCTTGTCCAGCAGTGTTTTCCCGGGAGTTTTCTCCATGCACTGCTGGGCAAGCCAGCAGTGGCACCCTTTTTCAACAGGCTGCTAGGTCGGCGACGGGAGCCGCATCCTACACGAGAATCGCCATGAAACAATGGAATACCGTAGCCATCGTGGGTGTCGGGCGGATCGGCGGATCGGTCGGCCTGGCTTTGCGCCAACGAGAGATGGCGAAAAACATCGTCGGCATCGGCCGCTCTCAGGCCACACTACGCGCGGCAAGACGCGTCGGGGCCGTAACCAACACCACTATCGATCTGAACCGTGGAGTGGCCGACGCCGAGTTGGTCGTCGTTTGCACTCCGGTCGGCAACGTCGTCGAGACGGTCAATCAGGCGGCGCAACATTGCCCCGAGCGGACGCTGACAACCGACGTCGGCGGCGTGAAGCGGGCGGTAGTCGAGCCGCTCGACGACCATCTGGCTCGCGGCTGCCGGTTCCTCGGCGGACACCCGCTGATCGGCAGCGAAAAGACCGGCGTGCTAAACGCACGGGCCGACCTGTTCGACGGCCGGGTAACGATCCTCACGCCCACGAAGAACACCAGGGCCGAGGATTTCGATTTGCTCGAAGAGTTTTGGCAGTCGCTCGGCTCGGTGGTCATTCGGATGTCGCCCGAGGAGCACGATCGGGCGGTGGCGATTATCGGCCACCTGCCGCATCTCTCGGCGGCGGCGCTGGCGGTCTCCTTGCCCGAGCAATTTTTCCGCTTGATCGGCGGGGGCATCTTCGACGCGACCCGCCAGGCGGCCGGCGACCCCGAACTTTGGCGGCAAATGCTTACGCTCAACCGCGACAACGTGTTGACGGCGTTGGAGCAATACGGCTCGAAGCTGGCCGCCGTTCATGCCGCGCTCCGCGACGACAACCAGGACGAACTCTTACGCTTTCTCACTCTGGCGAAGAAGAACCGCGATGCTTTGGGAAGTTGACATCCAGCCGGCCGGATTAAATCACCCCTATGAAAAGCAAAATCAAATATACGAATGAGCCGTTGGAGATGGAGATAGTGGAAGACTTTCTTCCGCCGCCCAACCAACTCGCATTGAAGCAGGACACGGTCAAAGTCACCATCGGCTTGAGCAAGCCGACGGTTGATTTTTTCAAGGCTCAGGCGCGGCGGAACCATACCCAATACCAGAAGATGATCCGTCGATTGCTCGATTTATATGCCGCCCGATTCCGGTAGCATGAGGCACACTTAGGGCGAATCAAATCGAGACGTTTCATGCAATCGGCAATTCCGCGACGTGGCGAACGCCGGGAATCTTTAGCCGCGTACTTCGCAACCACCGGTCGCGGATATATTGCGGGTAAAAGTCTCCTCGTTTTTCCGCTTCTCATCATTCCTCATTCATCATTCATCATTCATAATTCATCATTCCTCCCCCCCATCCCATCCGGCCTCAATTTGTTACAATGGGCCGATTCACCACTTAACTCACGCCAAAAAGAATCGCGATGCTTTGGGAAGTTGACATCTATCCAGCCGAAGGCCGGCCCGATCTGGGCGCCCGCGAAGTGGCCGCCACGGCCGCCGAATTGCACCTGGCCGACGATCTGGCCGTGACCTCCGCCCGCGGATATCTGATTCAGGGCGAACTGGACCGCGCGCAGATCGAGCGAATCGCCGACGAGTTGCTGGCCGACCGGGTGGTCGAGCGGACGGTGGTCGCTCTGGCGGGCGATCCGCTGCTGACCGAACTGCCAGACGGCGGAAAAGGGGACAGTCCCCATTTGTGCGAAGCACCCGGAGGGCCGTTCCGGCGGGCACCGACCGAAGGTTGGTCGGGGACTGTCCCCTTTTCCGACGTCACTTGGATTCATGTCCTGCCGAAGCCCGGCGTGATGGACCCGGTGGCCCAAAGCGCGATGGAGGCCATCGCCGATTTCGGTTTCCGGGCCGAGGCAGTCCGCACGCTCCGAAAATACGCCGTCGGCCGCTTGCCCGACGAAAAACTCTCGCTGCTCTGCTCGAAGGTGCTGGCCAACGACGCCATCGAGCAGGCGATCGTCGGGCCGCTCGGTTTCGAGCGGTTGCAGGTCGGCTCGCCATACAAATTCAAACTCATCACGGTGCCGATCCTCACGATGGACGACGCCGCGCTAGAGCATTTAAGCCGCGACGGGCAGTTGTTTCTCTCGCTGGTCGAAATGCGGACGATCCAGGCACATTTCAACCAGCTTGGCCGCGACCCGACCGACGTCGAGCTGGAGACCGTCGCCCAAACCTGGAGCGAGCATTGCAGCCACAAGACCCTCGCCGGGCGGATCGACTATCGCGGCCCCGACGGCCACCGGCATTTTGAGAACATGCTCAAGGAGACGATCTTCGCCGCCACGCAGAAAATCCGCCAGGCCGCCGGCGACCGGGATTGGTGCGTGAGCGTCTTCGTCGACAATGCCGGCGTGATCCGCTTCGATGAAAAGTACAACGTCGTCTTCAAGGTCGAAACGCACAATCATCCCTCGGCGTTGGAGCCGTACGGCGGGGCAAACACCGGCATCGGAGGGGTGATCCGCGACCCGATGGGCACCGGCATGGGCGCCAAACCGATCTGCAACACCGACGTCTTCTGCTTCGCTCCGCCGGATGCGCCGGCCGAAGAGCTTCCGCCCGGCGTGCTCCATCCGCGTCGGGTAATCAAGGGCGTCGTGGCCGGAGTACGCGACTACGGAAACCGGATGGGTATCCCAACCGTAAACGGCGCGATCTACTTCGATCCCCGATACCTCGGCAACCCGTTGGTCTATTGCGGCAACGTCGGCTTGATCCCACGCGATAAATCGGACAAACACCTACAAGTCAACGATCTGATCGTCGCCCTCGGCGGGCGGACCGGACGAGACGGCATCCACGGCGCCACGTTCAGCTCCGCCGAACTGACCAGCCACAGCGAAACCCTCTCCGGCGGCGCGGTTCAGATCGGCAACGCCATCACCGAAAAGATGCTGCTCGACGTGTTGTTGGTCGCCCGCGACCGAGGGTTGTACAATTCCGTTACCGATTGCGGGGCCGGCGGGTTTTCCAGCGCGGTTGGCGAGATGGGCGAGAAAATCGGCGCCGAGGTTTGGCTCGAACGGGTGCCGCTCAAATACGAAGGACTTACGTACACCGAAATCTGGATATCCGAGGCCCAAGAGCGGATGGTTCTCTCTGTTTCGCCGGAGAAGTGGAACGAGCTTTCGGCACTCTGCGCTTCGGAAGGGGTCGAGGCGACCGTGATCGGCAAATTCACCCCCACCGGCCGGCTGACGCTGATCTATGCCGAGCAAAAGGTGGCCGATCTGGCGATGGATTTCCTCCACGACGGTCGTCCGCCGGTGGTCCGCGAGGCGGTTTACACACCGCCCGAGAATGATGAATGTGGAATGATGAATGATGAATGCCGAAAACAACATTCATCATTCAATATCCATAATTCCTTGCTTAAAATCCTCGGCTCACTGAACGTTTGCAGCAAGGAATGGGTGATCCGCCAGTACGACCACGAGGTGCAAGGCGGCAGTGTGTTGAAGCCGCTTGTCGGAGCGGCGAACGACGGACCCGGCGACGCCGCCGTCTTGCGTCCGGTGTTGGACAGCCGCCGCGGCATTGTGATCTCCTGCGGAATGAATCCCCGCTACGGCGATTTCGACACCTACTGGATGGCCGCCTCGGCGATCGACGAAGCGGTGCGAAACTGCGTGGCCGTGGGGGCCGATCCCGCGCGAATCGCCATCCTCGACAACTTCTGCTGGGGCACGACCGACCGGCCCGAGACGCTCGGCTCGCTGGTCCGCGCCGCACTGGCCTGCCACGACGTGGCCGTGGAGTTGGGTACGCCGTTCATCAGCGGAAAGGACAGCCTGAACAACGAGTTCCGCCCACTGAGCGGAAAAGGGGACAGTCCCCATTTGTGCGAAGCACCCGAAGGGCCGTTCCGGCAAATGGGGACTGTCCCCTTTTCCGCGTCGGGCAAAGAGCCGATCTCCATTCCGCCGTCGCTGTTGATAAGCGCCATCGGGCAGGTTGACGATGTCGCTCGCTGCGTGTCGATGGACCTCAAGTCGCCGGGCAACCTGCTCTATATCGTCGGCGAGACGAAGAACGAACTGGGCGGTTCCCACTTCTCCTTGGTCGAGGGTCTCTCGGGCGGCGAAGTGCCCAAGGTCGATGCCAAGCAAGCCAAAACCACGTTCGCCGCCATGCATGCCGCGATCCACGCCGGGCTGGTCCGCGCGTGTCACGATCTTTCCGAGGGCGGTTTGGCCGTGGCCATCGCCGAAATGGCCTTCGCCGGCGAATTGGGTGTGAAAATCTCGCTGGCCGACGTACCGTATCTCCCCTCTCCCCTTGGGAGAGGGACCGGGGGTGAGGGCGGGGCGGAGTCCGTCCAAGTTCTGCCGGCCGTGGCGCTGTTGTTCAGCGAATCGAACACCCGTTTCCTCTGCGAAATCCGCCCCGAAAACGCCGCCGCCTTCGAGACGGCCCTGGCCGATGTACCCCACGCCCGGATCGGCGAGGTGGTCGATAGCGGCAAGTTGGAGATCGTCGGCGAAGCGCCGTTGGTGCAAGCCGATTTGCCTGCACTGAAAGAAGCGTGGCAAAAGCCGCTACGTTGGTGACGCAATCCTCCCCTCTCCCAGTGGGAGAGGGGCCGGGGGTGAGGGCAAGGCATGAGAGCAGGGCGAAGCTGTAGGTTATGCTTCAGCATAACATGCCCCCGGTGCGGGCTGGATCGTTATGCCAAAGCATAACCTACGTTCCTGCGTAGAAAGAGATTGCAGGTTTGATGTCACAAAATGTGATATCAAAGGGGAGTGAGAATGGTGCGTTTCACCCTGTGTGCTATCGACCCGCCGCGCTGCCCCTGCACGGCGTTTCGATCACCAAGTGTCCGTCGGCGTAAGTTCTTGTTGTGACGCGCGTGCCGTGCGAGTCGCACTCGTCGGTGAAATCGACCACGGCCCCGTGACGCTGATCGGGGTCGAGATAATTCGCCGGCAGCCCCGGCGGAACTTGCGCCGGAACGCCGCGTGTCGCCGGCTTCTTACAAACAAGTCGCTGCCAATACGTCGGCGCGAAACTCGGTGGCTGGTCGTAAACGGGCTGCCCGCGGCGGAACCAGACGCCGGTCACTTTTATTGGTCTTTGGTTCCACGGCCGGCCGATCTGCGAGGCGGTCCGTTTTGCCCCTTGCATGTCGCCGTCGTCCGCTTGGATGACGGCGATTCGGTGCATTGCCCATGTTCGGGCCGCCTCGCGCATTTCGCCGATGTAATCGTCCGCCCGCGCGGCAGTGGCCGACGCAATTGCGGCCGACGTCAACACGGCCGAAACCGAAACCACACGCCAAAACGATCGGATCGTGAACATGACCTTATATCCTGTAGCGAATGCTCGGGGGAGCCGTCATGCATGGCTTCCACCTGATTGAGGAGTATAAGGTCTAGCCTAATTACGCCCGTCGCCCTTGTCAAACACCCACCATCCAGGTAGGACAGGTTGGCAACCTGTCCCACAAACACCTCGAAGTCAGGCACTGGCACAATGAGGCGATGCCGAGTAGACTTAGCGGGTGTCCCTATCTGGAAGCCGCCGACATCGACGCAGCCCTATCATACGCCGCATACCTCGCCGAAGAGGAAACCGTGGAGTTTGCCCGGTGAAGTTCTTTACCCAAAACATGGAGATGGATCATGGCCCGATTTTTCTCGAATCGACGTTGGTTGTTCGTTTGGACGACGATTGCCGTTTCGGCGATCTATCTTGCACAAGCAGCAGTGGCGGAAAGTCCCAGGCAGGATCAAGAAGTCGCGAAGGCGGACAAGCCTGGCGATGTTTATCAAGCCTTCTTTGCCAAGCCCGAAAAGGAGAATTATCTTCGCGCAAACAAGGCGACGACGACCTCGAAGACGTACAACCCGTATTCAAACGAACTAAACGACATCCGCGAGTTGATCGACGACGGGAAATACGCCGACGCCCGGTCGCGGCTGAAGAAGTGCATGCCGGAATTCATGTTGAGTCCGCAGGCGCATCAGCTTTCCTCACAAGTGGAACGACAACTCGGCAACACCGCCGCCGCCAAGCGGGAAGCCGAACTGGCAAAGAAATGCATCAAGGGAATTCTCAGCACCGGCGACGGCTCGGATAAGAAGCCGTATCTAGTGACTCGCGTCTCAGACGAATACGACGTGCTCAGCCATCTCGGCAAAACCATGGTCCAGCAAGGACTCATTCACAAAAACGGCAAGGCATGCGACCAGATTCAGTGCCGGGACGGGACGGTTTTGTGGTTTGACGTATCCTCGCTGTTCGCGGCATTTATGAAGTAGCCCGCCGGCAGATCCGAGCGGCGGCTAAACGATCCCCCCCCGCGACCGCAGTCGCGGGGCGTTGTATTCAATACCGATCCCCGAACCCCGATCCCCGAACCCCGAACCCCGAATCCCGACCCCCGAACCCCGAACCCTCTTGATGACCACACCCAACGTCTTGATACTTCGAGCACCCGGCACCAACTGCGACGCGGAAACCGCCTTCGCCTTCGAGCAGGTCGGGGCGAAAACCGAAACCCTGCACGTCAACCGGCTGCTGGAGCGGCCCGAACTGTTCGAGCGGTTCCAAATCCTCTGCATACCAGGCGGGTTCAGCTACGGCGACGACCTGGGCGCCGGCCGGATACTAGGCAACCAGATTCAACACCATCTGTCCGACCAGTTGGTCCGCTTCAAGGGCGAGGGCCGACTGATCCTGGGCATCTGCAACGGTTTCCAGGTATTGATGAAATCGCCCGTGCTGCTGGAGAAAGACACCGCGGACGGCCCGCCGGCCACGCTTTCCTGGAACGACTCGGGCCGATACTACGACGGCTGGGTCCGGCTGGAGGTGAGCGGCCTGAAGTCGGTCTTCCTGGCCGGCATCGAGCGGATGTACCTGCCGGTGGCCCACGCCGAGGGGAAATTCGTTGCCCGGGACAACCGGACGCTGCAAGATTTGGACGCCGCCGGGCAACTCCCGCTACGATACGTGGCGGCCGACAATCCGAACGGCTCGATGGCCGAGGTAGCCGGCGTGTGCGACTCGACCGGCCGGGTGTTGGGCCTGATGCCTCATCCCGAGCGGCACATCGACCCGACCCAGCACCCCCGTTGGACCCGCGGCGAGGCCGGCTCAGAAGGCGACGGCCTGCAAATGTTCCGCAACGCGGTGGGGTATTTTGCTTAGCATCCTTGCAAATTCGCAGTCGTAATGCTGAATTTCAAGGATGAATCAGCCCAACGTCATACCACGGGTAAGCTGCGCTTACCCATAGCACCCAATTTCAGAATCAATGAATAATACGGGTTAGCCCGCATTTCTCACCACGGTGTGCCACTGCTTGGAACAAGCAGTGCTGGGGCAATGGGTTACGCTCGGCACTGCTTCTGCGAAGCAGTGGCACACTGTTGCCAATTCTCCTTGTGTGGTGAGAAATACGGGTTAGCCTGCCGGCTCACTCGAAAATACCCGCCCCGAACTTGTCGCTTGACGTCGAGGTCCGAGCGGGCTGGGGCTTTTCGGCGGGGGCTTTGTGCGGGCCGCGGGGCTTCTCCGCACCTTGAATACGGGTCGTGGCCGACGACGTGTAAACGTCGGCGTCGAAATCGTCGTAGCTGGAGACGTAGTCCGGCAGTTTCGAGTTGGCCTTTTCCTCCTCGAAGGCATGGATCACCCGCTGCTGGATCATCTCGCGGCAGGCGGAGTTGATCGGGTGGGCAATGTCGGCGTAGAGTTTTGTACGGCCGTCGTCGTCTCGGGCGGCCGACGGCTCTTTCAACCGCTTGCCGCACTGGTTGCAGTAGCCCGCGCGGAGGTGATTCTTGCATCCGCATTGCAGGCAATGTGAAGTCAGCTTTCGGCTGGGCATGGCCACGAACGGCCCCGTGACGCCTTCGATGATCTTCAGGTCGCGGACCACGAAAGCGTCGTCGAAAGTGACCGAACAGAACGCCTGGAGCCGCTCTCCAGACTCTTCCATGAGCTTGACACGAACCTCGGTGATTTCCACGGCTGGTCTCCTTGCACTGGCAGGCCATGTTGCAGCCCGCTGAGTTGTAGGAGGCGTCTCCTACCAGTCCGTTGAAAAAGTCGGATTTCTGAAGTTTTGGTGCCACTGCTGGCTTGTCCAGCAGTGTTTCCACGGGTATTTCTCCCCGCACTGCTGGGCAAGCCAGCAGTGGCACCCTTTTTCAACGGACTGCTACGGTTCACTCAGCGGGCCGTATCAACGGCAGCTCCGCACGGCAAACACAACGTCAAATCCTTTCGCCCGCAAACGCCCCGCACTGCGCCGCGCGTGGCGAGCGTTACGACAAACCCCAAAGTACGACGTGCCGCTTCCACTGATTCCGTGCCCCGGCAGGTCCAATTGGTCGAACTCCCGCTCCAATCTCGCCACCCAAGGCGACAACCGCCTGGCCGCCGGTTGCAGCCGATTGCACAGCCGCCGGCCCGTTTGTTTCCAGTCTCCTTGTTCGAGCGCCTCGACCAGCGGTCGGACCGTCCGAGGCCGCTGGGCCGCTTGGCACGCGGCGTACACGGCCGCGGTGGCCAATCCGGCCGACGGGCGGACCAGTACGAAGTGCAAATTCCCCAATCCACCGACGGGCGTCACCCGTTCGCCACGCCCTCGGCATACGGCCGGGCCGCCGGCGAGGAAAAACGGGACGTCGCTTCCCAATTCACCCGCCCAGCGGGCCAACTCTTCGGGCGACCGGCCGAGCCGCCAAACTTGGTCGGCGGCGACCAGCGCGGCCGCGGCATCGCTCGATCCGCCGCCCAGGCCGGCCGCGGCCGGAATCCGCTTGACCAGCAATATCTCGGCCCCGCGGTTTACGCCGGCGCGACGGCGGACCAGTTCGACCGCCCGCACAACGAGGTTCTCGGGCCCTTCGGTAACTTCGTGGAGTCCCCGGCCTTCTGGACCTTCGGCTCCGAATACCCGCCGGCACTTCAACCGCACCGGACCTTCCGGCGCGTCACAAAAGTACAAGGTATCGTATAAGTCGATTGGGCACATGAGCGTCTCGATCTCATGATACCCGTCGTCTCGCTTGGCGAGCACTTCAAAGAACAGATTCAACTTAGCGGGGGCCTGGACTACTACCCCCGACGCCGATCGGCGGATGTGCATCCATCCGGGTCCTTCCTCAAAATGCCGGCCGTCGCCTGGAGTCGGGCAACCGCCAAACTGATCTTCAACCGGAAGCACATACTTACGTGAACATAGCGAATTGTACCGAGTCAATTTCACTCCGTCAATAGGGTAGAGGGCTTCTCCGCCAAAAAAGGGGTAATTCCCGCGAATTGGCGTCATCACGACCACAATCCGTAGGGTGCGTGAAACGCACCATGTGTTACCGGTTGTGGTGCGTTTCACGCACTCTACAAAAATTCACAACCTCTCCGCGTGGGAACGAGGGTATTGGTTCCTGGAGAAGCCTCTTACAACCCACCGTTGTCCCCTTGCAATCCGTTATGGGGCGAGTATGGTATTAGAAGCGTGTCCGCAAATGGAAACAACCGTATTTAGCCCCGGGTGAATACACCCGGGGCAAGCGGTTTTCGCGTTTCACCCGGCCCGCCGTGTATTCATGGCGGACTAAATGAACTTTTTCCAGGACACGCTTTAACAGCCTGTTGAAAAAGTCGGATATGGGAGTTTGGGTGCCACTGCTGGCTTGTCCAGCAGTGTTTTCCCGGGAGTTTTCTCCATGCACTGCTGGACAAGCCAGCAGTGGCACCCTTTTTCAACGGGCTGCTAAGAAGCGTCCGGGCCAGGAACCCAGAGTTTTCCCGAGAAGAGGTAGCGTGTCATGGCAGACGAGAAAAACACGGTCGAAGCCCCCCCGAAATCCGGCAAACGAATCCTGCTGGTCGACGACGATCGAGAAATCATCGAGTCGATGCGGTTCGCCCTGGCGGCGGCGGGCTATGAAATTTTCGTCGCCCGAGACGGAAACCAGGGGCTGGCCCTGGCCGAGCGCGAGAACCCCGACCTGGTGATCCTCGATATGATGATGCCCAAGCGGAGCGGGTTTCTGGTGCTGGAGAAGCTCCGCCGCACCCGCCCGGTGCCGATCAAGATCATCATGGTCACGGCCAACGAGGGGAGCCGTCACAAGGCCTACGCCGAGACGTTGGGCGTTGACGACTACATCCGCAAACCTTTCGCCATGGGCCGGCTGCTGGACAGCGTGGACCGGCTGCTGGGGTGAATTGCATCGCCGCCGCCGAAGCTAAGTGTTTGCGCGAAGTCGATTGTTTAGCAACCCGTTGAAAAAGTCGGATTTGGGAGTTTGGGTGCCACTGCTGGCTTGTCCAGCAGTGTTTTCCCGGGAGTTTTCCCCATGCACTGCTGGGCAAGCCAGCAGTGGCACCCTTTTTCAACGGGCTGTTAGCCGCCACGTCCACTCGGCGCGGGCGTTTTTCCCGGCGTGGACGCCGGGGCTAAACGGGCTTTCGGCGTCAGAACGAGCGTCACCGGCGTGCCCAGCGGCGGAATCCGCTCGGCGAAGGCGCGGAACATCAATTCGGCGTTGTCCTTGCTGCTTTTTATCGGCAGATCGAGCATTGCGCTGGGGAAGTTCGAGACGCAGATAAAATCGCCGCTCTCGGCCTCGTAAACTCGTTGGCCGGTCGCTTCGTTGTCCCAAAACCCGCTGCCGGCGAAGACCCACGGATGTTCCATCGCCTTGCCGGTCTTCACGTCGCGGACCCAGTCCCGTGCCCGGGCGGTTTGGACCTCGCCCTTGTCGTTTTTCCAGTGGACGGAGATTTCGATCTCCGTGCCGCTGGCGGGGACGTATTCCGGATCGAACCGCACGGATTTGCCGGGCTTGGCCCCGACGGCCAACAACGCGGTGTGGACCACGAACGCCTTGCAGGGCACCGCCACGATCGACTCGTGCTCCTTGGTGTTCGCCAGACAGGCGAACATCTCCAGCAAGGCGTCCCTCTGGCAGACTTGCCCCTGCAAGACCACCCGCTTGCCGACCATATCGATCCAGACCGTCGATTCCGGATTAAGCGGTTTCAGCCGTTCGAGGTGATCGACCAGCGGCTCGCCCAGCTTCAGCGAGGCCGGGGGCGTCGGTTCCTCCGCGTGGCAGACGGCAACGGACGTAATCGCCGCCAATGCTGCGACGACCGAAAATAGACGCGAAAAACAAAAGTGTCGGCTCATGGTATTGCTCTTTTCGGAAAATGCGGAAAACAAGCTGCTCCAACTCCATGTAGGATAGCCGCGCGTGCGTTGAATGCAACCCGAGACGTTTGCCGAACCCGTTTAGCGGTCGCCGGAACGGCGGCTGCTAACAGCCCGTTGAAAAAGTCGGTTTTCGAGAGTTCGGGTGCCACTGCTGGCTTGTCCAGCAGTGTTTTCCCGGGTGTTTCTCCCCGCACTGCTGGACAAGCCAGCAGTGGCACCCTTTTTCAACGGGCTGCTAAACGAGGTGTGTTCCCGCATTTTCCTGAGCTTCCCGGCACAGGCGCCGCAGGTCGTCGCTGCTGCGAAAGAAGGCGTCGATCACCGCCGGATCCCACTGTCGGCCGGCCCCGGCGCGTAGAATCTCATCGACCCTCTCGTCGGGCATCCTCTTGCGGTAAGGCCGGTCGCTGCTCATCGCGTCGAAGGCGTCGGCCACGGCGACGATCCGCGCGGCCAGCGGAATCCGTTCGGCGTCGAGTTGCCGTGGATAGCCGTTTCCGTCCCACGACTCGTGGTGGTGCAGCACTACCGGCAGGACGTCCTCCAGCTTCGAGAGGTCGTGCAGGATGCGGTGTCCGATCTCCGCGTGCTGCTTGATGTGTTTGTATTCCTCGTCGGAGAGTTTTCCCGCCTTGTGGAGGATGCAGTCTTCGACGCCGATTTTGCCCACGTCGTGGAGCAGTCCGGCCAGATAAATCGTTTTCAGCATCTCGGCGTCGCAGCCCATCTCCTCGGCCAGCCGGACCGCGACTCGGGCGACCCGATCGCTGTGGCCGCAGGTGTACGGGTCCTTGGCGTCGATGGCGGAACTCAGCGAGTGGATGATCTTCTCGAGCAATTCCGCTTGCTGCCTGTAAAGCTCGATGTTTCCGCCGTGGACGCCCAGGATCGCGGCCACCGAACTCAACAGATTCGCCTCGACCGCGCCGATCTCTTCGTAGGTCGAGGCGAGGTTGCCCGAGAGCTTCTCGGCTTCTTCTTGCAGCGCCCGAAGACGCATTTCCGCCTGGGCATTGTCCAGAACCAGGCCGGTGATTTGTTTCAGCGTTTCGGCGGACCAAGGCTTTTGACGGCTCGCCCACTTGCGGAGTTCGCCGGGCTCCATACCCAACCTCAGCGCCGGGCCGGAAAAATCCTCGTCCTCCGCCACCGGCCGGGTGAGGAACGTGGCGACCGCCACGGTTCCACTGCCCTCCGCGTCCAGGCACGGCAGGGCCAACGTCAGCAGTGGGTCGTCGTCGTCGATAAACTCGGGCCGGCCGCGCCGCGCCGCCTCGCGGCATAATTCGCTGCAACGCCCCCAATCCCGCGATGGCTCTGCCGGCGAGGACTCGAGCACGTCGCCGCCGGCGGCGTCGAGGATCGCGAACCGGACGTCGAACGCACACTCCAACAGCGATTTCATTTTGCCGGCGGACGTATCCGGGCCGCCGGTCGTAGCCGCGGTCGAATTGGATTCAGTAATGCCGTCGGAGACCAACATGGTGCGTGCTGCCCGAGTTGACGTGGCCTGCCACAATGGGAACGGTAAACTCTACGGCAAATTTAGGTTGCACGGCAGGCGATGGGAGCACCGGAAACTCTTTCACGCTCGAGCCGCGTTGGAGGCGGTCCGATTACGCCGATTCCGCCGTTTAGTCCGCATTTCTCACCACGGTGTGCCACTGCTTGGAACAAGCAGTGCTGGGACAATGGGTTACGCTTGGCACTGCTTCTGCGAAGCAGTGGCACACTGTCGGCCGCTAAACGGACTTATGTGGGCACGACCAACGCAATGCGGCTTTATGGTTTTTCCCTCAGCTTCCCCAACCTCTACAACCGATAAACTAACGATGACGCGTTATTGGCGGTGGCTCGATCTCGGGAGATTTTACATGGACCAGACAAATTGCCTGACCGACGAAGTGCAGGAGCTTGCTTGGGCGTTGGTCGATGACCAAGCGACCGACACGCAGGTTCGACGCCTGGAGGAGTTGCTTCTCGACGATCCCGAGGCGCGTCGCGTTTACGTGACCTGCATGCAGATGCACGCCGACCTGCACTATTTGCTCAGCGACAAGCGGCCGCGTCTGCCCGCCGCCGTCGAGAAGGCGATCGAATCGCAGCGGACGAAGAAGTCGGCGGCGCCGCTTCCGGTGGTCGATCTGCCGGCGGCGATCAACGTGCAGTTTCCCGACGTGTTTGCGTAACGGGCATTGTGCGACCAGCGTAAAGCGGCTTTATGAAACGTTTAGCAGCCCGTTGAAAAAGTCGATTTCTGGGAGTTTGGGTGCCACTGCTGGCTTGTCCAGCAGTGTTTTCCGGGTGTTTCTCCCAAGCACTGCTGGGCAAGCCAGCAGTGGCACCCTTTTACAACGGGCCGCTTAGCTTTTGCGGCCGCGCCGAGCGCGGATGTACTCGACGACCATCGGCATCACCGAGATGGCGATGATCGCCAGCACGACCAACGAGAAGTGTTCTTTGACCGGCTTGAAGTTTCCGAACCAATAGCCGCCTAGAACGAAGATCGCCACCCAGGCGATTCCACCCACTACGTTGTAGACGATGAACTTCGTGTAGTTCATGGCCCCGACGCCGGCCACGAACGGGGCAAACGTGCGGATGATCGGTACGAATCGGGCAATCACGATCGTCTTGCCGCCGTACTTTTCATAGAAGGCGTGGGTGCGGTCGAGGTATTCCTTTTTCATAAAGCGGACCTTGCCGCTGAAGGCCCGCGGCCCGATATACGCCCCGATCCAATAGTTCACCGTGTCACCGACGATCGCCGCCGCGCTGAGCAGCACCACCAACCATAGGGGATCGAGCGGGCTGTCGGGCAAAGCGGCCAACGCGCCGGCGGCGAACAACAGCGAATCGCCCGGCAGCAGCGGCGTGATGACCAACCCCGTCTCGCAAAAGATGATTACCAGCAAGATAAGGTACGTCCAAACGCCGTAGTCCCTGATAATCTCGCCCAGATGTTTGTCGAGGTGGAGAAACAGATCGAACAGGTAGGTAATCCATTCCATGTTTGCAGTTTTCCTCGGTGGAGCAGAAAAATATCAAGACTGCGGATTCGCCACCCTACTGAACTTCCCGACCACCGTCAATTCCACCTGTTATGTGGAGATGTGTGTCCAAAAGAACGTGTGCGGCCAGATTTCCTGGCAGGTTCGGTCATTCTGAGCGCAGCGAAGAATCTCGCCGACGCTGCCGGAAAAGCGAGATTCTTCGCTGCGCTCAGAATGACAAAAATGGCATAGCCGCCAGAAAATCTTGCCACACACAAAAGAACAGTACGCCTTGACTCTAGGTGTAAGATATTATAGAATTGTACGAAACATACGATACAATGCTTTCTTCAAGTGCGCCAACGCGAGGGAGAACCGACGTGACCACTCTAAGTATAACGGAAATCCGAGACAATCTTTCCGACGCCATTAATCGCGTGGCCTACAAACAAGAGCGGATTTTGGTTCGCCGTTCCGGGAAAGACGTAGTGGCCATTGTTTCAATTGAGGATTTGGCGGCGCTCGAAGCGCTCGAAGACCAGCGCGACATCCGGGCAGCCAAGGCTGCCCTGGCGGAATCGAACGAGCGAATCCCTTACAAACGCGTTCGCCGCGAACTGGGATTGTAAACGCTGTCCGATGAGTTGTGATATATTCTTCTCGAATGGAAAAGACGGGGGCATTATCAACCGTTCACTGTAATAAATGGCTGCCTACAAAATAGAACTCACTCCGGCGGCGCGTCGCAACCTCCATTCGCTTTCGCGGACCATTCTCAAGAGAGTGGACGCGAAGATTTTGGCATTGGCAAAAAACCCGCGCCCAGCCGGCGCAAAAATGCTTGCCGGACCGAATCGCTTTTTGCGCGTACGGGTAGGCGACTATCGTATCATATATAGGGTCGAAGACGACCGACTTGTTGTTCTCGTGGTTCGAGTCGGCCATCGGCGCGAGATCTATCGCTGATCTCGGACGCATCTACATTTTCCTGCATTTCCAACGATCGGGTATCATAATGTCCCCCGAGCGGTATTAGAAGTCCGAAAACAATCCTGCCGCATTATCACCGCGAAACATGCTCGATTTTGCCCTTCGGATACTCGCTCGGGTGCCTTGACATCGACATTTTCAGAGTTTAGCATCATAGCAAGAGCGGTTCCTACAAGATAGTTTAATTTTGTGGAGGGCGTACCTTGAAGCACACGATATCCGGCCTGGTCAAAAACCGCACGGGGATTCTGGCCCAGATTGTGGGGGTGTTCAAGAAGTTCGCCGTCAGCATCAAGAGCATCGCCGTCAGCGAAACCGATCTGTTCGACACCTCGCGGTTGACGATCGTCGTCGAGGGACACGACAAGGAGATCCGCGGCGTCACCTCGCAGTTGAAGAAAGTGCGGGACGTGCTGGACATCGACGATCTCTCGAGGCAGGAGTATCTCGATCAGGAATTGGCGCTGATAAAGGTCCATTTCCGGCCCGAGGAGTTCAGTCAACTCACCCAGACGGCCGAGGTCTTCGGCGCCCGGGTGTTGGCCATGGGTAAGAAGACCATCACCTTCGAGATCGCCGGGGACGAGGAACGGGTGGACGGCTTCATCAACGCCCTGAATTCTTTTGGCATCCGCGCCTTGGCCCGCAGCGGTCTGGTGGCGTTGAAGCGGGGCGACGAGGTGTGAGATGCCCCGCCAAAAGAAAATCCGCAGTCTCAAGGACCTTCTCGTCCTTGCCAAAAAACTGCCCGGCCAAAAAACGCTCGTCCTGGCCGGCGCCGATCAGGAAGAAGGGCTGAAGAGCGTACACGCGGCACATCGCCACGGTTTGATCAAGCCCCTGTTGATCGGCGACAAGAAGCGGATTCAGCGGATGTGCCGCTCCTTGAAAATTCCGCTGCGCGGCGTCGAGGTGCTGGACGAACCAGAACCGAAGCTGATTACCGCCAAGGCCGTCGGGTTTTGCCGCGAAGGACGTGCCGACATCCTCATGAAAGGGACCGTCGGCACGGCCACGATTCTCCGCGCCATTCTCGACCGCGAGACCGGACTCGGCCGCGGCGGACTGCTGAGCAACATCACGCTCTTCGACTCGCCCATTGAAAAGCGTCTGATGTTCATGTCCGATCCGGCGGTGAACATCAACCCCGACGTCGGCCGCAAGGCGGACATGGTGCGGAACGCGATTTCGGTGGCCAACCGGCTCGGCTTCACCCGGCCGAAGGTGGCCATCTTGGCGGCCATCGAAAAGATCAACAAGGACATGCCCGCCACGGTCGACGCCGCGGTAATCGCCAAGATGGGCGAAACCGGGCAATTCCCCAACACCGACGTCGCCGGTCCTTACGCATTGGACATCGCCGTTTCCAAGCGGGCCGCGAGGATAAAGCACATCGAAGGCCCCGTCGCCGGATGCGCCGACGTCCTCCTCTGCCCCGACATCCACTCGGCGAACATCCTTTACAAGTCGTTGGTCTATTTCGCCGGCGCCGAAATGGCCAACGCATTGGTGGGCGTGAAGGCGCCGATCGTCATGACCTCACGCTCCGATAGTTCACTGACAAAGCTCTACACGATGGCGCTTTCCGTGGTATTGGCGGGAAGCGAGCAGAAATGACCGCGAAAAACAAACGCGACCTGGTGATCGTCCTCAATCCCGGCTCGACCTCCACGAAGCTGGCCGTCTATCGCGGCTCGGATTGTCTGGCCGTCGAGGAGATCGGCCATCCAAAGAAGGAGCTGGCCAGGTTCAACCGCGTGGTCGATCAATATGAGTTCCGCCGCGACGCCGTTCTGCGTTTCATAGACGAGCAGGGGATCGACTTGAAGCGGTGTTTGGCCGTTGCCGGCCGCGGCGGGCTGACCAAGCCCATCGCCGGCGGCGTCTACCGAGTAAACGCCAAGATGATCCGCGACCTGCGGAGCGGGAAATGGGGCGAACACCCTTCGAGTCTCGGTGCCCCGCTGGCCAACGAGATCGGCCGCCGCGCCGGCGCTCCGGCTTTCATCGCCGATCCGGTGGTGGTCGACGAGTTCTGGCCGCTGGCTCGATACTCGGGCCATCCGGCCTTCGAGCGGAAGAGCCGTTTCCATGCCCTCTCGCAGCGGGCCGCCGCCCGGCGCGCCGCCAAGGATTTGGGCGTACCTTACGATAAACAAAACTTCATCGTGGTCCACATGGGCGGGGGTATCTCGATCGGCGCACATCGCAAGGGACGCGTGGTTGACGTGAACGACGCCCTGGACGGCGACGGCCCCTTCTCGCCCGAGCGGAGCGGATCGTTGCCCACCGGCCCGTTGGTAGCGGCCTGTTTCTCGGGCAAACATTCGCCCGACGACGTTGGGAAGATGCTCGTCGGCCACGGCGGAATGTTCGCCTATCTGGGCACGAACGACTGCCGCGAGGTCGAAGAGCGCATCCGTCGCAAGGACGCCAAGGCGACGGAGGTCTACGAGGCGATGGCCTATCAGATTGGCAAGTGGATCGGCGCGTCGTCGGCGGTCCTTTCCGGCCGGGTGAAGGCAGTGGTGTTCGCCGGCGGTATGGCCCGCTCGCGGTTGTTGATCCGCCTGATTAAAAAGTACGCCGGATTCGTCGCTCCGTTCATGGTCTACCCGGAAACCGAGGAGATGATCGCCCTGGCCACCGCCGCGCAGGCCGCGATGGCCCGAAAAATCAAAGTCCAGGAGTATCGTTAATTCGTAAGTCCCCTCTCCCTTTGGGAGAGGGTTAGGGTGAGGGCCGGGTATTTCCCTCACCCCCTGCCCCTCTCCCAAATGGAGAGGGGGGATTGAAGAGGTCTAATTCAATATGTCTCGAATCGTTATCGACCCGGAAATGTGCAAGGCTTGCGAGTTGTGCATCTCGGTTTGTCCGAAGGAGTGCATCGAGCAGAGCGACACCTTGAACCGATACGGCGTGTATCCGATGCGGATGCGCGACGGCGCCGAGTGTACCGGCTGCACTCTGTGCGCCTCGATGTGTCCCGACACCGCAATCGAAGTCTATCGAACCGTGGCCGAGAAGACGCGGAACCAGGAGGTCGCAACTAAAGAAAGTAGGGTGGGACAAGCGTAGCGCAGTCCCACCAAGAGCGGAAAAAACATGGTGGGACTGCGCTACGCTTGTCCCACCCTACACAGTCTTTTCGCAATAAGAATTAATCGAGAGGTCGCAACGTGACTAAAGTATTGATGAGCGGCAACGACGCGGTCGTCGAGGGAGCGATCCGGGCGGGAGTGGATTGCTACTTCGGCTACCCCATCACTCCGCAGAACGAGATTATCGCCGGCATGGCCGCGCGTCTGCTGCCGCTGGGACGCGTCTTTCTGCAATCGGAAAGCGAGCTGGCGGCCATCAGCATGGTCCACGGCGCGGCGGCCGCCGGCAAGCGGGCAATGACCACCTCCTCCAGCCCAGGCGTCTCGCTGATGCAGGAAGGGATCAGCTACCTCGCCGGAAGCCGGCTGCCGGCGGTGATCGTCAACATCCAGCGCGGCGGGCCGGGACTCGGCAATATCGCACCCGCGCAGGGCGACTACTTTCAGGCCACCCGCGGCGGCGGAAACGGCGATTACAGAACCATCGTCCTGGCCCCGGACAGCGCCCAGGAAATGCTCGACTTCACCTTCCAGGCGTTCGATCTGGCCGACCAGTACCGCTCGCCGGTTATCGTGCTCAGCGACGGCCGCTTGGGACAGATGATGGAGCCGGTCGAGCTGCGCGATCCGCCCGCCCGAAAACGAGTGGAAAAACCCTGGGCACTGACCGGGGCCAAGGGCCGCGACGCCTTCTTCGTCTGCTCGTTGCGTTTGCCCGTGCCCGAGTTGGCCGAGCACAACCGCGTGCTGGACAAGGTCTTCCGCGAGATCGAGCGGCGCGAGCCGCGGGCCGAGGCCTATCGCACCGACGACGCCCGTCTGGTCTTCACGGCCTACGGCGCATGTGCGAGGCTCTGCCGCGAGGCGGTCGATCTGCTCCGCGACGAGGGGCTGAAGGCGGGCCTGCTGCGGCCGATCACCCTCTGGCCCTTCCCGCACAAAAAACTGCTGGCCTCGCTGAAAAAAGCCAAAACCCTCGTGGTGACCGAACTAAGCTACGGCCAGATGCTCGAGGACGTGCGATTGGCCGTCGAGGGGCGGGTGCCGATCGAGTTTCTCGGATACGCCGGCGGCGAGGCGCCCTCGATCAAGGAGCTTGTCGCCCTGGGGCGCAAGCTGTTGAAGAAGTCCAACCGCAAGAAAGCTTCCAAAGGAAAACGCCGATGATTGCCAAGGAAAAAAAGGTGTTTGCCCGTTCGCCGGTGCTGACCCCGAAAATCACTCACTACTGCCCCGGCTGCGGCCACGGCGTCGTCCATCGGCTGGTGGCCGAGGCCATCGAGCATTACGGTATCCGCGAGCGAACCATCTGCGTCGCCCCGGTCGGCTGCTCCGTGTTGATCTACAAGTACATCGACGTCGACATGTCGGAGGCCGCCCACGGCCGGGCACCGGCAGTGGCCACCGGCATCAAGCGGGCACGGCCCGACCTGTTCGTCATGACATACCAAGGCGACGGCGACCTGGCCGCCATCGGCACCGCCGAGATCATCCACGCCGCCAATCGGGGCGAAAACATCTCCGTGATCTTCGTCAACAACGCCGTCTACGGCATGACCGGCGGACAGATGGCCCCCACCACCATCCTCGGCCAGAAGACGACCACCACGCCGACCGGCCGCTCGGAGAACGAAGGACCGCCGATCAAGGTCTGCGAAATGCTCGGCACGATGGACGCGCCGAGCTACATCGCGCGGGTGACGGTCGACAAACCGGCCGCCGTCCGCAAGGCCAAGCAGGCGATCATTACCGCCTTCGGCCGTCAGCTAGACAACAAGGGCTTCAGCCTGGTCGAGATACTCTCGCCCTGCCCCACTTACTGGCGGCTCCCGCCGGTGAAGGCCGTCAAACGGATCGAAGAGTGGATGGTTCATACCTTCCCGCTAGGCGTATACAAGGATAAGGAGGCGGCAAATGCCTAAAACCAAAACCCGTGGCAGCAAAAAAAAATCCGTGGCACAGCCGCCCTCGGCTGTGAAGAAAACTGGCAAAACCGTCAAAAAACATCCTGCTGTCGAAGCGACCCGGGAAATCCTGTTGGCCGGCAGCGGCGGACAGGGGCTGATCCTGGCCGGCAAGATGTTGGCCCAAGCGGCCGTCGCCGAGGGCTTCAACGCCACGTATATCCCCAGCTACGGCGCGGAGGTCCGCGGCGGCACCGCCCATTGCCACATCAAGGTCGGCCACCGCCCGATCGGCTCGCCCATCGTCGAGGACGCCACGATTATCGTGGTCATGAACGAGCCGTCGTATCGCGCTTTCACCCCGCTACTGCGGAAAGGCTCCACGTTGGTCGTCAATTCGTCGCTGGTACCCACGGTCGGCAAGCACCCCGGCGTGAAAGTCATCGAGCTTGACCTGACCGAAATCGCCTCGAAGATGGGCAGCATGCGTTCGGCCAACATGTTGGTATTCGGTCTCTGCGCCGGCCTATTGGGCATCGAGGACCGCAAACTTCTCAGCGGCTTATTGACCGACACCCTCGGTAAGAAGAACCCCGCGCTATTGGGCACCAACCTCCAGATTCTCGCCAAGGGCGTCGATCTCGGCGAAGAGGCCGCGGCATCGAAATAGTAGGGTGGGTCAAGCGAAGCGCAGCCCCATTATGATGCTTATCCGGCCTGTTTTCGTGGTCTGGCAATTCCCGCCCACGTAAGATAGAATTGAATGGTGGCAGTCCTACGGCTTGCAAGTGGAGTTCGATGTCATGTCCGTTACCACAAGAGCTTACGAAGAAGTGGTCGATTTCATCGCCGCCGGGAGCGACTCGAACGGCGTGGCGGCGTTTCGTCCTTCGGAAGCGGCGCGACGGCGGGTCGCCGAGTTGGTCGAGCGTGAAAAGGACGATTCGCTCACGCCCGACGAGCGGTCGGAATTGGACCATTATCTCCAATTGGAGCATTTGATGAGGCTGGCCAAGGCCCGCGCTCGTCGATTCACCGCCCATGAGTAGCTACATCGGCAAGGAGCTTCGCCGGCTCGTTTTAGCCCGCGCCGAGGGGCTTTGCGAGTATTGCCTTATCCACTCCGACGACACCTTCTTCGGTTGCGAAGTGGACCACATCGTCAGCCGCAAGCACGGCGGCCCGACCAGCGAGAAAAACTTGGCGCTTGCCTGTCTGTTCTGCAATCGTCAGAAAGGGACGGACATCGCATCAATCCTTCCCGGCTCCGATCAGTTGACGCCTCTGTTCAATCCGCGAAAAGATAATTGGTCCGATCATTTTCGCCTGGAGGGCTCGATAATTCGTCCGCTGTCTCCCATTGGCGAAGTGACCGCGAACATCCTCCGCTTCAACACTGCCGAACGTATTCTGGAACGTCGTGTGTTGATCGCTGTCGACCGCTATCCGTCCTCCGCCACCGGAAGTCGGATCAGCAAGAAGAAAAAGTGACAGCCGTCAAAGATGGATCAATGGAATCCCAGGACGTCAATAACAGCAATTGCCAAACGTTGAAACGAACGTTGAAACGGGAACGCAGCTAGTTTACCGCATCCTAGCTTGCCAATACTAGCTGCGTCCCCGTTTCGACTCCCGTTTCGACTCCCGCGACTCCCCGACTCCTAGATCAGCTTTTCCTGTACGGGTTCATTGTCGTTTCTGTGTGCATCTGCCCAACGAACCAATCGAATCACATCGTATGGTGCAGGTGACAGCGCAGCCATCTTTCTTTGGTACGTTTCCTTCGTAATTAACGCATCCAGCAGTTTCTTTGTCAATTCACGAATCTCGTCAAACTCCAAGCCGAAAACCGTGTTTTCTGCAAACAATGAAGTGGCTGAATTCAATAGTTTATAAACTCGGCGCATCCGCACATCTCGTTTCGAGTCCTTGTAGGCCGCCTCATCCTGTAGGTATGGCAAAAGGATTGGGAATACCTTCTCCAGTGCGTCGTCAAGTTCGATTGATTGTTCTGCCCAGTAAAACTCATATACCCACTCTCGAACGTCGGAGAAGTCGCTCTTTCCCTCCAAGTAGAGGCAAAGACGCGAGAGTAATTCCTGGAGTGTAAACAGCGTCATGGTGCGTACCTTTCTGTTCCCGGAATTTCCGCCGTCCATCAAACAGCGTTGGGGTGGCAGTTTAACCGCCACCCCAACAGACACAACATTCATTCCATTAATGCACCACCGAACGGGACGGATTGGGAAATCCGTCCTACGCCGGCCGCTCAGCTTTGCGTGAGTTTATGAAATCGGTCTTTCAACTCGCGGGTGATCGGACCCGGCTTGCCGTCGCCGATCGTGCGGCCGTCGATCTTCACCACCGCGATGACCTCGGCCGCCGAGCCGGTCAGAAAACACTCGTCGGCCACGTAGGCGTCGTACTTGGTCAGGACGATCTCCAGCACCTCGACGCCCATCTCGCGGGCAATGTCCATCACGGCGTTTCGCGTAATGCCTTCGAGTATTCCGGCGTCCGACGGCGGAGTGAGCAGCCGGCCCTTGCGGACGATAAAGAAATTGTCGGCGGTACATTCGGCCAACTCGCCCTTGTGGTTGAGCATCAGGGCCTCGACGCAGCCGGCCTGCTTGCCTTCGATCTTCGCCATGATGCTGCTCAGGTAGTTCAGCGATTTGATCCGCGGGCTGAGCGCCGCCGGATGGTTCCGCGGCGTACTGACCGTGACGATCTCCAGCCCCTTCTCGTACAACTCCGGCGGATACAGGGCGATGAGGTCGGCGATGATAATCACCTGCGGAGTGCCGCATTTGTCCGGGTCCAGCCCAAGGTCGCCGACGCCGCGGGTGACGATCAGGCGGATGTAGCCGTCCGTCAGCCCGTTGACGGCCAAAGTCTTCTCAACGGCCTCGATCATCTCATCCTTGGTCATCGGGATTTCCATCCTGATGGCCTTGGCCGAGTCCCACAGCCGGTCGATATGCTCTTCCCGCTTGAATATCTTTCCGCCGTAGCTGCGGATGCCCTCGAACACGCCATCGCCGTAGAGCAAGCCGTGGTCGTAGACGCTGATCTTGGCGTCTTCTTTCTCGAAATACTCTCCGTTGATGTAGATTTTCATGATCGGGGCTGGGGGGTTCAAGTTGTAGTTGTAGGGTGCGTCCACGACGCACCAAAATTCCGGAAAATCTGGCCTACTTGTTTGCGGTGCGTCGTGGACGCACCCTACTTGGGCCGTACATGGCAGTGCATTGCTCGTTTAACCCGGCGCCATCGGCGACGGGACGGCAGCGGACAACATCCCGTCGCCGATGGCTCCGGGTTAAACGAATGTTTGCTGGGAGATCGGAATACATCGACTCCTTCCGCAGTTCACCGGGGGCAGTTTGTCCCCGGCTATTTTCCAGGGAATCGCTATGTGCTATCCTTCTCCGCCTTCTCTTCCTCCTCGCGGAGATACCACGCGGCGCCTTGTCTTGCCAGCATGAAGCAGGCGACTCCGAGGCCCACGAACATCGCCAGACCGATGCCTTGCCCAATGAAGCCCTCATACCATTGCAGGCACTCGCTCTTCAAGAACGCCTCGCCTGTCTCCGTCTGCTCGAGCCAGAACTTTTCGCCAAAGGAGATGAATTGGATTGGCGCTCCCAGCGCAGCCTGACGTAGGATGGCGGTGATGATGCCGAAGATGGCGGCGCCTGCCATGAGTCCGGATGCGATGAGGATGCCTTGCTCCCGTCTGGCGGTTCTCACCTTCTCGCTGCCGCCGGTCTTGCTTACGATGTGGGAGACGACGGCCCCGGCCAGCACGGCCATGTTGAGGAAGATTGGGAGATAGATTCCGAGCGCAAAGGCCAGCATCGGGACGTTGGCCATATAAAGCATGATGGCCACCAGTCCGCCGAGGCCGTAGAGGAGCAACGGTTGATTGGCCGGATCCTCGAGGAGTCCCTTGCTTACCGCCGCTATCATGTGGGCCTGGGGAGCGGGCAGAACCTTTGTGTTGGCGACCATTTCACCGGTAACGGAGTCTTTCACCATGAAATGGTAGCCGGAATCCATGATTGGAATCACAAGGGCCACAGTGAGAGCCGCCAGGATGATGCCGGCGAATTTCCAAACCTCCTGGTTGCGAGGCGTGGAACCGATCCAATAGCCGATCTTGAAATCGGAGATGATCGCCCCGGACGTGGACAGGGCGGTGCAGACCGCACAGCCGACAATCAGCGCGATGAACATCCCGCCCGTGCCCGTCAGCCCGGTCGCCACCAGCGCCAGGATGGTTAGCACCACGGTGATGAGCGTCATGCCGGAGACCGGGTTGACGCCGACGATGGCGATGGCCTGGGCGGCTACGGGAGTGAAAAGGAACGACAGCGCGAAGCCCACCGCCGCGCCGACCACCGCATACCAAGCGCTTTGGTCCATCGAGTAGCTCAGACCGGTCGTGGAGTCGGTGGAGGTCATCCCCACCACGAAGAACAGCAGCGCCATGAGGACCGTCGAGCCGAACTGGATGAGGATTACGTTGCGGGGCGACATGTCGAGTTGCGTGCGCGGCGCCGCCTCCACTGCGCCGTCCCCCTTCAGTCCCTTGAAGCCAAGGGAAATGGAGCCGAGGATGATCTTGCCCATACGGATGATACCGATGAGGCCGGAGACGGCGATGGCGCCGATGCCAATCGGTTTGACGAACGCGCCAAAGATGTCACTGGAGTTCATACTCGCGATGTCATAGTGTTCTCCGGCGAAGACGAAATTGGGAACCTGCGAGCCGAAGAGGTAAATGAGCGGCACCAGCACCAGGGAGGCGAATACCGACCCGGCGGCAATGACGGCGGCATACCGGAGCCCGATGATGTAGCCAAGGCCGAAAAGCGCCGCGATGCCGTTGACGGATATGTCGAAGCGGAAGGTCGACATCTTCTCGCCGAAATCGCCGAGGAGCGTCTTGGTCGTAATCATCGGGTTCCAGGCATGGAATGCCTCCGCGACGAAGTCGTAGGCCGCGCCGAGGCCGAAGGCCATCAACAGCACCTTGCCGGCGCCGGCGGACGTGCTTTCGCCGGAGACCAGTATCTCGTTGACGGCGGTCGCCTCCGGGAAAGGAAGCTCCCCGTGTAGGTCCTTCACGAAATACTTGCGGAGCGGGATGATGAGTACAATCCCCAGGAACCCGCCGATGGCGCAGGCCAGGAATATCTGCCACCTCGCCACGTCCAGCCCGTTGATGTAGAGGGCCGGGATGAGAAACGCGGATCCGGCGGCGACTACGCCGGCCGACTGGCCGATGGACTGCACAATGACGTTTTCGAGGATGGTGCTCTTGCCGCCGCGCTTCAGCCCCTGCCGGCCGAAGAAGATGGCCATGATGGCAATCGGGATGGAGGCTTCTATGCCGTTGCCCGTCCGCAGCGCTATATAGACGCAGGCGGCGGAGAAGATCACCACCATGAGTAGGCCCATCGTAACGGACCATACGGTCACCTCCGCTCGCGTATCACCCGGAGGAACTATCGGCTTATACTCCTCGCCGGGCTTGAGCTTGGTATAAGCGTTGTGCGGTAGTAACTTGCTGGGCTTTTTCGAGGTGGCGGTATCCATTGACAAAGGCTCCGCTTGGGTCAGGTGGTTGATAACGACACGATAGATGACAGTTATACTGTCACATTCAGAACAGAGCAATTAGGGGTACGGTGGATTGTAGGGTGGGACAAGCGCAGCGCAGTCCCACCAAGGCCAAGTTATGCATGGTGGGACCGCGCTAAAGCTTGTCCCACCCTACGCCCCTTATTCCTCGATCCGCCCCTCGACCAAATGGACGATCCGGTCGGCCTGATCGGCGATGGAGCGGTCGTGCGTGACCATCACTATAGTGAGGTTTCGCTGGAGGTTCAAGTCCCGCAGAATGCGGATGATTTCCACGCCCGTGGACTGGTCGAGGTTGCCGGTCGGCTCGTCGGCCAGCAGCAGCCGGGGTTGGGCCACCAACGCCCGGGTAATGGCCGCCCGCTGCATCTCGCCGCCCGACAGCTCGCACGGCCGATGCCCCAGCCGATGGCCCAGACCGACCATTTCCAACAGCTCTTTGGCCTCCGCGCGATACTTCCGCCGCCGAGCGAGAAAAGACCACGTGCCGTGCCTAATCATCAGCGGCGCGAGCACGTTTTCCAACGTGTTCAGCTCGGGCAGCAGGTGATAGAACTGAAAGATCATGCCGAACCGGCGGTTCCGCAAGAGGTCGCGCTCGGCCGCCGGGAGGTTGTCGATGCGTCGTCCGTCGTAGTGGATTTCGCCCCGGTCGGGCGAGTCGAGCGTACCCAGCAGGTGCAGCAGTGTGCTCTTGCCGCAGCCGCTTTGACCGACGATGGCCAGGAACTCGCCCTGACGGACCTCCATGTCCACGCCCCGCAACACCGGCACTTCGACCGGTCCCTTGCGATAGCTCTTGTACAGGTCGATCGTCCGCAGTTGGTCGGAGGAGGGTTCGGGGTTCGGGGTTCGGGGTTCGGGGATTTGAGATTCGAGATCAGGCGGGAGCGGCAGTTCAACTGCCGCGCCAACGGGAAGATCAATGGCCGGTAAACCGACCATCCCTCGTCTCCCGTCCCCCGTCTCGCGCCCCTTGGCCCTGGCGGAACTGTCCCATTCCAGGCTGCCGGAAAGGAACATGTAGTAGACGTACAGTTCCCGGGCGTGGGGGTCTTCGAGCAACATGGACCGCAACCGTTCGGCGTCTTCCGGCGCGAGTTCGTCTTCGCGCATTGCCCAGAGCAAGCGGCAAATCTCGTCCGAGTTGTGTTGCAGTTCGGTCATCGCGGCGCCTCCGCCGCCATTTCCCGGCGAATGCACTCGTAGAGGACTTGATGGATGCGGTCCAGGGTGCGATAGATCGATCGTGGCGACCGCCCCAACTCGTCGGCGACCGTCTTCGTCGTCGCGTTTGGCTCATATCGCCGGTCGAGCATGTTCCGATCGTCGTCGCTGAGCTTGGAGCGGCACTTTTCCAAGGCCCAGTGCAAATCGTCGAGCCGGTCGGTCATTGCCGCGGCCGTGCCGTGGATGGCCTCCAGCACGGCATCGTCCAACAGCAGCGGGTTGCTTTTCCGCTTAGCCCGATAATGCAGAACCTTGTAGTGCGCCACTTTGATTGCCCAGGCCCGGAAGTTGCTGCCCGGGATGAACTCGCTGAACTTCTGCCAGAGCGTGAGGCTGGTTTCCTGGAAAACCTCCTCGGCGTCCACCTTATTGGGCACCAACATCAGGATGTACGAGAATATCCACCGTGCATCCTTGGTGAACAACAAGACAAAGTCATTGCCCATCGAGTCGGTCATCAGAAACGCCCCAAAATGCGGGATAACTTCCCTCGCCCAGAGGAGATTTGCGGGCCATAATCGCCTTATATTATTATAATCAGGCGAGCGGGAAAATTTTGACGCGCAAGTTTTGGAGCCAGACCGGGGCGTTGCCGGCCCCCCAGGCCGATGTGCTGGCGGGAGGTGAGAAGAATGGCAACCGTTTACAGGCCGGCGGGGTATCCGTCATCCTGAGCGCAGAGAAGGATCTCTGATGAAGATGCGTTGCTGGCGAGATCCTTCGCTGCGCTCAGGATGACGATCGCCCCGTGAGCGGTTACCGCGGATTGTTGTCATAGTTTGTAGGTTATGCTTCAGCATAACAAACCGATTACCCATCCAATTGTTATGCTGAAGCATAACCTACAGCCCTGATCACGGCGGGCCGGCATCCTCGCTCCGCGGCAGGTCGTCGAGCGATTCCAGATTGAATAGCCGCAGGAAGCGGTCCGTGGTGTGGTAGTGGGGCGTGCGGCGGTTCGGTTCCGGCCGCTCGATCCGCAACAGACCGCGACGCACCAAGTGGGCCAACACGTGGCGGCTGGGTTTGCCTCGCAGATGGCTGATCCTCTCGCCGGTCATCGGCTGCCCGTAGGCCACCAACGCCAGCACGTCGATGGCCGCCTGCGACAGCCGAGCTTCGCGGATGCGGCCGTAGAAACGGTTGCGCAGGGAGCGAAACTCCTCGCTGAGTGCAAGCCGATAGCCGTTGTCCTCGCCGACGACGCGATACGGAGCGACGACGGCGTCGTAGCGCCGGTTCAATTCATCCACCAGCGGCGGAATCTCGTCCACGGACACGTCGCGCATCAGTTCCGCCGCCCGACCGGGCGAGATCGGTTGATTGTCGCGGTTGCCCACGAACAGCATCGCCTCCAGAATGGTTCGCGGATTGACCGGGCAGGGATCTTCCTCGCCGGGTGGCACTGGCGTCTCGCCAGTGCTGAGTTGGGATTGGCCCGGAGTCGCCAACACCGGCGAGTCGCCAGTGCCACCCGACGGCGGCGTTTCCTCGCTCTGCCGCGGTTCCGTCTCCATCACTTGCGAAAACGCACGCGCCAACTCGTCCAGCGAAATGCCTTGCGGCTCGGACTCGAACGACGGATCGGGGGATGGGGACATTATGCACGAAACTTCTTGTCGAACTCGCTGTGACTGCCGATCCAAAACCAGACTATTGTGTCTTTGTGCTTGCGGCCCACTGCTCGATAATCCTGTGTAACACGCACCGACCAATAGTCCGGGTTGCAGCGCAGGCGTTTGAAACGGAGTCCGGGATGCAAAGGATTGTCGCGGAAGAGATAAAATGCTTCTTGCGCTTCCTTGCGCACATTGTGGGGCAAGGCACGAAACAAGTGCCAGAAGCGATCAGTCGTGATCGATTTCATGACATCTTTTCCGGGTCCAAGGGCGTCGTCCTGCCCGCGTGGTAGTCTTCCATTGCTTCCTCGGCAGCCCGGTCCAGCGCAGGTCGCGGTCGCGGATCATTGATGATTTGCTCCCAGGGGTCGGGATCAAGCATCACCAAAATCGCTTCATGCCGCCCGCTGCCAAGAGGTTCTTCGGGCACGATCTGCCCGTCGTTGATCAAAACCTTGATTGCCTTCATCGTCGGACCCTCCACATCATCGTCGCTGGGTTTATCCATTCCACTTAATAATCTTTAATTTTAGCACAGTTTGGGACCGCATCAAGCTCAGTGCATTGCCGACTCCGGCAGCCACCTCTTGGCCACTTCGCCCTTCATAAACGCAAGTCCCTCGGCGGCTAGTCGGTGCTCATTGTCGTACATCCGCCGCCAAATCTTCGTGGCGGGAACCAACCTTTCCAACGACAGTCCGAAGGCCTCGATCACCATCAAGTTGTCGTAGCCGATCTCATGCAGAGCGTCGAAGGTTTCGGCCCAGCGGACGTTGCCAGCCCCGGGCGTGCTGCGGTCGTTCTCCGAAATGTGGACGTGGACGAGCAGGTCCTTCAACTCCCGAATCGCCGCCGAAGTGTTTTTTTCTTCGATGTGGGAGTGGAAGGTGTCGTACATCATCCGGCAGCGCGGGTGGTCCACCTCGCGGCAGAAGCGAGCGCCGTCGGCAGCCGTGTTCAAGAGGTAGCACTCGAAACGGTTGAGATACTCCAGCCCCAACGTCACGCCGCACCGTTCGGCGTACTCGGCCACTTCGCGCATGCTCTCGACGGCCCAGTTCCATTCGTCCTTCGTCGGCCCCGCGCCGCTGAAGTGCCCCAGTGCGGAATGGAACGGGCCGACAAGGGTCTCGGCCCCCGCCGCCTGGCAACAGTCCAACGCGGCCTTGTTGGCCTCGATTCCCTGGCGACGAATTTTGGGGTCGGGACTCATCGGATCCTCGTCCGCCCCACGCACGGTCACGGCGGTTCGAGCCAGCCCGGCGTTGTCGAGATGCTTGTTCCAACTCGCGTATTTCTTCACGTCCGACTCGAACACCGGCAACTCGACGGCGTCGAAACCGATTTCTTTGATCTGATCCAACAGCGGCAACGCCTCGTCGTCGATCGTGTCGGCCCACAACAACAGGTTCATTCCATAACGCATAATTTGCTCCGGGAGTAAGTTGTCGGTTTTCAGTTGTCGGTTTTGAGTTGTCAGTTGTCGGTGGTCAGTTGTTTTGCCCGTTTAGCGGCCGTGTCCACGTGGCCATTTCCCGGCGTGGACGCCGGGGCTAAACTGAAAACTGACAACTCAAAACGGCCTTGTCGAACTATCAGTGCGTTAAATCCGTAAAACAAGGAAGAAACGGATTTCACTCACGAATGAAAGGAGTCTCGACATGGCTGGAACACGTAAAGGTACATACAAAATCACAAATTGGAGGAAATACAACGA
>JAUWNG010000107.1 GCA_030612765.1 Planctomycetota bacterium
TCGTTGTATTTCCTCCAATTTGTGATTTTGTATGTACCTTTACGTGTTCCAGCCATGTCGAGACTCCTTTCATTCGTGAGTGAAATCCGTTTCTTCCTTGTTTTACGGATTTAACGCACTGATAGTTCGACAAGGCCGTTGTCAGTTGTCAGTTTTCAGTTCAACATTCATCATTCTTTACATGGTATTCACAACGCGCCGGGCAAGCCCGGCCGCTACACACACTAATCCCTAACCTCTAATCCCTAATCCCTGGCGCCTCCACATGCCTCGATCCACCATCCAACGCGGCGATCCGGTAAACGGCGATTCCTTCGTGGACATCGTGGCCTGCGTGGTGAGCATTATGATCATCATGGTGGTCCTGGAAGGGATGCGAATTAAAAAGTCGCCGGAACTATTGTCGATTCCGTCTCCGCCGGACGTGGCGGAGTTGGAAAAGGAATTGGCCGCCGAACAATCGTTGCGGGCAGACGTGTGGAAGACCGCCGAGGAAACGCACGAACTGGAACGGGAAATCGCCGCCTGCGGAATGAAACGCGACTACCTGGCCACGGTGGTCTCGGCGGCGGAACACGAGATTCGGCGCCGCCGCGACAAGTTGGACCAGGCCCCAAGGGCGGAGTTCGACCTGGCCGATCAACTTTCGCAATCGCGGCGACGACTCGGGCAACTGAATCGCCGGCGAGAACAAATCGAAAACCAACCGGCCGAGCCGATCGTGGTGGAAAGCTATCCCTCGTCGATCAGCCGGACGGTGGACGGCCCGGAGGCGCACCTGTTGGTGGCCAACGGCCGCGTGTTGTTCGTGCCGCTGGAGCCGCTGTTGGAAGAGTTCAAGTCACGGGCGAAACGTCAGGTCTATAAGCTCCGCGACCATCCGGAGTTGACCGACACGGTCGGGCCAGTGGGCGGATTCCGGCTCCGCTACACGCTCCAGCGCTACGACGTTCCGTTGGAGATAGCCCAACAGACCGGCCGCGGTGGCAGCTACGTGCGGCTGAGGAAATGGACGCTGATTCCCACGTCGAACGACCTGGGTGAGCCGGTCCGACTGGCGCTCGAAAAGGAATCCGACTTCCTCCGGGAGTTGGCAAAAATCCTTCCCGGCCGAACGACCGTCACCTTATGGGTCTACCCGGACGGCTTCGAGGCGTTCCGCCGGGTCCGCAAGGAACTATATCGGCTGGGCTATTCGATTGCGGCCCGGCCGTTGCCACCCGGTACGCCCATCGGAGGCTCGCCGGAAGGAACCAAGTCGGCGGCACAGTAAATCAGGCGCGACCACCGGTTGCGGCTTTATGGACGTTTTTGGCGATCAGCCCGGCGACGTATCCTCCCTTGAAGCCGGCGTCGATGTTCACCACGGTGACGTTCGAGGCGCAACTGTTCAACATTCCCAGCAGTGCCGCGACGCCGCCGAAGCTGGCCCCATAGCCGACGCTGGTGGGCACGGCGATCACCGGGCAGGCGACGTGCCCGCCCACCACGCTGGGCAACGCGCCCTCCATGCCGGCCACCACCACCACCGCGTCGGATTCGGCAAGCAACGGGAGATTGGCTGTCAGTCGATGCGGACCGGCCACGCCAACGTCCTGAATCAGCGTTACCGCCGCACCGGTCCAGAGCGCGGTTTCGCGGGCCTCTTCGGCTACCGGCAGGTCGCTGGTGCCGGCGGTGACGATCGTCACCTTTCCTTGACACCCTTCGCGCCCTTCGCGCCCTTTCCCTTCATACCCTTCATACCCTTCGCGCCCTTTCCCTTCATACCCTTCACACCCTTCGCGCCCTTTCCCTTCCCTTCCTTCGCCGGGAATCCGGAACGTCCGGCCGACGGCGTTGTATCGAGCGGCGGGATATTTCTCCAGCAATCCGGCGGCCTGTTCCTCCGACACCCGGGTAGCCAGCACATCGGCTCCGTTGCGCAGCAGCGTCTCAACAATCTTCACCATCGTGGTGGTTGTCTTCCCTTCGGCAAAGATCACCTCCGGGAATCCGCATCGCCGCGGCCGATCCAGGTCGATTTGTGCGTCGCCGAGGTCGGCGATGTGGCGGTCGGGGGCGGACTCGATATTCTCACTTTTCATCGGCATTAGCCGGCAAATAAGCCGGGACGAGAGCAATATGGGATGGTAATGAACGTCCAGTGGCATCGTATTCCGAGTTTGCGGTTTCGTCAATCTGCCGGACAAGGCCCTTGCCAACCTGCCCCCCGTCTGGTCCAATCGGGGATTGGAGTTTAGGGATCGGGGGCCAGAATCCGAAGTTCGTATATATATGAGGCATTTTGGGAATTATTCCATTTAGCCCGCCGTGAATACCATTTAGCCCGCCGTGAATACACGGCGGGGAGGAGTGGTTGGACGCATCAGACCGTGCCCCGGGTGTATTCACCCGGGGCTAAATGGCTGTTTTATCGGGCCAATTCCCGAATGTTTTCATATACATATTAAAATCCCTGCCCCCTGACATCTGACCCCCTCTTTCAAGGAGATGTAGCATGGACTTTCAGGCCCGACGCGACCGACTCCGAAAGACGCTCAAGAAAGCCGGCGTCGACGCACTGCTGGTCACCGATTTCACGAACGTCACCTATCTGACCGGATTCACCGGCGACGACAGCTACCTGCTGGTCCGCCGCGACGGCGAAACGGTGCTCAGCGATCCGCGATACACGACCCAATTAGGCGAAGAATGTCCGGGCGTGGACCTCAACATCCGTCCGCCGGGGGTGGCGATGTTGCAGGCGGTGGTGCGGGTCGTACGTGCCGCGAAAATCGGCCGGCTGGGGATCGAGGGGGACTCGATGACCGTCGGGCTGCTGAACCAGATCGCCGAAAAATTGCCGAAGGTCGAACTCGTGCCCACTTCCGACATGGTCGAGGGGCTGCGGTTGATAAAGGACAAGGACGAGGTCGAGCGGCTTCGTCGGGCTGTCTGGCAGGCGGAAAAAGCATTCGCCGTGCTGCGGTCGACTTTGCGGCCGGAAAAGACAGAGAAGGAAGTGGCCGACGAATTGGAGTACCAGTTCCGTCTGTTCGGGGCTAAGGACGCGTCTTTTCCGTCGATCGTGGCCGTTGGGCCTCGGGCGGCGTTGCCGCACGCCACGCCCGGGCAAAACCGAATCGGCGAGGACGACTTCGTGCTGATCGATTGGGGGGCCAACGACGGACTCTATTGCAGCGACTTGACGCGGATGCTGGTGACGGGTAAAATTTCGCCGAAATTCGAGCGTATCTATAAGACTGTATTGGAGGCTCAAACCAGAGCGATTGCCGCCGTCCGACCGGGAGTTTTGGCCCACGACGTGGACAACGTTGCCCGATCGTATATCGCCAAGGCCGGTTTCGGCAAGCGTTTTCGCCACGGACTTGGGCACGGACTTGGATTGTTGGTCCACGAGTCGCCGCGGCTGGCCGTTAAGAACCAAACCATTCTCAAGCCGGGAATGGTCGTGACGGTCGAGCCGGGTATCTACCTGCCGGGATGGGGAGGCGTTCGTATCGAGGACGACGTGCTGGTGACACGCACCGGCCACGAAGTCCTCACCAGCGTTCCCAAGCGGCTGGAAGACACCGTGGTCGGATAAGTGTGAATTTCGTCATTCGGCATTTTTTCGCGCCATGCGAGGGAATAAATGAAAGAATCCTCTTCGACCCATCAGGATATTTTCGACGTCCGCAAGATCCGCCGCCTCGTGGAACTGATGAAGGAGCACGATCTCAGCGAGATCGATCTCCAACAGGGCGAAATGCGGATTCAATTGCGTCGGTCGGCGGCCGAAGCCCATCCGCTCGCGGCGCCGGTGGTTGTTGCGTCGGCGAAGCCGGAACCCGCCGCCGAGCAATCCACGCCGCCGAAAGCGGACAACGGAACGGTGATAAATAGCCCGATGGTGGGCACTTTCTACACGGCCGCCGATCCCGAATCGCCGCCGTTCGTGAAGGTCGGCGACCACGTCGGGCCGGACACGACCGTCTGCATCGTCGAGGCCATGAAGGTGTTCAACCAGATTCCGGCCGAGGTCTCCGGCCGCATCATCGCGGTGCTGGTCGAAAACGGCGCCTCGGTCGAGTTCGGTCAGCCCCTGTTCAAGGTCGAGACGGGGGGATAATAAACCGTTTAACAGACCGTTGAAAAAGGGTGCCACTGCTGGCTTGCCCAGCAGTGCGGGGAGAAACACCCGGGAAAACACTGCTGGACAAGCCAGCAGTGGCACCCAAACTCCCAAAATCCGACTTTTTCAACGGACTGTTAACCAGGAGCTGGCGGCGACGGCGCGGCAGGACGATGCCTCCCGTCGCCGCTGGCTCCGGGTTAAACGATATAGGGGATTATTGTGTTCAAACGCATTTTGGTTGCCAACCGCGGAGAGATCGCTTTGCGCATCTTTCGCGCGTGCCGCGAGTTGGGCGTCGAGACGGTTGCCATTTTCAGCGAGGCCGATCGGGGCGCCGCCTACCTGGAATTGGCCGACGAGGCGTACTGCGTCGGACTGCCCAAGGCGGCCGACAGCTATCTGAAAATCGACCGGGTCATCAGCGCCGCCGAGATAGGCAACGTTCAGGCGATCCATCCGGGTTACGGCTTCCTCGCGGAAAACGCCCATTTCGCCGAGATTTGCCGCAGTTGCGAGATCGAGTTCATCGGCCCCAGCCACGAGGCGATGGCGTTGGTGGGCGATAAGAACGCCGCCCGACGGCTGGCAAAGGAAGTAAACGTGCCGACGGTGCCCGGCAGCGAGGGGCTGGTCGAGGACGAGGCCCAGGCGGTTTCGCTGGCACACGAGCTTGGTTTCCCGGTGTTGATCAAGGCATCGGCGGGCGGCGGCGGACGCGGGATGCGCGTGGCGCTGAACGATCTGGCGCTGAAGGCCGCCATCCAACAAGCCCAGGCCGAGGCCGAGGCCGCTTTCGGCAACGCCGATATTTACCTCGAAAAATACGTCGAGCATCCGCGTCACATCGAGGTCCAGATAATCGCCGACAACCACGGAGGCGCCGTCCACCTCTTCGAGCGCGATTGCACGATGCAGCGACGCCACCAGAAGCTGGTCGAAGAGAGTCCCGCCCCGCGGCTCGACGCCGAAACACGCCAAGAAATGTGCGACGCGGCGGTCCGGCTGATCCGCGCCGCCAACTACACCAATGCCGGCACGGTCGAATTCATCGTCGATCCGTCGGGTAGTTTCTACTTCATCGAACTGAACGCCCGCATCCAGGTCGAACATCCGGTAACCGAACTGGTCACGGGCATAGACCTGATCAAGGCGCAGTTGCTGGTGGCCGCCGGCGAGAAACTCCCCTTCACCCAGGACGATATTCGCCAGAGCGGTGCGTCTATCGAGTGCCGCATAAACGCCGAAGACCCGGACAAGAATTTCCGGCCCACGCCGGGAACGATCACGCGGCTGCGGGTGCCCGGCGGTTTCGGCGTGCGGTTCGATTCGCACGTCCACGAGGGCTATGTCGTCTCGCCTTACTACGACTCAATGATCGGAAAGCTCCTCGTTCACCAGCCGACCCGGCGGGAGGCCATCGCCTGCATGAAGCGAGCGCTTTCCGAGTTGCACGTCGAGGGCGTCAAGACGACCATCCCCATGCACCAAAAGATTCTCGACCACGCCGCCTTCCACGAGTCGCGGGTAGACACCACGTTCATCGAGCGGACGTGGCCGAGTTGAGTGGGGTTGGAAAAAAAAGCTGAGTATCCTATTCCATCCCTGCATAACGACTCTTATCATAATCAACGGCTATGAAGAAAAAGCGGACAAACTCCCTTGTTCCCGCCGAGCGAATCGAACACGCTATTCTCTTCATCCGAGGACAAAAGGTCATGCTCGATCGTGACCTCGCGGAACTGTACGGCGTAAAGGCGATCGCGCTGCGTCAGCAGGTGAGCCGCAATGAAGACCGGTTTCCGCCGGACTTCATGTTCCGACTGAGCCGGGAGGAGGCCGAAGCGTTGGTATCACAAAATGTGATACCTTCCAAGCGCAGCCTGGGCGGCTCGCTTCCCTATGCTTTTACACAGGAGGGCGTCGCCATGCTCTCCAGCGTACTGCGAAGCGAGCGTGCGGTGCTTGTGAACATCGAGATTATGCGGACGTTTGTCCGACTCCGTGAGATGCTTGCTTCAAATGCGCAGTTGGCTCGGCGACTGGATGAACTGGAAGGAAAGTACGACTCCCAGTTCCGCGTGGTCTTTGACGCTATCCGCCAACTCACGGCTCCCTCTCCGCCGCGACCGCGGCATCGCATCGGGTTTCACGTAAAGGCAGAAGAAAAAGGAGAAGAAAAATAGTTCCGACACCTTTTTCATTCACCTTTTTAATTCAGACGGAGTGCAATAAATGACAGGCAAACCGAGGATATCAGACAGGGTTGGTCGAATATCTAAATCCGCCATCCACGAGATGACAAGGCTGTCGAAGGACGTTGACGACGTGGCGTTCTTGTCCTGGGCAAAACCGACTTCCGATACGCCCGAGCATATCAAGGACGGCGCAATCGCCGCAATCAGGAAAGGGCTGGTCGGGGGATACAGCGAAAACGCCGGACTGTTGGAATTGCGGAAAGAAATCGTCAAAAAACTCGAGCGGGACAACCACGTCGATGCCGAAATCTCCCAAATCATGGTCACGGTCGGTGCCATTGAAGGATTGGCGGCCGCCGTAATGGCCGTGGTTGACCCGGGCGACGAGGTTCTTCTGCCCTCGCCAACCTATTCAACGCACGCTCGCCAGGTGGTCATTGCTTCGGGCAAGCCGGTGTTTGTCCCCACAATCGAAGAAGAAGGATTCGCTCTTGACATCCAGGGTATCAAAAACGCGATAACTCCCCGGACGAAAGCGATCCTGTTTTGTTCTCCGAACAATCCCACCGGCACCGTCTGGGCCGAGGAGCAGCTTCGTCAAGTGGCCCGGATCGCCTTGGAAAACAATCTGATGGTGATCACCGACGAAGCCTACGAGTATTTCACTTACGACGGCCACGAGCATTTCAGCATTGCCTCCATGCCGGAAATGAGGCGAAACGTAATTAGCTGCTATACGTTCACCAAGACCTATGCAATGACGGGCTGGCGGATCGGCTATCTGCATGCTGACGAAGAGGTGATTCTCCAGATCAACAAAGCACACATACCACTGGCGATTTGTGCCCCGGTGGTCTCCCAGTATGCCGCGCTTGCCGCTTTGAAAGGGTCGCAGGAATGCATTGCGGAATTTCGGAAACACTACCTGTCCGCTCGCAACGTCATGTGCGAACGTCTTGAGCGGCTTGGTTCGGTTTTTGCCTGCGAAAAACCAGGCGGCTCTTATCTCATGTTTCCCAAGATACTTTTGGAGGAGGGAAAAGACTCAACCGCATTCTGCAAAAGGTTGTTGAAGGAAGGCGGCGTCTCTACCACGCCCGGGATAGCGTTTGGGCCCACGGGCCAGGGGCACCTGAGAATGTCGTTTTGCGTCCCCGAAGAAGAGATCAACAAAGCATTCGACAAGATGGAAGTATATTTTGCGGGAAGATGAAAAAGGGGACGCAGCTCTTTCCTGCAGCTCGTCGGGGTAATCATAAACGCCGGTAGACCTCCGAGCGGTGCTGGATTCGATATACCTTCATCGTCTCCAGTTGATGCCGAATCCAGTACACGATCCGGTAGTCGCCAACGCGATACCGACACAAACCGGCAAGGTCGTCGGGCATGTTGGTCAGTTGATGATGAACTCTTGTTGGGGTGGCAGTTGTACTGCCACTCCCCGCACCACCGCCAACTCAGGGGTGGCAGTACAACTGCCACCCCAACGTATAGTTGATGATGAACGACCTGGGCGGCGTTCTCTCCAAGCCAAACCAGCCGGCACAGAACTCACCGGCGGATTTCGGCGTCCAGCTTTTCCAAGTCTGCTTCGGCTGAAGGGAGAACTACGACTCGATAGGCCGCCGTTTCAGAACCTCCGCCAAATCCTTGCCTGAACCGGCAAGGTCTTCTTCCTTGCGGATGCGACGGACCTCGTCGAGGAATTCGGGATTGTTCGCCGACAGCCAATCTTCCAGGTCGTCCAGACTTTGCGCGCTTACCAATACGCTTTGTGGAATCTCTACCGTGCATTCGGCTTGCATGGTCGCACCTTCTCAATCAGAACCGGAGGGAGCGTTGGCAAGTCGCGGACGCCCCAACCGGAATATAGATCACTTTAACAAGTGTATCACGCCTGCAAGGATTCAACAAGCACGGACGAATAAGAGGACGTAGCGAAGTGTGCATTCCGCACTTTGCGGCCCTTGGCATCTTGCCGGTATTTAGCGATAATATGGGACTGGCGTGAGGCCGGTGCGTCCAACACCCGATGCTATACTTATGCAATGAGACGTTTCGCGGTCGCCGACTACTGAAAACTGAAAACTGACCACTGACTACTGAAAACTGACGAACATTCAATGAAAAGCACCCTATCGAGACCGCCGTTGATGGAATCGCCGATCCGGCGGGTTGGCATACTGTTCGCCGGCGGACCGGCCCCGGCGGCAAACGCCGTTATCTCCACCGCCGCCGCCTCGTTCCTGAGAAACAACATCGAAGTCTACGGACTGTTGCACGGCTACGCCCATCTGGTCGAATACGGCCCCGACCATCCGATGGTCGAAGGACGCGACTACATCCATCTCAGCCATGCCCTGCTGCGGCGCACCCGCAACAGCCAGGGCATCCTCGTGGGCACCTCGCGGAGCAATCCGGGCAAGGACGTTTCCAAGCCCGAGCATCTGAAGGATCCCGAGCGGACGGCCCCGTTGAAGGCGGTCTACGACGGGCTGGTCTCGCTGGGTATCGACGCGCTGATCTCCATCGGCGGCGACGACACCCTGAAAACGGCCAACAAATTCATGCTCTTCCAAGAGCAACTCCCCAAGGGGAGCAAGCGCATCCCGGTGGTCCATCTGCCGAAAACCATCGACAACGACTACAGCGGAATCGACTTCACTTTCGGCTACTTCACCGCCGTGGAAGTGTTGGCGGGCGAGGTCCGCAACCTGCTGGCCGACGCCGAATCCACCCGCAGCTATTTTATCGCCGAGACGATGGGCCGCCGCGCCGGCTGGCTGTCATACGGCGTGGCCATCGCCGGCGAGGCCAGTCTGGTGATCAGCGTCGAGGACATCACCGGCAAGTACGCCGACAGCGAGGAAGCGACCGATCCGGAAACCGGCCAGCCATCTACTCGAAAGGTGATAAATTTAACGGAAGTGGCCAAGCGGATCGTGGCCACGATGCGGGTCCGCGAGGAGGCCGAGGGGAAGGAGTTCGGCGTGATCGTGATCGCCGAAGGGCTTGTAGAGTACCTGCCCCGCAAGCATATCGAAGGCGTACCCCGCGACCCGCACGGACACATCGCCGTCTCGAAATTCAACCTTAGCCGCCTGATCTCCGATCTGGTGGCCAAGGAATACACCAAGCAGACCGGCAAGACAAAAAAAATTACCGGCATGCAGCTAGGTTACGAGTGCCGTTGCGCCCGGCCGCAGGCGTTCGACGTCATGCTCGGCAGCCAGTTGGGCGTCGGGGCCTATCGCGCGCTGGTCGAGAAACGGCTCGACGGCGTGATGGTCTCGGTCTCCGGCCAGTTGGAATTGAACTATGTGCCGTTCAATCAGTTGGTCGATCCCGACACGCTGGTCACGGTTGTCCGTTACATAGAGTCGGGCAGCGATTTCCACCGCCTGGCAAGGTTTTTGGAAACCTATATCCACGATTGAGAACGCGGATGAAGATGTAGATGTTGCGGTCGATGGTCGTTTTGCCCCGATCGGCGTGAATCACCAGCATATTCACAGTTGTTTCATCCGCGGCAACCGCAGCATGACTGATTGCACACGAAATCATGGTGAATCTTGTGCAATAAAGCGTTTTTACGATGTGTTTTCCGGAGATAAAGAAGTGGAACAAATTTCCATTGATCGTAGGGCATCGGCAATTTGTTCCTCAAGTCTGTTAAAGGCACGTAGCTTTCGGATTGGTGAATAATCGTCGATGTAACCCGCGATACGATGCGACGCTCGCACCACGTTAAAGTCTCGAAGTCTTCGTCCTTTTAGTTCGCTTGCAGTCCGAAGGGCTTTGTGCAAGAATATCTTGGGATCGGCCATCTCCTCGGGAGATTTTACCGGCACGTCGATCACTGCCTGCCCGTTGGGATTTCCGGCGGCGGATCTTACGGCACACTCGTCCAACAGGAGCCAAGCCTCGGTCATCCGAACGGGCACTACAGGAACGTATGGCATGTGAACGCCAGCCGTGCTTACCGCATCTTCGATTTCTTCGTAACGTTTCGAGGGATCCGATCCTTCAGCGTCGCGGTGGACGAAAAGCAGGTCGCACGGATAAAGCTCCACTGCAATTTGTATTTTATCGGCTAGACTTTTTGGATTTTTCCGCAATGATCGCAGGTCCGCCCAGCGTGACTGCAATGCGATGCGATTGCCGAGTTGATTCCTCAGAATCCAAGATAAATGGTTGAGGAGCACACGGTCGAACGAACCGTCCGTCGTCAGTGTGAACTGCAATTCCTTCATTCGTTCGCCATGAAGCCCAACAACATATTCAAATCCTTGCGATCTTTCACGCGACGGCGTTTCCGCGGCTTATTGTTTGCCAATTGAAACGATTCTTCGTCAACATCTTGGGAAAAGGCAAAGGGGTTGAGGTATGCGCTAAGCGCACCCCGCGACACCGTCGGGATGTCCGGCCATCCCTTGTGACGCCATGTATCGGCAAGCCAGCGGTAGCCGACCGCTTGACACCGATGGTTCTCCACAATCACCTCGTGTTGTTCCGCGATCAGCAGATCATCGTCGTCGATCAATCCTACAACGGCCGGTGAGTGAGTGTTGACAATTACTTGACGCATGGGATTTTCATCGCCGATGGCATCTTCCGTATTCACGCACAAATCCCTAAGGATATCGAGCATCGAGAAAATCCGCTCGGGATGGATTCCATTTTCCGGCTCCTCGAAGCACAATAACCCTTGGGTGCCCGAATCGTGTTCGAGAATCGCTAACGCCAGGAATCGCAATGTCCCGTCGGACAACGCTCTTGCCGCGTGCAAATTGCGGTCCCGATCGATGACTTGAAGTGTATACAATTCCCGCTGCCGATCTTCATCAACCTTGACTTCGCGCACATTCTCGACGAGCGATGAAAGGCGGTTCGCCACCTTTGCATATACCGAAGGCGTGTTGCTGCGTCCGTTGTCGTTCGTTTCCTCTCGCCTCGCTAAGTGATGCAGTGTGGCCGCCAGATGAGAGCCGTCAGCGCCGACATGCACCGGAGCGTTAAACGAATCGGAATTACGAAGCGAAGACGGCTCGAGTTGCAAGAGCCGCCACGATTGCATTTCCCGCCGGGCAAGCAACGCCGTGGGGCTTTCCTGGGCGTTCGTACTCGATAGCACTGTGCGCGGCAGGGAAACCGCCAAAATCTCGCGTGCCCTTCCCTTGCGTCCATCCTGATGCAGCTTGATGTGACGATCTTCGCCCTCTCCCTCCGTCGAGAGGAACATACCGACGCGCCGCCCGTGAACGACTGATTTCAGCCACGTCGTTTCCTTGGGAAACAACAGATGCGAGGGGGCATCACCGATATTGATGTGTTCCAGTTGCTCTCTTTTAACTTCCAGCCGCTCGGCAGCAGATGTTTCACCGTCGCGGCGATAGCCGAGTGTCAAGGCATAGCGAAGAAACGTAATGGATGCCTCCGCGGTCTGTCCGAGATCGTCTTGACCCGTCGACGGCACAAGCATCTCCGCTTCAAACGACATCTCTTCAAGATGCTCGTTGCCGTGTTTCAGAAATATGCTCCGCACGTCCGTGGCGCGGTTGCGATCGTCGCGGATGGATTTCGCCGCTTCTGTCAGAGGCTGATCCGCCAAAGCACTTAGAAACGTAATGGCGTCGAATAAATTCGACTTTCCAACGCCGTTTGCACCGGCAATGCAGGTGAACGGTCCGAATGAGACGTCCACGTCCGCGAGGTTTTTAAAACCCTTGACTTTTAAACGAATCAACATGACTGTACGCCTCTAACCATGTGCGGTGACAAGATAGTATAGGGGTAAATTCTCCAGAGAGCAAGGAACGTCTTTCGCGGAACATCGGTAACCTCTTGCTACTATTGATGTTTTGGACTTGCCAAGACTGTCCCGCCGTTTTGGGCAATCCTCGTGCCCGCCCTTACGCCTTTCCGCTGGCGGCGGTTTTTTCGCGGATTATGCGCAACAGCGTCGGATCGACTTGGAACATTCCTTCCAACGTGATCCGGCCGATGTTTCGCAGCGAATCCTCGACGGTTTGCCCGACCAGGCCGTCGTCGGACGACAGCCCGAATCCTTTCAACGCCATCAGCGCCGATCGGATGGCGGAATCGACGGCCGTGACGGCCTTCATGGCGCAGCCGGGCTTGGCGCCGTCGCAGATCAACCCGCCCAGGTCGCCGATGACGTTTCCGGTGGCCAATGTGATCCGGCGGACGTCGATACCCTGCTGCTGATAGACGATGGCTGCGGCCGTGGCGACACCGGCCGCCATCGCGCAGCCGCAGATGACCGACAGCTCGCCGACGAAGCATTTTACGTAGGCGTTTACCAGGTGTGCGGCGGCGATGCTCTCGTCGATCAGTTCGGCGTCGATGCCCATGTCGCGGCCGACCAGATAGGGAGTCAAAGTGGCGACGATCCCTTGGTTTCCCGATCCGCCGGATGTCATTGCCGCCTGGCCCGCGCCGGCCATGCGAGCGTCGACGGCCGAGGCCACGGCGAGTTTCGCACGGTAGAACATATCGTCGGCCAGGAATCCGTCGCGGTGCATCTGCCGAAGCTGAGCGGCCGTGCCGCCGACCTCGAACCCCAACTCGGAAAGCGCCAGGTTCATTTCCACGCCGCGGCGGAGATATGCCCGATCTTCCGCGTCAAACTGGCCGGCCAGCGCGAGCACCTCCTCCATGCCCATCTTTTTCAAGACAGCGCGGTAAGCCAGCGGGGCATTGTGCGAAGTGTCCGTTTCCTTGCCGTCTCCGCCGACCACTCGCCCGTCTTTCTCGATGCGCTCCACGTGAGTATGTCCGCCAGAGAGGACGCAGCTCGCTTCGTGCCCTCGGCCGGCGACGACGGCCTCGACGTGGAAATCGTTCTGTCCGGCGACGCACTCGATCTCGCATCGGCCGGCGTCGCACATCTCCCTTGCCCGGCGCAGCACCTCCTCGGTGGTTTCATCGAGCAGTTCGAGCTTGCGGTCGGGCCGGGCGAGTACCGCCCCAAGCGCGGCTGCGATGAGGTTTCCCTTGGCCCCGCCGCTCCGCGGCACGACGACCGCCACTCCGTTTTTGTACGTGCCGGGATCGACCAGCAGACGCAGGGATTCGACCGGCTCGCCCAGTTCCGCCGCCGCGGTGGCCGCGGCGAAAGCGCAGGAGATCGGCTCGGTGCATCCGAAGGCCGGATAGACTTCGTGGGCAAAGACTTCTTTCAGCAGATTCATGTAAAAAATCCGGGGTGCAATGGGTTTCGGATCACTCTATCGTACCGGAGTCGGCATGGCGGTTGCAAGTGTCCCGCCGACGGGCGAGACTTGCAAACATTGGAAAGCATCTATAGACTTGGTTGCGATTTGTATTTGTGGAGTCGGAAATATACTGTCGTAAGAGAATAGCCGGGGGCCAACAGCCCGTTGCAAAGGGTGCCACTGCTGGCTTGTCCAGCAGTGTTTTTCCGGGAGTTTGTCCCATCCACTGCTGGACAAGCCAGCAGTGGCACCCAAGTTCCTGAATAGCGCGATTTCCCACCGGGGGCTGTTAGCCACCGGCTATTTCAACACCGTTTTCCCGGGAGCCAGACATGCAATTGGATCGAGCGGAATCTTTTACGGACGGTCCGATCGACGGAGTAACGCTCAAAACACTTTCGCCCCACGGAGACCGCCGCGGCTGGCTCGTCGAACTGTTTCGCGACGACGAACTCCCCTCGGACCAGCGTCCGGCGATGGCCTACGTGAGCGAGACGTTGCCGGGCGTGGCCCGCGGGCCGCACGAACACGTCGATCAGACTGATTATTTCGCCTTTGTCGGGCCGGGTGAGTTCATGCTGTATCTGTGGGACGCGCGACCCGATTCGCCGACCCGCGGCCATCGGATGAAAGTGGCGGTGGGCGAGTCGAACAAACAGTGTGCGATCGTTCCGCCGGGCGTGGTCCACGCCTACAAGAACATCGGCTCGGTGCCCGGCTGGGTGTTCAACGCGCCGAACCGGCTCTACGCCGGCGTCGACCGTCGTGGGCCGGTCGACGAAATCCGCCACGAAGACCGGCCGGACAGCCCATTTCAATTCGAGTGACCGCCCACCGCGTATTCATGGCGGGCTAAGCTCGACTTTTGCCCTTTTTCAGGTCGCTAGGCGGCCTGAGTGAGGGCGAAAAGTAATAGTTCTCGTAAAGGTCGCGGTAGTTTTGTAAAGGTATCGTCTTGGCCATGTGTTACAAAAGCCCATTCCACCCACAACCAGC
>JAUWNG010000146.1 GCA_030612765.1 Planctomycetota bacterium
CGCGTTGCTGTTGCCGGCGGTGCAGGCGGCCCGCGAGGCTGCCCGGCAGGTGCAGTGCTGCAACCACCTCAAGCAGTTGGGGCTGGCCGCCTTGAGCCACGAGGAGGTCCAGGGCTACTTGCCCACCGGCGGTTGGGGCGCCGGTTGGGCCGGCGACCCGGACCATGGTTTCGACCCGAAGAAGCAACCCGGTAGCTGGATATTTAATTCGTTGCCCTATATGGAGCAACAGGCGCTGCACGACCTCGGGTTGAACAACAACCAGACGGGGCGCTCCCAAACGGCGGCAACGCCGCTGGCCGTTTTGCACTGCCCCACCCGGCGGTCGGCGATCGTTTATCCCCACCACTATCATGGTCAAGCGGGGCTCGTTAACTTCGGCCCTGTCAACAACTTGATCGCCCGGGCCGACTACGCCGGCAGTTGCGGCGACGTGCATCAGATTGTTCAGTATAACACCAACCCTTCCAGTCTCGCGGCAGGCTGGGGGTGGTCGGCAAATTACTGGGCAGGGCTATCCAACGGTAACAATTCCGCCACCGGTGTAATCTATCTTCACAGTCGGCTAACCCTTTCACAGATCACGGATGGCACGAGTAACACCTATCTCATGGGCGAGAAGTACGTAGACGCGGACCACTACTTCGACGGGATGACGGGATGCGACGATACATCATGGAACATGGGCATAGATTATGATACCGTTCGGTGGACCGACATCACACTCGTTAGTCCGACACAGGACACCCCCGGCTACGGGGCCTGGCACATTTTCGGCAGCGCGCACTCGAACGGCTTCCACATGGCCCTCTGCGACGGCTCGGTTCATATGGTCAACTACACGATCGACCGTGAGACCCACCGCTGCCTGGGCAACCGCAAGGACGGCATGACGATCGACGGCAAGAAGTTCTAAGGGACCGCGAAGAAATAAACTGAACAATTCTTGGAGGAACACTAATCCCCACTGATCGACACTAATGGGAAATATCAGCGAGGATTAGTGAAAATCAGCTTGCGAGACGCGAATTCAGAGTGCGAGTGTTATGCAGAAGCATAACCTACGACTATTGCATCAGCCGATCTGAACTGGTAGGTGACGCAACGGTTGGGGTGGCAGTTGTACTGCCACTCCGAGGGGCAATAGTACAACTGTCACCCCAACAATCGGGTGTCAACTCAACCCGGTCGGTCCACTACCGGCGTGGGTGGTCTGTCTGTCGGTACCATCCCGCGGCTACATCATTGGGAATATGCGCTATGCGATTACCTATTACGATATTTTTGGTCATGACGTGCCTTGTGGCAACAACGCTTGCCGGCAACGTCCAATCGACCTTTACATACCAGTCTACCGTTTCCTCCGATGTCAACGGGGCCTTGGACCTAAAAGCTGAGTTGAATTACGACGATTCCCACAACAATGCCCCAATCGCGGTGGTAATGCATGGGTTCGCGTCAGATGCCGTCCACGTTCGCGCCAATGCACAGCGGCTTCGCGACGCCGGTTTCTTTGCGATCTCGGTGGCAATGCGCGGCCGCGACGACTCGGACGGCACTCGCGATTCCGGCGGACTGGAGACATACGATATCTATGATGCCGTCGAAGCGGTCAAGGCCAACTATGGTTCCCGTGTCGATGCGAGCAACATTCACATCACAGGTTACTCCGGCGGCGGCGGGAACACTATGTCGGCACTGACGAAGTTTCCAGACTATTTCCGAGTCGGCTCGGCGTACTTCGGCATATCTGACTACGGATACGACGGCGCCAACGGCTGGTACAACAACGGCGCCAGTTCGGGCAATCAAGTGAGCCTTAATACCGACATCGGCAACCCGAACACCGGCGGCGACAGTGTTACGGACCGCTACCACGCCCGGGCGTCGAACCTGGCCTCGAAGAACAACCCCTATAGCGAGATTCGCCTGTTCGTCAACGACAACGAGATCACTTGCCCAAAGATCAACAGCACCAGCTACCGCGACAACGCCGTGGCCGCCGAGTCGTTCGTTGGCGAGTTCGACAACATTACGGTACATATCGGCCGGTCCGGCACATACGAAGACTTCGACGGCGACGGCCAGAATGACGCGGACGAGGAGCAATGCTGGCCACACCATTATCCAACGGCGGACGAGCAACACGCCGCCGAGACATGGTATCTTGATCGGCTGCTTGCCGGTCAGATCGCTCAGCCGGTGCTAAATTCCAACGACGAGCTGTTCGTGGCCGGATTCGTCAAGACCAAACCGTTCGAGTTTTGGCTCGACGACGGACAGAACGCCGCCGGAGAACTAAATTACAGCCTCTCGGCCGACAGCAAGACGTTCGAGTTGGAGGTGCTAAGCATCGATACCGCAGTCACCGGCAAGCTGAGCGTCGACACTGCCGACATGGCTGGCCGACAGGTAAATGTGTTGCTTAACGATACCTTGGTCGATACGTTCGCCGGCGGTGAAGTTTACGAGTACACCGGCCTGGGTCATATGGACAAGTTGGAGTTGGCCGGTGTGCCGGAACCGTCCACGCTTACGCTGCTGGTTGTCGGTGGTGGTGTTGGATTGCTGCTGCTGCGGCTGATACGGAAGAAATAAATGCGGGAGTTCATCAACTACTCAATCGCCCCGGAAATCCACCGCCGCCTGGCCAACCGCAAGGATGGATTGATGATCGACGGGAAGAAGTTCTAGCCAATAGTCGGCGCCGTAGCTGAGATGTCAAGGATCGCCATCATGTATGAGAGACTCTTGGACCGACGTACCTTTCTGAAGAGTTCCGCGGTTGCCGCGGTCGGCGCTGCATCGCCGTACCTTTGGACATCAAGCCAGACGAGAGCTGCGAGCAAGAACGACCGGCCGGTGGTGGCCGCCATAGGCATGGGCCGTCGCGGCACGGACATCGGGAAACAGGCCGCCGCCTTCGGCGATATGGCGGCGTGCTGCGATGTCGATCGCCAACACGCCGAGACTTTCGCCGCCAACTTCCAAGGTCGTTGCCGGATTTATGGCGATTACCGCAAACTCCTGGATCGCCAGGACATCGAAGCGGTGACGATCGCAGCGCCCGACCACTGGCACGCCGCCATTGCCATCGCCGCTCTGAAGGCCGGCAAGGACGTTTACTGCGAGAAGCCGCTGGCGCTGACCATCGCCGAGGGAAAACGGATTTGCGAAGTCGCCAAGCGCTCCGGACGCGTTTTCCAGGTCGGCACGCAGCAGCGGAGCGAGTTCGACAACAAGTTTCTCAAGGCCGTGGCCCTGGTTCGCAGCGGCCGGTTGGGCAAGAACCTGAAGGCCACGTGTACGGCGTCCGACGACACCCCACAAGGCGGACCGTTTGCCAACACCGATCCCCCGCCGCATCTGGATTGGGACTTCTGGCTCGGCCAGGCCCCCAAGGTTTCCTACTGCCCACAACGATGCCACTACACCTTTCGCTGGTGGCAGGAATACGGCGGTGGAAAAATGACCGACTGGGGCGCCCACACCGTCGATACCGGCATGTGGGCGCTCGGGCTGGATCGCACGGGCCCGATCGAAATCGAAGGGACCGGCGACTTCCCTCACATTCCCAACGGCTACAACACGGCCAGGACCTTCAACTGCACGTTGAAATTCGCCAACGGTTCCACGTTGTGCGTCAAGTCGTCGCCGATCAATCAAGGCTGTCTGATCGAGGGGGAAAACGGGCGGATCTTCGTCAACCGCAACCGGCTGAGCGGCAAGCCTCTCGAGGAGCTCACCGCCCACGAACGCGAGTGGCTCGAACAGGAAGCCCTCAAGTTCTACAAAGGCAAGCAACCGGGCAGCCACATGCGGAACTTTTTCGAGTGCATTAAGGATCGCTCCGAGCCGCAGTCCGACGTCTTCACGAACCACCGCAGCGTCAGCGCTTGCCACCTCTCGAACATCGCCATGCGTTTGGGACGCAAACTGCGTTGGGATCCGGAGAAGGAAGACTTTATCGGCGATGCGGAAGCCAGCGCGATGGTGAGCCGTCCGCGGCGGGAGGGCTATCCGCTAGAGAGTTGACGGCAAGGAGACAAACAAACTGCTCTCACGGACCCGTGGCCGCCATACCCGGATACCCCAGGCTACGCTTACTGCTGTGGTTTCAGCAGCGCGCATACCAACGGCTTCCATATAGCCTTCTGCGACGGCTTGGTGCAGATGATGAACTACTCGATCGACCCCGAGACCCACCGCCGGCTGGTCAACCGCATGGACGGCCTGACGATCGACGGGAAGGCGTATTAAGTTTTACTAATCTGAAGGAAAATGACATGACATCAAGATTGATTGCGACCGTAACCATGGCCTTGAGCGTCTTGGTCGGCCTGGTTTCACAATCCGGAAGTACTGCCGCGGAAACGCCGCCGCGGAAGGCGGCCCTTGGCGAGGAGAATTGCGTCTGGAGACTCGGCAGAGACAATTCACATGCAGAGACGGTTGACGCGGAATTCAAGGACATCAAGGCAAAGGAGCACGTCTGTGTCGTTCCGGCGAATTGGCGATCGGCAACCGCTTTCGATGTCCCCAAGATACTGGCCTATGACGCCGGTTCGGGTTGCGTCAAGCTGAAGATCGAATTCGATCTGGAAAAAGGGGTTTACTGTCTTGTCCGCCGGCTGCTGGAGCCGAAGGATCCCGTCTGCTGCGAGGTGTATTTCGACGGGCGGGAATTGGACGTCTGGCATACCGGCGCCGGTTACTCCGAGGAAGGCAAGCTACTCCGCCGGATACAGGAGAGCCGTCATCCTTTTATCTGCACCGAATCCGGAAGGCATACGCTTACGCTTTCCATGTATAGGACCATGAACACGGGCCGGCAGGTGAGAGTCGACTCTCTGGCCCTGGTTCCCTACGTCGTGCAGCCTTGCCCGCATTCCCTCAATACCGAGTTTCCGGGAAGGGTGTGCCTTGACGCATGGGGATGGACGGCATGCGTCTCCTATCAAAGACGAGGCAAAGGGCCTCTCGCTCAGCCCAAGCATGTTGCATCCGATGATGCTTATCTCAGTTTTCGTGGAGAGGGAGACACAGTTGAGAACCTGGAGTATTTTCAACGCCGAGTTATCGACGAAAGCTACAAGAGGGGGGCCAATTTCGTACAGTTCTATCCCTATGTGGAACTATGGGCCACGAAGTGGGGTAAAGGCCGTCCGGGATGGGAAGACGATCAGGTTCTGAAGCTGATCCGATATGCTCACGAACGTGACATGATCCTGGACGACCATCACAACTTCGGACACGAGACCGAGAACGCCAAAGATAAAATTGCCGCCGAGTTGGACTGCTTGCGAAAAAAGTCCGAGTATTGCTTCGACCTGCTAAACAGGCCCTGGAAGGAGACCCTCGACGGGTTCGAGAGTGAAGGGGTCCGGGCGGTGGATGTTCCCGAGGCCATGGTCAAGATGTACGAGGTGCTTTGGGAACATAACCCGGGCTGCTACATGAACGAATGTGGCACTAAATGGGGTTCCTGGAGAGGGCGGCCTTCGACCAGGAACTCGCCCTACCAAAGGGTCAAGGGGCCGAATTTCATCCAGACCATCATGTGCGCTCATGCATACGGCGTCCCTGGATTGCTCCCGCTTCCCAAGGCCGGTCATGACGACAAGCTCCAGATCTCGCCGTACCCCAACCATGCCGAACTGAACAATGAGTACGGAAAGAAATTCCTCGGATACCAGGCGGACGCGAGGACCTTCACTACGAGTGCGTACGGCGGTGGGACCTACCCGGATTGGATAATCAAGCAGGCGAACGATTTTCTGCGGCCAAGATACAGGGATCCACAGGACCCCTACGAATCTTGTATCTGGTGGCTGGGAGAGCCGGAAAACATCTGCCCCGACTGGGTGAAAGACTACGTCTACGCCGTCAGTCAGGACCCGATCCGCTGCGCCGTCACCGCGAACCTCAAAACCCAGGGTGTAGGCGGAACCATACAGTCCCAGGTAGAGGAAGCGAAAAAGAAGATGATTGCGGCCGGGAGAAGCGCCGAGATTCCGGACAGCTTGTTCTGGAAGGCGCGCAGCAGAACTCGGTTTTCCTGGGATACGCAGTTCATACAGAATAACTATCTCAGGCTCTGCCTTGATCCCAACAAGCAGGGGGACACGCTGGTGTGCGACATGGAGCGTGCCGCTCACTACGACAGTAATTCCCTGAGCACTGTGTTGACGGAATCTTTCTTGACCACGGAGGGTCAGGCGAAGACGGACGTCCTCCAGAAGAAGTTTGAAGTCGTCGAGCCGGGAGGATACGTCTCGGTGCTGAAATCGAGCGTGAAGCTGGACGTCGACGGCACTGGTCTTACGGAAAACAGAAGATACACGATGCTCAGCGATACACCGTATCTTCGCGCGACCATAGAGAGAAATGCCGAGAAGACCGTCCCGAGGGTTAAACTCCTTTTGGGAAGCGAAGGATACGACCTGCTGCTGGTCGGCGGTACCCGGTACGACAAGAAAGCGGTTTTTGGCAAGCCGGGGTTGCCGGGCATGTTCCGCCTTCAGGACAGCTCAGGGCTGAAGCCGGACGTGGTTGTTGCCGTGTTGAAGCAAGGTCGGGTAAGCCGGATGGCGTGGGAGCCGGGTGGCCGGTTGGTGTTCACAAGCGCCAATGTGGACAAAGAAACCATCGAGCTGGCGATCATCGTGCCCAGCGGCCTCTATGATGAACACCAAGTGGAAGAGTTGGTGGACTTCCTCTCGGAAGAAAACACCGTGCTTACCCTGAAAGACGGCGCGGCAAGCGTGAAGAACACGCGTAGCATCCCCATGGTCAAGGTCGTCGAGATAGCCAACCCCGTCGCGGGACCTTATCTGGTCGAGGAATTCGGCTGGTGGATGTTTCGCGGGGCACAGCGCAGCCTGCTCGGCGACCGGCAACACGATTACCTCAAACTCTATCTCTCACCGTCGGGCGAAGCCCGCATCCAGCCTTACGGGTTCATCGAGGGGACAGTCAAGCCGGGCTGGGGATGCCAATACATATTGGCGATAAAGGATGTGGCACGCAAAGAAGGGAACATGAAGTGCATAGCTAAGGTGATGAGCGTCACCCCTTACCTGTTCGCCCCCCGACTGGAGTTCAAGGAGAAAGTCCAGCAGGTCACGTTGAACGGCAAGCCCTGGCACTATTTTGACGGCAACTTGGTGTTCCTGCCCAACAAGCCGGGGCTCTACGAGGTTGAGGCCGCGGCAAATGGCGGCGCACAGTCTCCCCACCTGATCAGGACGGCGGCTCTGGTCGAGTCGACCCGCTGGAACGGCAGCGTCTTTTCGTTCAAGGCCGGCCTGCCAATTTGGTCGAAAAAGCTCCCTGACGGCCTGCAATTCACGGCGTTGGTCCGTTTGCCTGAGAACTGGAAGATCGAAAAAATATCCGGAGGGCAAGTGATCAGAGAAGGTTCCCGCGGCAAGATCGTTCGCTTTTCGACGGGGGAGGTAACGGTGTTTGTGAAACAATAGCGTGTTTTCGCAGCCCGGATACCCCAGGCTACCTGAGCCACGGTTCTTTCGGCAGCGCGCACGCCGGCGGCTTTCATATAGCCTTCTGCGATGGCTCGGTGCAGATGATCAACTACACGATCGACCCCGAGACCCACCGCTGCCTGGGCAACCGCAAGGACGGCATGACGATCGACGGAAAGAAGTTCTGAACCAAGGCGGAAGGGGGAAGGCGGAATGTAACCGCTCACGTCTTCTCGTACCTTTCCCATCGGTGCCAGGGGGACAGTCCCATTTTCGCGGCGGTCAAGCGATTTTTCAAGGCAATGTCCCTCACGCCGCGGAAATTGGGACAGTCCCCCGTGAACGCTTACCTTCAAGTCCCCCCCGCTACCGTTTACCCAACCGCTTCGCTTCTTCAAGATTCGCGCCGCTTCGTCAATCATAAAGCCTTTTTTGCTTGCCTCGGCGCTTGGAGGGTGTATGGTTTTCACGCGGGTAAAAAGTTCAACTGGCTCAAGGGGAGGGTGTTATGGCCAAAACGATGGCCACGATATTCGGGCTGGTGTTGGCCACGGTTTCGATCGGACTGAACACGGCGTGCTATCCGATCGTTTGGCAAATGGCCGAGCCGGCGTTGGCCTCGAAGACGAGCGACGAATCGCCGCCGGCCGCCTCGCCGGAGCAACCGGCAACCCCGGTCCCGCCCGTTGCGACGCCGGAAACAACCGACCGGTTCACAAAGGACGATCCACAACCGGAAGAGACGGCCCCTACGATCGAATATGACGTATCGCCGACGGATGACTTGCCGGCGATGGAAGGGCCGACGGCCGCGTCGCCGGTGATGGAAGAACCGTTGGCGCCGGTCCATTTCGCGGGCCTCTCGGGCGGCGAAGGAAGCGAAACGGTTGCACGCGAGGCAGTGCGACGATTGCCGCCGGTTGTGTGGTCCGGTCCGATTCCGGCCGGATCATGGTCGAATAGCGGTTCGATCCCGATATATCCGTCGACCGGGATCGAGTGAGGTAGGGGGTAGCAGTCCGTTGAAAAAGGGTGCCACTGCTGGCTTGTCCAGCAGTGCGGGGAAAAACACCCGGAAAACACTGCTGGACAAGCCAGCAGTGGCACCCAAACTCCCGAAATCCGACTTTTTCAACGGGCTGGTAGGGTGGGACAAGCGCAGCGCAGTCCCACCATGCTTTTCACGGTTTTGATAGAGCCTGTCAATCCACCGGCGGTGTGTGGATGACGCAAGGCAGTTGGTGCATCCGCACGGAACGCGGGGCGGAGAGGGCTTTTGACCAACACCGGCAGATTTCGTCCTGAGCGCGAACGAGATAATCGACCTCGGGCATTTCCGCCGCGGCCGAAGACAAGATTTCAAGCGCTTCCTCGAATCGGCCCTCGCGGCAAAGATGCTCGACCCATTGGCGGTGGACGTGGACGTAGTTCTGCAAAAAGGCCGCGAACTCCGCGTCCATCGCCATGCCTTGGCGCAGGAGCCGCACCGCCTCGGCATATTCCCCTTGGTTGCCCAATTCGATCGACCAGTTGTTGATCGTCGCCAGCAGGTTGCCGCGGGCGGTGGCGCTGGCCGGATCGAGCCGGAGGGCCTTTGTGTTGGCGGCGGCCGCTTCGGCGAAACGCTTCTCCGCCAGCAGATCGACGCCCCGGTTGTAATAGATCATCGCCGCCAGTTGGATCGGCGATACTTGTCTCGCCTTCGAGGGGTCGGCCGCCGCCGCCGCCCCGATCGTCTTGCCCACGATGGCCGTTCGACGCCGCGGATCGTCCGCCAATTGGAACCAGCGCGGGCAGGTGGTCTCGACGTCGAGCGGTCCGTCGGCCAGCAGCAGGCGGCTCATCGCGTGGCCGGGCATTTGCAGCCCGCGGCAATTCAGCCCCAGCCGGCCGGCAAGATAGTTGAACAACACGGTGGCCGTAACGCAGTTGTAATGCCCCTCGTCCAATACCCGACGAAGGTCCGTATTTTTCAGGTCGTATCCGCCGCGCAGAACTCGCCTGTGCATGAAGTCGAAGATCGCCTCGACCCGCTCGCGCGGCGCGTCGGCGAGTTTGTCAGAATTGCGAAGCTGCTCGACCAGCGCGGCCGCCTTTTGCCCATAGCGGCGCAAGGAATCGACGTCCTCGATCCCGCTGACCACCAGCGCGGCATCCAGGGGCAAGAACTCGTCCAGCCGGCCGTCGGCCGCGTCGGCAAACAGCCGTTCCTCCAACGGATTTAGCCGTGGAGATGCAAGAACGGACACATCCGCCGCCGACGCGACTTGCACCGCGAAAAGCAAAACCAGGATGGGAAGGATATGTCTCATCTATAGAAGGCGATTATCGTGCCGTTTTGCCAACTATCAGCCCGTGTCGCCAACCCTCTCTACTGCACAACTATACGATGAAGAAAAAGGGGCGGGCGTGGAAAAAGATGCAGGAGGCGACTCCAGTCGCCGCTTGTGGAACGAAAACCCGTGGAATTGGGCGCCGGGGGTGGCCGCGGTCCATACCACCATTAGGTTTCAAAAGGCCGCGACCCCCGGGGGAGGGGCGGGGGTCCTGGGGGGGGCGGGGGGGGGGGGGG
>JAUWNG010000082.1 GCA_030612765.1 Planctomycetota bacterium
GCCTCGTTGCACGAGCGACTCGTTGTATTTCCTCCAATTTGTGATTTTGTATGTACCTTTACGTGTTCCAGCCATGTCGAGACTCCTTTCATTCGTGAGTGAAATCCGTTTCTTCCTTGTTTTACGGATTTAACGCACTGATAGTTCGACAAGGCCTAATGAAGTTATGAATTGGCAAGAACACATAGAACGCAATCCCGAGGTGATGCTGGGCAAGCCGGTGTTCAAGGGAACTCGGCTCACCGTTGAATTCGTTTTGGAGCGGCTCGGACAAGGCGCCGCGCCGGAGGAATTGCTGAAGGAGTACGTCGGGTTGCGTCCCGAGCACATCCGCGCGGCGCAGGCATATGCCGCTTCGGTGTTGCGGCATGACGAGTTGGTGTACCAGACATGAGACTGCTGGCCGATGCCCACATCAGCCGCGAGATGATCGCCTACCTGGATGAACTGGGGCACGACGTTGTCCATGTCGCGGCGGTTTCGCCGAGGATGTCGGACAGCGCCGTCTTGAAGTTCGCCGCCACGGAGGGTCGCATTGTGCTCACGGCGGACAAGGATTTCGGAGAGTTGTGCTTCCGCAGGCTTATTTCATGCGCCGGCGTCGTTCTGCTGCGTTTGAGCGCGCCCACGGAAACCGAACGATGTGGCGTTTTTAGGCGTCTCTGGCCACTGGTTGAGGAAAACGCCTTTGGACACTTTCACGTAATCACGGATACGGCGGTTCGTCGCAGTCCGTTGCCCGCGGTAGAGGAGTAATGCGGTGCGCACCCTTGTTATCGGTCTCGGCAATCCGCTGGTCGGCGACGACGGCGTTGGACTGCGGGTAATCGAGGAGTTGAAGCCGCTGTTGGCCGATCGGCCGGATATCGAGGTTTCCGAGGACTACTGGGGCGGGTTGCGGCTGATGGAGCGGATGATCGGCTACGATCGGGCGATCGTGGTCGATGCGATCCAGACCGGGGCCCCGCCGGGGACGATCCACCTGCTCACGCCCGACGGCATCCCCACGCAGCGCAGCGCCTCGGCCCACGACGTAAACCTTTCGACCGCCTTGGAGTTCGGCCGTCGCGCGGAGGCGAGCCTGCCGGAAAACGATTGCATCCGGCTTGTCGGAATCGAGGCCGAGGATATACTGAACTTCGGTCAACAGTTTACGCCCGCGGTCCAAGCGGCCGTTCCCCGAGCGGTGGAAGCCGTGCTGGACGCACTAGACGCCTTTTCAATAGGAGAACCGGCATGATTTCTCCCGAAGTGTTGCGACGCCACTCGCATTTCGTCGGCATCGGAGACGAGAGCCTCAAGCAACTGGCCATGATCGCCGAGGAGAGGACGATCCCGGCCGACACGGTGATGTTCCGCGAAGGCGACCCGGCCGATCATATCGCCATCATTCTCAAGGGCGAGGTGAACATTCAATATACGCTCGGCAACGGCGAGCTGCGCACCGTGGATACGCTGACCGAGGGCGATTTGCTGTTGTGGTCGGCACTGGTCGAGCCGTACAAGGCCACCGCGGTCGGCACCGCGACCAAGGAGACGCAGCTTGCGAAGATCGACGCCGCCAAGCTCCGCACCCTTTGCGAAGAGGAGCCGATGCTCGGATATCGTCTGATGACCCAAGTGGCCAAACTGCTGGCCAATCGTCTGGAAGGCGCTCGGGTGCAGTTGGCGGTGGTGTGAACAACGATTCATCCATCAAAGGATCAAAATCCATCATGCCAGTTGACGCAAAACATGTTTTGGAGGCGTTGCAATGCGTCCCGCCTGAACGCTGGCAAGAAGTGCTCAAGTACCTCCGTTCCTTGCAATCGGGTAAAGACGAAACCGTCGAAGCTGAACCGATCCGCACCGCCGCCGATCTAGCGAGATCTCCATTAGCCGGCCTTTGGGCTGATCGGGATGACCTGAGCAATTCCCGGACGTTTGCTCGATCACTTCGAGAGCAAGCGGAACATCGTGAAGGGGTTCCACATGCTCTTGGACAGTGACATTATGATCGACATTCTGCGAGGCTATCCCCCAGCTCTCGCTTGGCTGGGAAGACTCGAATCCACCCCCATCGGTTTGCCGGGGCTGGTTGCGATGGAACTGCTACAGGGCTGCCGAAACCAAAATGAACAGCAACGAGTGGAACGCCAGCTCAAACGATTTACGATATATTGGCCCAGGGAAACCGACTGCCACGGCGCTTTGCTGGACCTTGTGACCCATCACCTCAGCCATAACCTCGGCATTATCGATGCTTTGATTGGTCATACCGCCTTGGGGGCGGCAGATGAACTTGCCACCTTCAACGTGAAGCATTACAGCGTCATCACAGGGTTGAAAACGGTCCAACCGTATTAGAGAAGCACAAGACGTCGGCGGTAAGTTGACTTCTTGTTTTTTCCTCAGCCGATCGAGGAAGGTGTATCCTTACCGCTCGCTGGCTGTCGTGTATGCCATGCAATCGGGGGCCTCTTCGGCGGCGACCGGCTCGGTATCGTCGCCCGTATGGCGGAAAATGCGGTTTCGGCCGGCGGTTTTCGCGCTGTACAGCGCGGTGTCCGCCCTGGCGATCAACGATTCCGGATCGTCGCTCTCCCGTGCCGCGGTCACGCCGCCGCTGACGGTGATCGCCATCCGCTCGGCCACCCCCGCCCTCAAACGCTCGGCGAACAGCGAAGCCCCGTCCAGGTCCGTTTGCGGCATGACGATGACGAACTCCTCGCCCCCGTATCGGGCGATGACGTCGGTTTCGCGGATGCTCCCGTCGAGCAGCCGGGCAAGCTCTTGGAGGACGCGGTCGCCGTTCAGATGCCCCTCCTGATCGTTGATTTGCTTGAAATGGTCGATGTCGAACATCACCAGCGAAAAGACGGAATGGTAACGGGTCATCAATGCCAACTGGGTACCCAGCGAGTCGTCCAGTCCGCGACGGTTGTTCACACCCGTCAGCGGATCGGTCCGCACCTCGGTGAAGGTCATCAAGTTGGCGCTCTGCTGGCGGATTGCATCGTAGGCGTTGGCAATCTGCGTTGCCAGTTGCAAGGTGGGTTTGAGAACGTTCTCCGCCTCCCGGCAAAGCTCTCTCCAAGCGGCTTCCTGCTGTCGATCGCTCAGCCTCCCTACCCGCTCCTTAAACCGCAACACGCTGGTATGGTGCTTGGCCAGGCTTTGACGGACCGTCCAGGCGATCTTTTCCAACTCCAACGCCACCACCCGGGCGCGTTTCAACTCGCGCCGCGAACGGATCACCATGTCGTTCGTCACCGGCCGATTCCACAAGCTGACTAAGTAACCAATGGTGGCAATGGAGGCCAAAGCCACCGGAACGGGTATCTGAAAACTCCATAAATCCATCAGCGAGTATTTCTCCCCAAAAAGGCCCGTTAGGGCCAAAGTTAATACTGCGATCGGGATCCGAAACCGCGCATGCAATACAAGCCCACGACGATCATGGCGGCCAGCACCATGAGCCACTCTTGTGGGCCCATGCGATCGAGGAAACGCATAACTACATGGTAGAAATGGTCCATGATATGATCAGCGGCAACCGACAAGCCCCACGCCATTAACAAATGTCGCGAAGAAAACCTGAGTTGTCGCAACTCCGGTTTGCCCGCGGTATCACGCACCTTGCTTATGTAAAGTCTAGGTTACAAACTGACTCTGCAGGCGATCGGCAACCGCGACAAGTAAATATGGCCCGATCGAATGCCACCTTGGAGGTATTCGTGGGCGGGCTGGTTATCCAAACGATAAACGACCAAGATGGTTGTGCAAAACACCAGGAATGCACCCGGACTCTTGCAAAATCTCAACTGGCGTTGGAGAAATAGGGTGTTTAGAGTCTAATGCTCTGGTGTTTTGGCCTGGCACGGGACGGTCAGGTGGTGCAGGGGGGCCAGGGGGCCGCAGATTAGAACTGAAAACTCACCCACTTTCCATGCCGACGTTCTCGGAAATTCACGGAAAAGTCGAATCCGGCCAACGTCTCTCGGCGGCCGACGGGGAATATCTCTTCTCGCCCGAGGTCGATCCGCATACGGTGGGCGAACTGGCCGACCTGCTCCGCCGGAGAAAGAACGGAGAGGCGGCCTTCTACAACCTCAATCTGCACCTGAACCCGACGAACGTTTGCGTTTTCCGCTGTGCGTTTTGTGCCTATAGTTGCGACGTTGGCGACCCGCGCGGCTACACGATGAGCGACGCCGACATCCTTGCCAAGGGGCGCGAGGCGGTCCGTGCCGGTTGCACCGAGTTGCACATCGTCGGCGGGGCGCACACGGAGAAGCCGTTCGAGTGGTACTTGGGCATTATCCGCCGCCTGCACGAATCGTTCCCCGATCTGCATCTGAAGGCGTGGACCGCCGTGGAGATCGACCATTTCGCCCGCATAAGCGGCCGCTCGGTCCGTGCGATCTTGGAAGAACTTATCGCCGCGGGCCTGGGTAGTATGCCGGGCGGCGGGGCCGAAATCTTCGACGCCCAGCTTCGCCGGAAAATTTGTCCCCGAAAGGCCGACGCCGACGCCTGGCTCGACGTGCATCGCACCGCCCATCGGCTCGGACTGCGGACCAACGCCACGATGCTCTACGGCCATCTGGAAACCGCCGCCCATCGGATCGACCACCTCGTGCGGCTGCGCGACTTGCAGGACGAGACCGGCGGTTTTCAGGTCTTCGTGCCGCTGAAGTTTCATCCGGCCAATACCGCCATGAGCAGCCTGCGGCCGGCTTCCGCGCTGGACGACCTGCGAGTTATTGCGGTCAGCCGGCTGATGCTGGACAATTTCGACCATATAAAGGCATACTGGATTTCGTTGGGTGTGGGCACGGCGCAGACGGCGTTGGCCTACGGCGCCGACGACCTTGACGGCACGGTCCGCTACGAGCGAATACATCACGACGCGGGCGCCGACGCGCCCGAGGCGATTTCGGTCGGTCGGCTCCGGGAGCTGATCGTCGAGGCCGGCCGCGAGCCGATCGAGCGAGATTCGCTCTATCGCCGCGTGCGGCGGGACGTAAATCGTGTTAGTTGATTCTCAGATAATGAATGTTTATTCTGTTTAGCGGCCGCCGGCACGGCGGCCTCTGTTCCGCTGCAAGCCGCCGTACCGGCGGCTGCTAAACGAATTGTATTGTTTCCGAAAGAACCTTTGCCATGCGATACGCAGTGATACTCGCCGGCGGATCGGGGACGCGGCTTTGGCCGATGAGCCGTGCCGCCCGGCCGAAACAGTTGATCCCCTTGATCGACGGCCGCAGCCTGTTGGAAATCGCCTTCGAGCGGCTCGACGGACTGGCGCCGGCGGAGCAATGTTTCGTCTGCGCCGGGCAAGCGCACGCCGAGGAGATCGGTCGGCTGCTGCCTCGGCTCACCCCGGACCGGTTTCTCGGCGAGCCGTGCGGGCGCGACACGCTGGGGGCAATCGGTCTATGCGCCGCGGTGCTTGCCAGGCGCGATCCAGAGGCGATCTGTGCCATTTTTACCGCCGACCACGTGATCGAGCCGATCGACAGGTTCCAGGAGATCGTCAAATCCGGCTACGAGTTGATAGAACAACGCCCCGAGGCGCTGGTCACGTTCGGCATCGCGCCGACCGGTCCCGCCATCGGCTACGGCTACCTGGAACTCGGCGAACCGCTGGGCGAGACGGCGCGGCGGTTGCGGCAGTTCCGCGAAAAACCCAACCTGGAAGCGGCGCGGGAATACTGCCGGGCCGGAGCCAAGCGGTTCCTTTGGAACAGCGGGATGCTCGTCTGGCGGGCCGGCACGCTGTTGGACTGCATCCGCCGCCACGCCCCGGACGATCACGACCGGCTGCTGCGGATCGCCGACGCCTGGGACACCCCGCGTCGCGGGTCGGTCCTCGAAGAGATATACCCGACGCTGACGAAGACCAGCATCGAATACGCGGTGTTGGAGCCGGCCTCGCTCGATCCGGCGGTCACGCTGGCGGTGATACCCATGCCGCTGCGGTGGTTGGACGTCGGCTCGTGGTCTTCGCTGGCCGAGATTTCTCGGCGCGACGAGCAAGGCAACGCATTTGTCGCCGAGCGAGCGATGTTCATGGATACGCGCGGCACGGTGGCGGCTTCCAGCGATCCGTCGCACCTGATCGCCACGATCGGCTGCGACGATCTGATCGTCGTCCACACGCCGGAGGCCACGCTGGTTTGCCGCGCCGATCGCGCCGATTCGATCAAGGAACTGCACCGGCAAGTCGCGGAGCGTTGGGGGAAAGAATACATCTGACGCCCCCGTTCTCACCACAGTGTGCCACTGCTTGCTTGCAAGCAGTGCCGTTGTGCCAACTCGCGTCAATCACTGCTGGACAAGCCAGCAGTGGCGCCCTTTTTCAACGGGCTGCCAACGCCGCTTGCGGTTTCGCAATGGGCGTCACCAACACAGCGCGGCTTTATGGCTCGATAAGTTTCGGCGGCCGGCCGTCGATGAACCGTTCGATGAGCGATTGGGCCTTCTCTTTCGTGCTGAAATCGGGATACTCGACCTGCTCGGTCATACCGTGCCGGGCAAGTATCCGGGCACACTCCACCCGGCACTGGCCGGCCAGATCGATCGCCGAGGCCAAAATCCTCAGGCACTCCTGCGGCGAGTGGAAGCCCATGCCGTTGTTGGCCGCCACGTAGTCCCAGCGCAACTGGGCGCCGCGGAGGAGCTTCCGCACGGCGGCCAATTCCTCGTCGGTCGCCCCGGCCTGCATGGCGGCGGCGACGTCGAAATGGGCCAGGGCGATCGTTCGCTCCGCCATCTCGCGCCCCGCGCGGACCTTGTCTTGACCATCCTCGACCCGCTGGCGAATCTCCTCTTCGGACCAACGGTGGCAGGCGACGCAGGAGCCGGCCACGTTCAACAGCGGACTCTGGATATGGTGGTCGGTGTACTTCACCCCGCCCTCGGTGCGATACGGCATGTGGCAGTCGGCGCAGGCGATGTTGCGGAAGGCGTGAATACCCGTCCGATAGATCTCGTAGTCGGGATGCTGCATCTTGACCATCCGCGTCTTGCTGATTGCGTGCGTCCAATCGGCGAAATCGGCCGCGTCGTAGTATTGTTCCATGTCCTCGGGCGTGGTTCCCTTGTCCCAGGGGAACGTCAGGTAATCGCCCTTGCCCTTGAAGTAATACTCGACGTGGCACTGTGCGCAGACCAGAGTGCGCATTTCCTGGTGCGTCGCCTGATCGATGTCCTTTCCTTGGCGTGCGAACGCCTCGCGCAGCGCCGGCCGAGTAACGCGCAGCCGCATGGTGTTCGGCTCGTGGCAATCGAGACAGCCGATCGGATGGGTGATTTCCGGCTTCAGCGAGTCGAAGTTCGCCGCGTAGAACTTGTCGATGCCCATCGAGTCCATCAGCCTCGGCACGTCGGGACTTTTACACGTCCAGCAGGTGGCCGGCGTCTTGTCGTTTACACGTTTCGTCTTCGTCACGTCCTCGATGGCGTGAACGTGTCCCCGCGCCTGCCGATACTCCTTGGCGAAGCCGTATCCGGCGAAAAGGACGACGTTGGCGGGTGTTTCGGCCAGGTAGTCGCGCGGCAATGCCCCGCCGTACTTCGTGCGCGTGGTCGAATCTTCCATCCGCTTGTAGGCTTCGTATTCACGCGGGTAGTTTTCGCCCCACTTGGCGCTGTCGGTTTCCCATTGCCCGATCGGGCGGAGCGGCAATCTCTGTCGGGCCTCCTCGCGGCGCTGGACGATCGAGGCCGCCAGAAGCCCCAGCAGGAACGTGGCCCCGGCGGCGGCCAGCATCAATGCCCAACCGCGCCACGCCGGCGGCCGATTTCCACGATTATCCGCTTTCATCTTCCGGCTCCTTATCTTGCGGTTCGATGGGGCGTCCGCCGATGCTCGGCCGCTGGATCGGCTTGAATATCGACGGAAGTTGCGGGCGAAAAACGTCGGGGGTCGCCGACAGGCTGCGCACCGCGCCGTGCGGCACATCGCGGTGACAGTCCCAGCAGCGGAGATCGCCTCGGCTATGTTCGGCCAAGGCCACCTTGGCGATGGTCTCGACGTGGCAGCGGCGGCAATTGTTTTCCACGACCAGCAAGGCTCCGGCCGAAAGACGGATCGCCTGCGGCTCCCATCGCATGGTGAACACGGTGGCGTGCCACAGACCGTCCTTGGCCTTGAAGGCGTAATGGGCCAACGGCGAAGTGTGGGGGACGTGGCAGTCGTTGCAGGTGGCCACGCCGGCGTGGCTGCTGTGCCGCCAAGTGTTGTATTCGGTGGTCATCACATGGCAGTTCATGCAGGTTTCCGGCTTGTCGCTCAGGTACGAAGCCGCCCGGGAAACGTGGAATACGAACATCCCCGTTCCCAGGGTCACGCCGACGGCGGCAAACCCCGCCACCCGCCAGCCGGGGGCGAGGAATCGGAGCGCGGCCAATCGTCCGGCGGTTCTCCACAACGAAGCCATATCCGGTATTGTCGTTCTATCGGGTGGCGTGTCAATGGTCGTGTGTGGCAATATTTTCCGGCAGGTTCGGTCATTCTGAGCGCAGCGAAGAATCTCGTCGACGCTGCCGGAAAAGCGAGATTCTTCGCTGCGCTCAGAATGACAAAAATGGCATAGCCGCCAGAAAATCTTGCTACACACCAATGGTCCGGTTTCTTGACACCGGCCGCACTGTTCGGAGACCAATGATGAGCAACGTGGGAACGAGATCAACGCGGTTCCGTCGGCGCGCAAAAAAAGCTCCCGAAAAAGCCATGTCCCAGGGGGGCGAAGGACACGACACATTTTCGGGAGCGATTGGACGCTCCGCGACCCTCGCGGCCTTTCCGACCGCTTCAGGTTGGGCGTTCTTAGTATATCCGAAGCGCGCTGCCGGCCTCCGTGCCAGCAGTCGAGCGCTTCGCGGTCCGCAGGGAATCGCGCCTCCGCGAAAATCCCCCGGTGCAGACCCATCCACGTGGATCAAGCGGCGAGAATAGGGCATTAGCCAAATCGCGTCAAGGCCGATTTTTTCGCGGAAAGGGGCGTAAAAGATGGATCATTTTCCCTTGTTATCGAACATCAGAAAAACCGTGCTGCCTTAACCAGTCCGTTGAAAAAGGGTGCCACTGCTGGCTTGCCCAGCAGTGCGGGGAGAAACACCCGGAAAAACACTGCTGGACAAGCCAGCAGTGGCACCCGAACTCTCGGAAACCGACTTTTTCAACGGGCTGTTAACGTCCCGCAGCCGCGGGGCGTTTGTCGATTTCCCTTTCAGCCTTCCCACTTGCGCAGGTTCATGGTACAAGGGCCTCGTGAGCGACGCCCCAAAACCTTCACCGCCGAAACGGATCGCCGAACTGATCCAATCGATCAGGGACACGACCGACAAATTGGCCGCCGACCGGACCAGCCGCGGCGACCTGAAGATAATCAGCCGCACGCTTCGCGAGCTGCGCTACGCCTTCAAGGTTTTTTCGCCTTACCGACACATCCGCAAGGTGACGGTGTTCGGTTCGGCCCGCACATTGCCCGGCGAATCTGCCTACCAACAGGCCGTCCGGTTCGGCCAAGCGATGGCCGGCCACGACTGGCTGGTCGTCACCGGCGCGGCCAGCGGGATCATGGAGGCGGGCCACGCCGGCGCGGGACGCGACCACTCGATGGGGCTGAACATCCTCCTCCCCTTCGAGCAGGACACAAACCCGATCATCGCCGGCGACCGCAAACTGGTCCACATGAAGTACTTCTTCACCCGCAAGCTGATGTTCGTCAAGGAGAGCGACGCCTTCTGTCTGATGCCCGGCGGGTTCGGTACACTCGACGAGGGCCTCGAAGTGCTCACGCTGTTGCAAACCGGCAAGCACGACATGATGCCGGTGGTCCTGTTGGACGAGCCGGGCGGCGACTACTGGACGACCTTCGACCAGTTCGTCCGCGGCCGGTTGCTCGACCACGGCATGATCGGCGAAGAAGACATGGCGCTCTATCGTTTGACCGATCGGGTCGAGGACGCCGTCGAGGAAATTATGCGGTTCTACCGCGTGTATCACAGCATGCGCTACATCCGCACAAACCTCGTGTTCCGCCTGCAACGGCCGCTCGACGACGCATTGCTCGACGAGATCAACGCCGGTTTCGCGGACATCCTCGTCGAGGGCAAGTTCGCGCTCGGCGAGGCCCTGGCCGAGGAAAGACACGAATCCGAACTGGCCGAAATGCCGCGGCTGATATTCCACTTCAACCGCCGCAACTTCGGCCGACTGCGGCAGTTGATCGACCGGATAAATCAGAGGTCAGAGGTCAGAGATCAGAGGTCAGAGATCAGAAATTCCTGACCTCTGACCTCTGATCTCTGATCTCTGACCTCTGATCTCTGACCCATGTTCTTCGATTGGCGAAAATTCCACGAAAGAAACGCCGACGCGCCGGCGGTGGTCGATCCGCGGCGGCGGCTGAAAATCTGCATGGCTGGTTTCGCCGCGGCGCTGCTGCTGGTCTTCGGCCGCGTGGTGCAATTGGAAACTACGCAAGGGGCCGCGTTTCGCCGAGAGGCGATGCAACCGACCGAAAAGGAAATCGTGATGCCGGCGCGGCGCGGCCGCATCCTTGCCCGAGACGGAACTGTGTTGGCCCGCGACCGAACCGTACTCGCCCTGGCCGTCAAGTATCGCCGGTTGCAAGACCCGCCGGACAAACGTTGGCTTCGGGCCGCCGTCCGCTCGCGGTTGTCCAAGGCCGACCGCAAGGACGCCGATAAAGTGGCTGCCGCCCGAGCCGAAGTTTTGGCCGGGCGATCAGGGCTGGCCGATAGGCTGGCAAAACTCTGCGGCATTCCGCCGGAGCAGTGGGCCGCTAGGGCAAGGAAAATCCAGGACCGCGTCGAGCGCATCGCCGAGAGCGTCAACCGCCGCCGGCAAACCAAGGCCGCCGAGCCGATCGACGAAGACAGTTCGTGGGCCGACCGCCTTTGCCGGCTGTTGCTGGACGCTCCGCCATCGCCGCGCATCATCGTTGCCGAGGAATTGGAGCATCACGTCGTGGCCGACGACCTGTCGCCGGCGGCCGTCGCCGAGATAGAAAACCACCCGGAGCGCTACCCCGGCGCAAAGATCGTGACGCTTTCGCGGCGCTCCTACGACCAAGGTACGCTGGCCGCGCACGCGATCGGACACCTCGGTCGGGGCGAAGAGGAAGAAACGGTGGGCCTGATGGGCGTCGAGCGGCAGTGCGAGCCGCTCTTGCGCGGACGAGACGGGCTGTCCGTCGAACTGATCGACCGCGGCCGCCGCGTTATCGCGTCTCATTCTCGCCGCGATCCGGCAGCCGGCCACGACGTTGTGCTGACCATCGACCCGGCTTTGCAGCGCACGGCGGAAGACCTCCTGCAAAGCGCCGCAAAAAGGTGTCGGAACTATTTATTGCGGAAAAATAGTTTTGACACCTTTTTCGGCGATGTGGCACGGTCGCCCTCGGCCGTGATTGGTGAGTCACACAGCCGAGGGCGACTGTGCTACATCCCGTTCGGCGGGGCGGTGGCCGTGATGGATGTCAATACGGGAGCGCTGCTGGCCGTGGCTTCCGAGCCGGCGTTCGATCCCAACCTGTTCGTTAGCGGCGAGAACGATGAACTGAAAGCATTGTTCAACGACGAGTCGCATCCGCTGTTCAATCGAGTCGTGCAAATGGCGATTCCGCCCGGCTCGACGTTCAAGGTGGTTTCGGCCGTTGCGTTGCTCGAATCGGCCACGGTCGGCCCGCGGGAACCGTTCGATTGCCAGGGCTATCTGCATCGTCCCGACCGGCAGCGGTGCGAGATATTCGTCCGGCGTGGCGTCGGCCACGGCGAGGTGACGCTGGCCGACGCGCTGGCCGTAAGCTGCAACGTCTACTTTTTCCATTTCACCGGCGAGATGGGGCCGCGGCCGCTGGTGGATTGGGCCGGGCGGTTCGGCTTCGGCCGTCCGACGGGCGTGGACCTGCCCGGCGAGGCGGCCGGCCCGCTCCCCTCGCCGGAGAACATTCGCCAACTGGAAGGCCACGCCTGGCGGACCGCCGACACCGAGGCGCTGGCCATCGGCCAGGGATCGCTGACCGCCACGCCGCTGCAAATGTTGCGGATGATGGCGGCCGTGGCCAACGGCGGCCGGCTGGTAACGCCACACGTGGTGATGAGGGGAGAGGGGAGAGGGGAGAGGGGAGAGAATTCCGCCACTATCCCTTTTAGTTCTCCGCGTACGCTTTCGGCGATTCGCGAGGGCCTGCTCCGCGTGGTGGACGATCCGCGCGGAACCGCTCACGGCACGGTCTACATCGAGTCGATCCCGGTCGCCGGCAAGACGGGCACGGCGGAAACGGGGGGCGACCTGGCCGGCCATGCCTGGTTCGCCGGTTACGTGCCCGCCGACAAGCCGAAGTATGCCTTCGTTGTCGCTTTGGAGCACGCCGGAAGCGCCGCCGCGTCCGCCGGTCCGGTGGCCAAACGGCTGGTGCTGCGGATGAAACAGTTGGGCCTGCTATAAAGCCGTGACCGTCGGTCGCGCGGGCGCGAAACCGCAAGCGGCCGCGGCGCGGTAAATCGAGAAAAGGCATCCTGACGGAATTGCCGTGGTTCTGCCAGGGACCATCGAAAAGTCGCGTTGCAAGTGTCTGCCGTGAAATAAGTTGCGTCGAGCGTTTTGGGGCATTGGCCGTTGTCTGCCGCGGCCGGAATCGGTATACTATTGCCTTCGCAATGGAGCCATGCCCGGCACCGCCGCAACTCCCTTCTACAGCGGGGGTTAGGGCGGCGAGGCACGATACGATTTCTCGAAAGGACGCACGGTGTCAACCGACTCTAATCTTCCCCCCGAACCGCCGCCGCCGCCACCCGAGCAGGAGCCACCCGCCGAGCCTTCGGACGTCAACGGCGGCGAAATGATGTCCGGCGGGCGGTTGCTGGACCTGCCGATCGAAGAAGAGCTTAAGGAGAGCTACCTGGTCTACGCGATGAGCGTGATCGTCAGCCGCGCGCTGCCCGATGTACGCGACGGATTGAAGCCGTCGCAGCGGCGGATCCTGGTCGCCATGAACGACCTGAACCTGACGCCCGGCTCGGGGCGGGTCAAGTGCGCGAAAATCTCCGGCGACACGAGCGGCAACTACCATCCGCACGGCGAGAGCGTGATCTATCCCACCTTGGTCCGCATGGCCCAGGAGTGGAACATGCGGCACGTGTTGGTCGACAAGCAGGGGAACTTCGGTTCGATCGCCGGTCTGCCGGCCGCGGCCATGCGATACACCGAGGCCCGCATGTCGCCGATCGCCGCGTTGATGATGGAAGACATCAAGCTGGACACGGTCGATTTCGTGCCCACCTACGACGAGCGTCGGACCGAACCGTCCGTGCTGCCGTCGAAGTTTCCCAACCTGCTGGTGAACGGGGCCAACGGCATCGCGGTAGGCATGGCCACCTCGATCCCGCCGCACAACCTCGGCGAAATCTGCGACGCCCTGGTTCGCGTGATCGACGACCCGGACGTGTCGATTGACGAGTTGTTGGAGATCGTTCCCGGCCCCGACTTTCCCACCGGAGGGGTGGTCTGCGGGCGGGCGGGTATCCGCCGTGGATATCACACCGGCCGGAGCACGATCGTCGTCCGCGCCCGAGCGCGGATCGAAGAACGCAAAAAGCGGTTCCGAATCGTCATTACGGAAATACCTTTCCAACAGGCCCGCGACCGCATCGAGGAGCGAATCGCCGCCCTGGTGAACGAGGGAAGAATCCCCGGCATATCCGGCATCCGCAACGAGAGCGACCTGAAAGAGCCGGTCCGGCTGGTCTGCGAACTGAAGCGCGACGCCGACCCGGAAATCGTCTTGAACCAACTCTACAAGTTCTCGCCCCTGCAAGACAGCTTTTCGCTGATTTTCCTGGCGCTGGTCGACGGCAAACCGCGGGTGCTTTCGTTCAAGGAGTTGTTGCAGGAGTTCGTCCGCCACCGCGAGACGGTGATCCGCCGTCGGACGCAGTTCCTGCTGGCCCGCTGTCGGCAGCGGAAACACACGGTCGAAGGGCTTCTGCTGGCCCATGCCAACATCGATGAAGTGATCCGCGTGATCCGCGGTTCATCGACCCAGGCCGAGGCCAAGGAGCGGTTGATGAAGATCGAGACCCCCGCCGCCATGCTCCGCCGGGCGCTGGGCGAGGAGGGGTTCAACATCTTCGCCGAAGAACGCGGGCTGCGCGAAGTCTACACGCTCACGCCGGTCCAGGCAGACGCCATTCTGAGAATGACGCTCGGCCAGTTGGTCAACCTGGAGCAGGAAAAACTGGCCAACGAACATTGCAAGCTGCTCGACGAAATCGAGGAATACGGCCGCATCCTTTCCGACCGGCAAAACATACTCGACATGATCCGCGCCGATTGCCGCGAACTGAAGCGGAAGTTCGGCGAGCCTCGCCGCACTGAATTGAGCGGCGAAGAACTTGGCGAAGTAGACCTGGAAGACCTGATCACCGAGGAGACGATGGTCGTCTCGATCAGCAGCAACGGCTACATCAAGCGCACGCCGATCTCCGTCTATCGGTCGCAACGCCGCGGCGGCAAGGGGCTGAAGGGGGCGAAGGCCGAGGAGGAGGATCCGATCCAGCACCTCTTCGTCGCCAGCACGCACGCCTACCTGCTGTTCTTTACCAACAAGGGGAAGGTATATTGGCAGAAGGTGTACAGTTTGCCGCAATTGGCCCGCGACGCCCGCGGCAGGGCCGTGGTGAACCTGCTCAGGCTCGCCGAGGGAGAGCAGATCACCGACTGTCGCGCCGTGCGCGATTTCGACCAACCCGACCACTTCTTGGTGATGGCCACCGAGCGCGGGCTGGTCAAAAAAACTCTCCTGGCCGCGTACAGCCGACCTCTGCGCAGCGGCATCATCGCCATCAAACTCCGCGAGGGAGACTCGCTGGTCGACGTAATCGTGACCGGGCCGGGCGACGAGATCGTGCTGGCCACCGAGCGCGGCATGGCCATCCGCTTCAAACAGTCCGACGCGCGACCGATGGGCCGAAACAGCAGCGGCGTGAAGGGGATCAGGCTGGGCGGCGGCGACAAGGTGGTGGGCATGGTAGTGACCGATCCCGACGCCACGCTGCTGACCGTCTGCGCCAACGGCTACGGCAAGCGGACCCCCTTCGGACCGAACCTGGAGGAGGAATCCGACGATCCCACAAAGCCGCGACCGGCGGTCGCGCCCGAGGAAGCAGAAGAGGACGACCTCTCCTCGGGCCACTCCTACCGTACGCAGCGCCGCGGCGGCAAGGGCCTGCGCGACATCAAAACCAGCAAGCGAAACGGCCCGGTGGTGGGCATCGTGCATGTCTCGGACGAGGACGAACTGCTGATGATAACCGCCCGCGGCAAGCTTCAGCGGATCGCCGCCAGCGACGTGAGCATCATCGGCCGCAACACCCAAGGCGTGCGGATCATGTCGCTGGACGACGACACGCTGGTGGCCGTGAAACGAGTGCCGAAGGAGGAGAATGGGAAGGCAGAGAACGGAAAGACGGAAGAAGCGTAATCTTTATACGTTTAGCCGCCGCGTCCACGCGGCGAAGAGTTGGCATTTTTTGTTAGAGGGCATCTATCTTCTTACCGATACGTCGCGGAATGAGCGACTGGTTCGTGGAGACTGATTTTTTAGGGTCGTTTACGACCCTTTTCGCCGTAGGCGGTATTAGGCCCGGCGTTTACGCCGGGTTGGCGTGGCACAAAATCCCGTTTGTTATTTTGGAGGTTTTGTCAGGCCCGTTCACGGGCCTCCTGCCTGCCGTGAGAGTTGCATGAGCAAGAAATCTTCGACGGACGCACTCGTCGCCCTCGACGAAATCCAGCAGATGGTTCGCGTCGTGCGCGGGCAGAGGGTCATGCTCGATTTCGACCTCGCCCGCCTCTACGGCGTAACGACAACCCGATTGAATGAACAGGTTAGCCGCAACTGCGAACGGTTCCCGGAGGATTTCGCCTATCAGCTTACCCGGCAAGAGGTTACGGACTTGATGTCGCAAAATGCGATATCAAGAACCCAGCACGGCGGCCGGCGAAAACCGCCCCGGGCGTTCACCGAACACGGGGTAGCCATGCTATCGAGCGTACTCCGGTCGCCGCCGGCCGTTCGGGTCAATATCGAGATTATGCGCGTTTTCGTTCGACTGCGACGCCTGATGGCCACGCCCGGCGAACTGGTCGAACAACTCACCGGGCTGGCTGAAACCGTTCGGCTGCACGACAATCAAATCAAGGCCATTGCCCAAGCGCTCAACCGCCTGATGGAGCCGCCCGCGAAACCGAAACACCCCATTGGATTTCATGCTCGGGAAAAAGGGCAGAAGAGATAGATTATGAAAATCACCGTCGTCGGAACCGGATACGTGGGATTGGTCACCGGCACTTGTCTGGCCGAGACCGGCAACGACGTGACCTGCGTCGATTGCGACCGGAAGAAAATCGACGTCCTCAACCGTGGCCACATCCCCATCTACGAGCCGGGATTGGCCGAACTGGTCAAACGCAACGTGGACGGCGGACGGCTGCGGTTCACGGTCGATCTGCCCGCGGCGGCGAAAAACGCCAAGTTGCTGTTCCTCGCCGTGGGCACTCCGCCGGCCGAGGACGGCTCGGCCGACCTCTCGGCGTTGTGGGCGGTGGCCGATCAGGCCGCGCCGCACCTCGATCCAGACTGCATCGTGGTCTGCAAGAGCACCGTGCCGGTGGGCACCAACGCCAAGCTGTCTGCCCGGCTGAGGCAACTCACCGGCCGCGAGGTGGACGTGGCCAGCAACCCCGAGTTTCTCAAGGAAGGGATGGCCATCGACGACTTCATGAAGCCCGACCGGGTGGTCGTCGGCGCCCGGCGCGGGGAAGTGCTCGACGTGCTGACGGACCTCTATCAGCCGTACCTGCGGACCGACAAACCGCTGTTGGCCATGTCGCCCGAGAGCGCCGAGATGACCAAGTACGTGGCCAACGCCATGCTTTCGACGAAGATCAGCTTCATCAACGAGATGGCGAACCTCTGCGAGTGCGCCGGGGCCGACGTCAACGAGGTCCGCCGCGGCATCTGCCACGACAGCCGCATCGGCTTCGCCTTCCTGTTCCCCGGCGTAGGCTACGGAGGTAGTTGTTTCCCCAAGGACGTCAGTGCCTTGGCCGCATTGGCGCGGGCCAACGGCGTCGAACCGCGCGTGCTCGAGGCCGTCCACGCCGTCAACGAGCGGCAAAAGACCGTGCTCGCCGAAAAGATCGAACGTCACTTCGAGGGGCAACTCTCCGGCAGGACCGTCGCCGTCTGGGGGCTGGCGTTCAAGCCCGGCACCGACGACGTCCGCGAGGCCCCGTCGCTCGTGCTCATCCACCGGCTGTTGGAACTGAAGGCCACCGTGCGGGTCCACGACCCCGAGGCGCTGGGCAACGTCCGCGCCATCTTCGGCGATCGGCTGGTCTACTGCCCGAAACGCGACGACGCGCTGTTGGGGGCCGATGCCCTGGCCATCTGCACCGAGTGGAAGCAGTACGTCCACCCGGACTTCGACGAGATGCGCCGCCTGATGCGTTGCCCGGTCGTCTTCGACGGGCGCAACATCTACAATCCCCAGCGCATGTTGGAGGCCGGATTCACCTACTACAGCATCGGCCGCCCGGCGGTATTCAAGTAGGGTGGGTCAAGCGCCGCGCGGACCCCCCAACAGCGGAGAAATAATGGTGGGGCTGCGGGGCGCGTGACCCCCCCAACATTTCTACCCCGTGATCAGCCCCGCGCGGGCCCCCCAACCGCCGGGGACAAATGGGGGGGCTGCCCTGGGCGGGGCCCGCCCGCAATGTCGACCCCGACCTCCGCCCCG
>JAUWNG010000175.1 GCA_030612765.1 Planctomycetota bacterium
ACCGGGGGGGTGGGGGGTTGGGGGTTGGGGGGCTTTAAACCGGCGCGGGTGTGCGCCCCGGCCCCCGTCTCCCCTCTCCCCTCTTCGACGGCCACCACCGCCACGGCGTCGGCACGCGGCACGCCCGCCAATATCATGCTCACCAACCGCACGAAAAGCTCCTTGTCGCCGGTCGCCCCGGAAATCACGTCCGGCAGCCGGCTGAGCACCTCGATGCGATGGTCGGGATTGCGAAACTGAACTCCCTTGAGGTACTGCGCGCTGAACGACTGTTGCTGGACCGGGGCGGGCTGATCGACCGTAACGTCCACCTGTTGATCGGCCAGCGTGAAGGTGGTTTGCCCGACGACGAAATGTTCACCGGGCGAAAGCTCGAACCGCTCGGCCTCCTTTCCGTGCAGAAAGACGGGGTTTTTCGCTTCCGGCAGCCGTTTGACCTCCAGCCGCCGACCGTTCCACGAGAGACCGACGTGCCGGCGCGAGACCTGATGGTCCCAGGGCACGGCCCAAACGCCGCCGAACCTTCCCAGAACGATCTCCTGCCCCTCGGGCAACGGCCGCCGCCAACGTTGTTGGGCTTCGGTTCCTTGTGCAATCAGGTCGGGCATGGCATATGACGTATAAGTTTAGCCGCCGCGTTCACGCGGCGTGAATGGGGGCCATGTCGGCCAAAATCCCCATTGTCAAACGACCCTACGGGTCGAAAATGCGTCGCAAGGCTGCGGAGATCGCGGCTCGATCCTCGCTTTGAACACAGCCCAGGCTACGTTGGACCAGAGATTTTTCCAGTGTGGCCAGTTTGTGCAGTCGAACGGTTGAGGGCGCAAGCAAACCAGCGATTTTCCAATCATGGAGTAAAACGTCGTGGTCGTCTTGCCAGCGCTGAGTCGTCACCCTGGCAACCAAGACGTCGGCATCGCCCGCATCCAAGACTACCATCGCCGGACGGATCTTGGTTTTGGCGCCCGCCGTGTAAGGGAACGCGATGAGAACCAGATCACCCGGCTGATAGTTGATCATAAATTGCGTCGCCATCAGAGTAGCCGTTAAGAAACTGCTCCGCGGTCAGCCCAGCCCAAGACTGGTTCTCGGCCGCGTCCGGCACAAGCAACACGACTTGCAACGCCTCTTCCCCTTGGATTTGCCGGGCGACGGCAGGCGGAACCGTAAGCGTATGATCCGGGTTCAATTGGGTCTGGAACTCCAGGACTTTCATGATGCCCTCCTTCTTGGATACGCGCCATCCACCTTTACTTTAATTTTAGGCTATTCGCTCCTGCTCCGCAAGCACCGTTCATACTCTGTAGCTCTCATCCCCTTCGGGCAGCGGCCGCCGCCAGCGCTGTTGTGCTTCGGTTCCTTGGGCAATCAGGTCGGGCATGGGACATCAAGTTTAGCCGCCGCGTCCACGCGGCGTTAATGGGAGCCATGTCGGCCAAAATTCCCGGCGTGGACGCCGGGGCTAACAGCCCGTTGAAAAAGGGTGCCACTGCTGGCTTGCCCAGCAGTGCATGGAGAAAACTCCCGGGAAAACACTGCTGGACAAGCCAGCAGTGGCACCCAAACTCCCATATCCGACTTTTTCAACGGGCTGCTAAACGACGCAAATTTTCCCGCTACTGGTTTCCGCTCAGCCGTTTCGCCATCCCCCACAGCCCGGCCATGACCAGGGCGATCGTTCCCAACGCGATCAGGCCGTAGTAGAGAAACCCGCGTTTCAACTTGCTCAGCGTGGCGTTGATGGCCGTCTCGTAGTCCTCCTGAACGATCACGATCCAACCGGTGTCGGCGTTGCGGACGCGGACCGGCTCCATTCGGGCAAGCCACCGCCGGTTGAATTCGCCCCCCTCGGCGTCGACCGCCAGCGGGTCGCTGTAATGTTCCTCGCGCGCCGGCGTGTTGGGCAAGTCGTCGGCCGCGACGCGATAGTACTGGAACCGGTCGGGCAGCTTGGTCTCCTTCTCCATCAACTTGTCGAGCAGCGGATGTTGCAGCACGACGCCCTTATGGTCGCCCTCGCGATTGTCCACCAGCACGGCGAATTGGTCGTCGCCGCCGGGAAAATCGACGAATCGCCCCACCTCGACCGTCATCGCCACCACGCCCAGAAACTTTTTCTCCGGCGACAGGTCGAACACCGGCGCGCTGATGGCCACGATCCAGCGAAAAGTGGACCGCGAGCGGAACACGTCGGAGAGCGTGGTCTGTTGGATGTGTTCGCCGGGGGCCGGACGCCAGGAGTCGGGCAGATCGCCAGGCCCGCCGTAAAAAAAGCTCCGCCAGGCGAAGTCTTTGCCGATCGTCCGCCCCTCCGGCACACGGACGGTGGACACCCCGCCGGCGTCGCAGAAGAACCAACTGGCCACCTTTTCCTCTTCCGACGGCCGCGTCGTCGAGGTGAGCATCGCCGTAAGCTCCCGCTGTAATGTTTGCCGCTCGGGGTTTTCGAGAAATTGCCGCCGCAACGAGTCCTGTTCCGCCGGATCGAGATTCGGATCGGCGAGCCGGACGAGCAAGTCGTGCAGTTCGGGGTTTGCGAGGGCCTCGGCCAGCCGCTCACGAAACTGCTTCGAGGCGGCCACCTGTTCGACGATCCGGTAGCGGCTCTCCAACTCGTTGGAAGCGGTCCGGGCGGCAAACTGGGCCGCGAACCGGTTGGTCTCCAACGCCCGGGCCGTCAACGCGTCGTTCGACTGCCGCAAGGCCGTGCTGAATCCCTGATAGGCGAACCACGCCACCACCGCCAGCAGCAACGCCGGACCGATCGCCCCGAGGACCATCATCGGACGACGGGCCAACCGCGCGGCACGATCGTCCAGCGCGTCCAGCACCGCCTGAACGTTGGGAAACCGCTTTTCTGGATCGGCCGCCAAACAGCGATCCACGATCGCCGCGAGCATCTTGTCGACGCCCCGCCGACGCCGATGTCCCGACACCGGCGGAGACTGTTCGATCGTCAGGCGATAGTGGGCGAGCCGTTCGGTCAACTCGGGCGTCCGCTCGAAGATGTCCGTGGTCTTGCCCGTCCTATGCGGCGGGCCGCCGGTCAACATGCAATACAACAGCGCCCCCAGCGCGTATACATCCCAGCGCGCGTCGGGCATTGCCTCCAGGTCGGCCTGCTCCGGGGCCATGTAGAACATTGTACCCAACGCCGGCGCCTGCTCGGTCGAGAGCCGCGACTGACCGAAATCGGCCAACCGCGGCTTGCCGTCCTGGTCCAGCAGGATGTTGGCCGGCTTCAGGTCGCAGTGCAAAACGCCCTTGCCGTGGGCATGGACCAGGCCGATCGACACGTCGCGGAACAACGACACCGCCTCATCGACCGGCAACTGCCCTTGGGCAATCCGGTCGGCCAGCGACCCTTTCTCCAGATATTCCATGATGTAGTATGGCGGGTCGGAATCCCAGCCGACGCCCAACAGTTGCACCACGTAGCGGTCGGCGAACAGAAAGGCGAGTTTCTCGACCTCGCGGCTCAGCAGCGACCAGTCGAGTCCCCCGCGATGGGCATAGAACTTGATGGCCACCCGCCGGCCGGTGTTCCGTTCGCGGGCGACCCATACCTCGCCGTAAGCGCCGACGCCCAGGAACCGCTCCGGCTCGTAGCCGGGCACTTCGGTGGGCAGAAAACCGCGTTTCAGGCTCTTCTCCGCCGCCCGCCGCCGCTCCCCCCCGTCTTGGATTTCCGTTCGGTCGGTGCTCATGTCAATAGTATATCGGGGCGAGGGGCGAGGGGCGAGGGGCGAGGGGCGAGGGAACGCCCGTCGGCTGCAACGATTGTCCTGCTCGCCCCCCCCCGCGACCACAGTCGCGGGGCGTTTGTCGTAAAAACATCGCTCGGTTTTGGCTCGTTTTCTTACCCCGAACTCAGGTTGAAAATGTCTACATCTACCCACTACCCACTATCCACTAACCACTATCCACTATTCCTCGCGTTGACTTTGCTCATCCCGTAACGTAGATATTTGGCGACGGTGCGTTGATTTCACCATCGTCGGCCGCGAACCGTTACAACCGGCATAACCGGAACCGGCCGAACACTGTAGGACAGGTTGTCAACCTGTCCCACAACATGGATCGACAGGTTGTCAACCTGTCCCACGACATGGATCGGGGAATGAAGATGAAACAACAGGGAACGCTTCTGCTGGTCGACGACGACCGACACTTGCTGGCTTCGATGGCCGATTGGCTCCGCGATCAGGGCTACGACACCGACACCGCGTCCAATCTCGCCGAGGGACGCACGGCGGTCGATCGGAAACCCTACGACCTCGTGTTGGTCGACATCCGCCTGGGCGAGGAAGACGGCTTCGACCTGCTGGCCCATTGCCGCAAGAATCACCCGGCCGCCGCGATTATCATGATTACCGGCTACGGCACCGTCGAGTCGGCGGTCGAGGCGATCCGCCTCGGCGCCTTCGACTTTCTGACCAAGCCGCTGATCGACGAAGAGTTGCTCATGTCCATCCAGCGGGCGCTCAGCCAGCAACAAGTGCTGGAGGAAAACAAAACACTAAAAGCCCAACTCGACATGCGGTTCGGCATGGAAAACATCATCGGCCACGACCACCGCATGTTGAAAATCTTCGACGTGATCGACTCGGTGGCCGACACCCGCGCCACCGTGCTGATCACCGGCGAGAGCGGCACCGGCAAGTCGCTCGTCGCTCGGGCCATTCACCGCCGCAGCACGCGGCGCGACAAGTCGTTCGTCGAAGTGGCCTGCGGCGCGTTGCCCGAAACGCTGCTGGAAAGCGAGTTGTTCGGCCACGTCGCCGGGGCTTTCACCGGCGCGGTCGGCGAGAAACTCGGCAAGTTCATGCTCGCCGACAAGGGCACTATCTTTCTCGACGAGATCAGCACCGCCAGCCCGGCCATGCAGGTCAAGCTGCTTCGCGTGCTGCAAGACTTCGAGTTCGAGCCGGTCGGCGGGACGAAGACCTGCCACATCGATACCCGGGTAATCCTGGCCACCAACGACGACCTTACTCGAATGGTCGCCGAGGGGCGCTTCCGTCAAGACCTTTTCTACCGGATCAACGTGATCAACGTCGAACTGCCGCCGTTGCGCGACCGGATCAGCGATATCCCGCCGCTGGCCGAACATTTCCTCCAGCAAGTTTGCGAGGATGCGGGCAAGCAGGTCCGCGGCTTTACCGACGAGGCCATGAACTCGCTGCGGCGATACCGCTGGCCCGGAAACGTCCGCGAGTTGCAAAACGTGATCGAGCGGGCGGTGTTGCTGGGAAAAGGCGGTGTGATCGCCGACGACGATCTACCCTCCACGCTGGCCGCCGGAGACAACTACGGCGCCGAATCCGTCGCCGGACGCACGCTCAAGCAGGCGATGAAGGAGCCTGAACGGCAGATCATCCGCGAGGTGCTCGATGCGAACAACTGGAACCGCAACGTCACGGCCGAGAACCTCGGCATCAACCGCACCACGCTCTACAAAAAGATGAAACGCCTCGGCTTGGAAGACCTCGCCATGGCAATGGGGCGGTAAACCGGCACGACACGCTGCGAACCTAAGTTATTCCCTCTTCTTCCGATCCAGCCGGCCGGATTTGTTGATCGCGCGCCAAAGGCGGAGGCCCAGGGCGATGCTCACCGCGGCGGCGGCCGCGCCGGGAACCGAGAGGTTGGGCAACAATGGCGGCAGGTGAATCAGCGGCGGCACGTTGCGGCTCAGCATCAGCGACGCGCCGACGAAAAGCGCGCTGGCCAACATACCCAGCACCAGCCGGTTCACAGACGGCTCCAATCCGCGATGGTCCAGATGGATGTCGAACCGCCCGGTCTGCATCTGTTCGAGCACGTCGGCGATTCCTTGGGGAAGGATGTCCAACAGGTGCTCGAGTTCCGAGAAGAGCCGATGCAGTTTTCGCAGCCGTCGGCGGGGCGAGAACCGCCGCAGCAAAAGGGTCCGCCGATAGGGCCGGATCATCTCGACCAGGCTGAACTTCGGGCTTATCAAGCGGGAGGTCCCCTCCAACGTGACCAGCGCTTTCAAGAGCATGGCGATCCGCGCGGGCAGCATGATCCGGTAGCGGCGAACCTGCTCCATCATCTCATTGAGTGCCCCGCTCAGGTCGAACTTGTCCAGCGATTGGCCGGCGTAGTAGGAGAGGAAATCGGCCACGTCCAGCGACAGGGCCGAGCGGTCCAGGTCGGCCGGCGTCTTGCCCAGCCGAAGGATCATCGAGGTCATGTGCTCGGCGTCGAGATTGCTCAGCGCGACGAGCATCTCGGAGACGTCCTCGTGCAGCCGCTGGTCGATCCGGCCGACCATTCCGAAATCGAGCAGTCCGACCCGGCAGCCGTCCATTGCCAATAAATTGCCCGGATGGGGATCGGCGTGATAGAACCCGTTCTCGAAAATCATTTTCAGGCAGACGGCCGCGCCGCGCCGGGCGAGTTGATCGGTGTCGATGTTGGCCTCGGCCAGCCGCTTCTTCTCCGACAATTTGATCCCGTCGAGCAGTTCCATCGTCAGCACGCGCTGGCTGGAAAACTCGGGGTAAGTGCGCGGGATATGGACCGTCTGATCGCGGCGGAAGTCGTGGGCAAACTGCTGAATGTTGCGCTGCTCGCGGCCGAAGTCCAGCTCGCGCCGCATCGACCGCTGAAACTCGGCCACGATCGCCTGCGGGCGGTAGTTGTGGAACTCGGGTATCATGTCGGCCATCACGGCCAGACCGGCCAGGATGTCCATGTCGACGGCCACTTTTTTCTCGATCTCCGCGTGCAGGACTTTTACGACCACCGCCTCGCCAGAGTGGAGCCGGGCGCGATGCACCTGTCCGATCGAGGCCGAGGCCATCGCCTCCGGCTCGAACTCGGCGAAGAGTTGCTCGACCGGCTTGCCCAACTCGCTTTCGATCAGCTTGCGGATGACCTCGGGTGGATCGGAGGGCACATTGGCCTGAAGCTGCTGGAATTCCTCGGCCAACCTCACCCCCACCAGGTCTGGACGGGTGCTGAGAATTTGGCCCAATTTGATGAACGTCGGCCCCAATTCGGCCAGCGCCATCCGCAGGCGGGTTTCCCAGGGTTCTCGGGCGATGACCGCGCCGCCCCGGGCCTTCAATATATCCTTGGCGAAATCGGGCCCTAGCCGTCCAATCCACGTCGCCAGCCCGTACTTACTCAATACCGCCAGAATCTCGCGCCAGCGGCCCAAGTGACGGTAGCTTTGTGGTATCGAGCTGATTTTCATGGCACGGCCGTCCGCCGATAGGGGGGCAACGGAATATTCCCCCTCTACTCTACGTCAGCCGCGGTCCAAATGCCAGCACTACCCCGCCCGCTACACGGCTATCCCGTGTTACATAACGCAGTAGTACTAATACTACAACGCTAAGTCGAGTCCCAACAGCATCGTTTCAGTTGAGTCAATATGATGCCGAATTCCCGTAGTTTTCGCCGCTTTCGCTTGATGTGGCTCTTACGTGCTTTGGCGTTGTCTTGTTGGGTGGTTTGGAT
>JAUWNG010000108.1 GCA_030612765.1 Planctomycetota bacterium
CTTTGGTATACTGTGCATGGGAGCTTCCTTGCTTGGGCAATGTGGATTGCTTCATCACAACCCATGATACCCGCAAGGCCGCTCCCTTATTTATAGCAAAACCGATCATAAACGCCCCTCAAAAAGGGCAAAAGTCGAGCTGAGAGCGTGTTTCATGAAGTCTCCCCTCTCCCTTTGGGAAAGGGGCCGGGGGTGAGGGCGGCATGGATTCCGACCACTCTCCAGAGTTGAAACGGGGACGCAGCTAGTTTTTCGCACCCCAACTTGTCAATACTAACTGCGTCCCCGTTTCGACTTCGTAGTAGTAGCGGGAACGCCGACCGACGCAACCCTTTCAGGGTTGATGCGAGGATACGACCACCGCCTCCCAGGGTAGCCGCTGCGCGTCAACCCTGGGCTATCCTCTGAAAAGCCCTTCGGGCTAACAAAGTGCGGAATGCACCCGGCTGTTAGGGCCAAAAAAACGGCAGTGGCGCTTGACGCGGTTCCACGGCGCTGATAAACTCCGCTGTTGTTGCGCTCTATCGTCAAAATGGGGGAGGCAATGAAGCCGCCGGGCAGGTTGTTATTTCTGCTGGGTGTGGCAGTGGCGGCAATTGCCGGCGGAGGAAGATTGGCGGCCCATGGGCAGTCGTTCTCCTTCGCAATCATTGCCGATCCGCACGTCGATGGGAACGCGGATCATCTGAGCAAGTTCCAGAGCGCCGTCAACTACATCATCTCCACCAAAGCCACCCGCAACACCCAGTTGGTGTTTGTGGTAGGCGATATTGCCTGGGGTGGCTCGAATCTCAGTGTGGCGAAGGGCGTACTCGACCGCCTGAACAAAGCGGGCATCCCCTATGTTCCCCTGATTGGGGACAACGAAGTCCACAGCAGGCATGAACGGCAGTTCGACGCGACCTTTGCGCCGCAGTACAGATACCTCTCCGGCGTTCTCGCCAATTGGCGGAAAGCGCCGACGCCGGTCAATGGCCAGTACCTGCAGAACTTCTCATTCGATCGCGGGGGCGTCCATTTCGTGTGCGCGGACTTCGCCTCCAGAAAGTCCGGTGATGAAGGGGGGAATCTTAACGACTTCAAGGGCGGGACGTGGCCGTGGGTCAAGGACGACATCGTGTCCCACGCGAGCAAAAATCCGAAGAACGAAAACATCAACATCATGACCCATATTCCGATGTTTCACACCGGATTCGCTGCGGACCAATACCTCTTCGACAGCGCGGAATACTCGTCGATCAAGGACTTCTTGTACCCGTACAGGAGCAACGTCGACTCCAACTACGCCGGCCACATCCATCAGAACTTCGTCTGGTACGTTACGTGGAATTTACGGCCGATTTACACGTCTCGAGTCACGGATGAAACATGGCACGACACGCGATTCCCGGAGTCCAACGACCGGAAAAACACCGTTTTGTTCGTCACGGCAACGAACGGGGCTTCAAGCATCACCTACAGCCGGGACATTGTGGTCATCCCGTAACCTAGCACGTTTATCCTCTTGAGCAAATGAAAACTACTGCCCACCGAAAGTCAACGAAAGTTTTTGGGCTGAAATACTACAGTGGCAGACGCCATGTCCCTTGTCCAGACACCCCTCTTGCGTGCCGTGTGCGGAATTACTAGGCTAACGGGAGCCGTGAGGGATGTTATGGATACACAACTCTTCTGCCCTTTCCAGGTTGGCGAAAAATACACTCGCCGCGACGTGTACGAAATCATGCAAGTGCCCGAGGAGAAGCGGCGAGGCAACTGGGAGACCGGATACAACCAGTTTGGCGATGACCTGTTTATCTTCCCAATCGTTGGTGCGCCAGCTACGGGCGGCTATGACTATAACAACCACTGGGATGGCGATGAGTTTGTCTGGTATGCGAAAGAGGGGACTCGTCTAAGACAGCCTCAAATTCAGTGGATGCTACACCCGACCGGAAAAGTCTTCCTCTTCACAAGAGACACGGTGCGGCAGCCTTTTACTTTTCACGGGTTGGCCACCGCCGTTGCATGGGAAGATACTAGCCCCGTAATGATTCGGTGGCGTATCCACAAGCCGAATGGCCCAGATAGTCAACTGACTCCGCCTTCCAAGGTGCCGCAACTATCAGAGGAACAAGAGAACGACTACGCTATAGAAAATCGAAAAGTCGAGATTAAGCAGCGGGTCAAACAGTCTTTGTTTTGCCAGAGGGTGCTGGCTAACTTCGATAGCCGGTGTTGCATCTCTGGAATCACTGAGCCTGAATTGCTCATTGCCAGCCATATTATCCCGTGGGCGAAACGAGTTGACTGTAGGCTTGACCCGGCCAACGGTCTTTGCCTTTCCGTTTTATATGACCAACTATTTGACGAAGGATTCATTACTTTTGATGATGAGCTGCGGGTGATTATCACGCCGTACACGGCTACACTCAGCGGTCGTTTACAGCAAGAACTCAGAGCGATAGAAGGTAAGCGGGCTTTCCAATCATTGACGGTTGCCATTAAACCAGAATACTTGGCGTATCATCGGGAGAATGTCTTTCGGGCAGGGGAGAATACATCGGGGGTTCCATGACAAGAATCTTGATTGCCTTGGTTTGTCTTTGCTGTCTGACCGCGTGCCAACCGGCCCACTCGCAAGCGTCCCCAGCCCCGCCCACAATCGAAGTCCACTTCTCCCCGAAGGGCGGTTGCACAGAAGCAGTAGTCAGGGAGCTAGATAAAGAGAAAAAGGGGACGCAGTTCTTTTCCATACGCGATCCCTTTATTGGTCCCAGAGTGTCATGAAACCGAACCCGCCCATCGAATCCCTGATCTTGACCATCCGCGACGAGCGGGTGATCCTTGCCGCCGACTTGGCGGCCATCTACGGCGTGGAAACAAAAGCGTTAAACCAGGCGGTGAAACGCAACGCAGAGCGGTTTCCAACGGATTTTGTTTTTCAACTCACGGCCGCCGAGTTCTCTGACCTGAAATCGCAAAATGTGATTTCAAGAGATGGCTCTGCGGCTCTAAGGTCACAATTTGTGACCTTAGACGCCCCCTCTTTAGGGTCGCAAAATGCGGCTTTAAAGCGTGGCCGGTATGCCAAGTATCCCCCCTATGCCTTCACCGAGCACGGCGCGATCATGGCGGCGAACGTGCTGAACAGCCCGGAAGCCGTGACGATGAGCGTCTATGTGGTGCGGGCGTTTGTCCGGATGCGCGAACACCTTGTAGCCAACGCGGCGATCCTCAAGCGGCTGGCCGAGATCGACAAGACCCTACTGGAACACGACCAGGGACTGCGAACCGTCTGGCAGAAGTTGCAACCGCTATTGCAGCCGCCCCCGAAATCACCCCGGCGGCGCATCGGCTTTCACCAGGAGAACCAAGCGTGATTACGCCGAAAACGGAAATGGCGGGAGAAAAAAAGAGTAGATTTTACTTTTTCTAAAAACCCAGAATGTCCCCTTTTCTCTCCCCGTTGATCATGTACTGACAACTGACAACCATAAACTCTTTCATGGAACGCGAATTCATCACTTGGCTGCGCGGGCGTTTGCCGCCGCATCCGCTGCTGCGATTGGGGCCGGGCGACGACGCCGCCGTGCTGAACCTGGCCGATTCAACCCAGTGTGTCCTAACCGTCGATATGCTTACCGACGGGGTGGATTTCAAGCTGACCGAGATCGATCCCCGGCACGCGGGCCGCAAGGCGCTGGCGGCAAATCTCAGCGATCTGGCCGCTATGGCCGCTCGACCGCTGGCCGGAGTGATCGCGCTCTGCCTGCCGCAACGGGGTGGTTTGGACCTGGCCGTGGCACTCTACGAAGGGATGTTGCCGCTGGCCGAGCAGTACAATCTGGCCGTCGCCGGGGGCGATACCAATAGCTGGGACGGTCCGCTGGTCGTCAGCATTACGCTGCTGGGAGAAGCTACCGATCGCGGACCGCTACGCCGCGGCGGCGCTCGGCCGGGCGACAGAATCGTGGTCACCGGCGCCTTCGGCGGCAGCATTCTCGGCCGCCACCTCGACTTCGAGCCGCGAGTCCTTGAGGCCTTGGAACTACACGCAAACTACGAGCTACATGCTGGCATCGACGTGAGCGACGGCCTATCGCTCGATCTGTCGCATATCGTCGAGGAAAGCGGCTGCGGCGCGGCGGTCAACACCGCCGCCGTGCCCGTGGCCGACGACGCCCGACGTTTGGCCGAACGTCTCGCCGACGGTTCGACGCCGCTGGAGCACGCGCTATCGGACGGCGAGGATTTCGAGTTGATCCTGGCCGTTCCGCCCGACGATGCTCGAAGAATGTTGGCCGAGCAACCGCTGGACGTGCCGCTGACCGACATCGGCGAGTTTATCGTCGAGCCGGGCCTTTGGCAAACCAACCCGCGTGGCGACCGCCGCCCACTACCCCCGCGCGGCTGGGAGCACAGCCTGAAATGAACAGTTTCGTCTACAACGCCGAGGACGAATCGGCCACCGCCGTGTTGGGCGCGGCCTTGGCCGAGGTGTTGCCCGACGGGACCACCGTCGCCTTGTGCGGGACGTTGGGCGCCGGCAAGACGAGACTGGCTCAAGCGATTGCCGAGGCGGTCGGCGTCGATCGGCGGGACGTGCTAAGCCCTACCTTCGTCTTGATCCAAGAACATCACGGCCGCCGTTCGATCTATCACATCGACGCCTACCGAGTGCGCGACGAAGACGAGTTCGAGGCGCTCGGGCCGGAGGAGTATTTCGAGGGAGACGGGCTGGTGCTGGTCGAATGGGCAGACCGCGTAGCCGCCTGTCTGCCGTCGGAACGCATCGAAATCCGCATCGAGGTCACCGGCCCCAACTCTCGTCGGTTCGAGCTTATTCCCATTGGCCAACGTTACGCAACCGTCATCGAACGGTTGAGGAAAGCGGTCGGCGACCATCGGTCGCGGCTTTAAGCGGGAAACCTCTCGCGGACGATCGAGCGGACCTCGTCGAGCCACTCGCGTCGCTGGTCGGGCGTGCTGAGGATGATCGAGTCGAAGTTGCGGCGGTAGAAGTCCTCGACGCCACACATCTTAAACACGCACGTTTTCCAAAGATTTTCCAACGGGTCGCCGTACAGCCGCAACTCGTCTTCGCGCGGGGTGTTCGAGGTGGTGAGAACCACCGCCCGTTTTCCGTTCAACAGCGTTTCGACGCCGCCGGGTCCGAATTGATACACCACGCCCTGGCGGAGCACGCGGTCCATCCAGCCTTTGAGGATCGCCGGGGGCATCGCCCACCAGTTCGGATGCACCACGACGAAGCCGTCTGCGGCCGTAATCTCGCGGCAATGTTGTTCGACCACCGGATCGAGCTTTGCGTCCTTGGGAATCTCATCGTGCGGCAAAATCGGATCGAAATTCTCGGCGTACAGGTCGTGGTAGACGACCTCATGGCCCGCCGCTTCGAGTTCCTTGATCGCCGTCGAGACGATTGCGTGGCAGAAACTACCTTGGTTTTGGTGGCCGATTAGGACGTAGACGTTCATGTGGATTCGGGGTTCGGGACTGGGGATTCGGGACTGGGGGATTCGGGGTTCGGGACTCGGAAACTCGCATTTCTGCCCCGAACCTCGAACCCCCGAATCCCGAGCCCCCAACTTCTACTTCACATTCATATCGCAACTCACGCCGCCGGAGGCGGGCAGGTAGGCGTGGTTTACGTAGTCGGCCACCATCCGGTCGGCGCTGAACCGCCAGGCCAACGAACTGATGGAGTTCATCATCCGTTTGACCCATTGGCGCGGCAGGCCGTCGATGTCGCGGTCGTAGTACAGCGGTATGACCTCCTCGATCAAAACGCGATACAGATCGGCGGCATCGCGGGCATCGGTCACGCGGTCGTCTACGTGGGAGGTGCCATTCCCGATGGCGAAGCCGTTGCTGCCGTCGTAGGCCTCGGCCCACCACCCGTCGAGGATCGACAGGTTCAGTGCGCCGTTGAGCACCGCTTTCTGGCCGCTGGTGCCCGACGCCTCGAGCGGTCGTCGCGGATTGTTCAGCCACACGTCGACGCCTTGGATCAGGTGTCGGCAGACGTTGATGTCGTAGTCCTCGACGAAGGCGATGCGTCCGGCGAATCGGGGATCGTGCCGCAGGTTGGCGATCCGCTGGATCAACTGCCTGCCGGGTTCGTCGGCGGGATGCGCCTTGCCGGCGAAAATGATCTGCATCGGCCGCTTGGGGTCGCCGACCATCTCCGCCAGCCGGTCCTCGTCGGTCAGTAGCATCAAGGCGCGTTTGTAGGTGGCGAAACGTCGGCCGAAGCCGAGGGTAAGAATGTTTGGATCGAGGATGTTCCGCGCGGCCTCGACCGCCTCGTCGCTTTCGCCCCGGCGGCGGCATTGCCGACTGATCCGCCGTCGCACGAAGGCCAGCAGCAGGTTTTTCAGGGCGTAATGCGTTTCCCACAACTCGCCGGGGTCGATGCCGTGGATGTCCTGCCACACGTCTGGTTCGCCCATGCGGTGCATCCAGTCGGCGGGGAAGTGGCGGTCGTAAAGCTGCTGCATCTGCCAGGCCAGCCAACTTTGAATATGCACGCCGTTGGTGATGTGGCCGATGGGGATCTCTTCCTCTACCCGCCAGGGCCAGAGATGAGCCCACATCCGCCGTGTGACGTGGCCGTGGAGGTTGCTCACCGCGTTGGCGCGGCGCGATAGCTTCAGCCCCAGCACGGTCATGCAAAACGTCTCGTGTTCGTTCTGCGGCTCGACCCGCCCGAGGCCCATCAACTGCTCGGTCGATATACCCAGCTCGTCGCGCAACGGACCAATGTGCTCCTCGATCAGGTTGCGGTCGAAGCGGTCGTGTCCGGCGGGTACGGGTGTGTGCGTGGTGAAGACCGTGCGCTGCGCCACGTTCCGCAGCGCGACGTCGAAGTCCATCCCGTCGTCCTTCATCCGTGTGCGGATGGCCTCCAGGATGGCGAACGAACTGTGGCCTTCGTTTAGGTGATATACGCCGGGAAAGATTCCCAATGCCTTCAGCGCCCTTACGCCGCCCACCCCGGCGACCAACTCCTGGCGGATGCGGGTGCGGTTGTCGCCGCCGTAGAGCCGCGAGGTCAGTTCCCGGTCCTCGGGGTTGTTGCTCGGCACGTCGCAATCGAGCAAGTAGAGCCGCACTCGGCCCACGTGCATCAACCACACCTTGGCCAGCAGCTTGCCGGCGCGGGTGTCGATCCGCACGGTGATCGGCTTTCCGTCGGTACCCAGGGCCGGTTCCATCGGCAGGTTCTCGACCTTCGTGTTCAGATACTCCTCGTGCTGCCAGCCGTTGATGTCCAGGTGTTGCTTGAAATAGCCTTGGTCGTAGAACAATCCGACGGCCACCAAGGGCACGCCCAATCCGCTGGCGCTCTTGATGTGATCGCCGGAGAGGACGCCCAGGCCGCCGGAGTAGATGGGTATCGACTCGTGGACGCCGAACTCGAGCGAGAAATACGCCACCGGCTTCGAGCCGAGCACGCCGGCGTGGGTGCGGCCCCAGGGCGGAATCTCGCTCACATATTCCTTCAAACGCCGATAAGCCTGATTGATCCGGCTGTGGAGCACCAACTCGCCCGCCCTCATGGAGAGCCGTTCGGGCGTGAACTCGGAGAGCAGTGCGATTGGGTTATGATCGAGTTGGCGCCAGCGGATCGGATCGAGGTCGCGGAAGAGGTTGATCACCTCCGCGTGCCAGCTCCACCACAGATTCCTGGCCAAGGCCACGCACTTATCGTATTGATTGTCGGCCGTAAGTCCAAATGCCGCTATAGGTTGCGGCTGAATCGCCACGGGCTGTTCAACCTGCTTCATTATAACCTGCTGTTGAGAAAGGGTCGCAACATCTTACAAAACAACGCATTATAACGGCCCTTTGCGGCCCTTGCGACCCCAGAAGTGGCCGTGCTCGGCTCGTCGATAAGAGCCTTTAGCATCATTATCGGGTTCCTGGTTCCCACGCTCCGCGTGGGAACCAGAGTTTTTCGCTTTTTCTCTAGCCTAGGTGACAGGCTCCCCGATTCTTGGTCCATGCGGAAGGTGAGATTTTTGGCTATCTTACACCTTCCAAAGGAGGACCAGAACCATGAAACGGAAGCGATTTACGGAGGAGCAGATTGCCTTTGCCCTCCCAACGTGATCCCCAGATTTAGAAGCCGTACTTCGCCACGAATTCGCAGCGGACCGCGTCACCCGGCAGACGGTCGGCGTAGAGCGTCTTCCAGGAACTGATTTCAAAGCCCATCATGAACTTGTCGGTAAAATCGTAGCTAAGGTTTCCGAAGTAGCACTGATTGAAGTTTCGTTGGCCGGCGGCGAGGTCGTTGTTGTTCGGATCGTCAACCGAGTAGCCGACGTGGCTGTGTAGGTATGGGGTCCAGTCGTACCAGAACTCGAACCATCCGCCCGTGCTGCGGATCGGATTCAGAGTAATCGGGTTGATGCCCTGCCCGATGCCGCCGAGGAAGGCGCCGAGGTTTTCGCCGGCGAACCATTCGCCCTGAAAGCCGAGCCGGTCGGTGATCGGGATGCGGAGATCAAGGTTGGCCGACCATGTGCGGCGTTGGATGTTTCTGCCGACGATCGCGTGGTCGAACTGCTCTTCGCCGACGTGGGCGGAGGCGCCGACGGTGATCGGCCGACAATACTTGCCGCGCTGGCCGAGGGTCCACCCGACGCGCCCCTCGATGATCGGCCAACTGGGAAATTCGCCGTCGATGTTCACGTTGTCGTCCTCAAACACCTGCTGGTTGGCCGAGAGTTGCACGGTCAGCAGCGAGACGTCGGAGAAGGCCAGGTATCGTTCGCCGCGGATCTGTGCCCGACGGTAGCCGATGTTGCCGGCGTCCCAGGCGACCGAGTACATCAACATTCCGGGATACAGCGGCGAGATTACGTCCCAGGTCTGTCCGACCAGAAAGCGGAACTCCTCGTTCTTCGTTCCGAGGTAGGCGTGGCGCAACATGATGGTCGCCCTGTTTTCCGTCGAAATGAGGCTGTTCTGGAAATCTATCTCCAGCTTGCCGCCGCTGGGGGCACAGAAGAAAAAGGGAATCCGCGGGCCGCTGATGTCAACTCCCAATCGCGTGTTCCGGGCATCGACGACGAATTCGCCTTCGTTGGACGTGTCGGCCGAATGAACGAACAACGTATAGGAGCCGGGCGTGGTCCGCTGGGTCGAGTAGACCATGTTGCCCCATAAAATCCCGTAAGGAACGATCTTGAAGTCGCCCTTCGTCCAAGCCAGCTTCTTCATCTCGCCGCGTAGCTCTTCCAAGGTGAAGTACTCTCCGTCGTCGGCTTCCGGGGCGACCATCATGGATGACATGCCGGCGGGCGTGGCATCGACCGCGGGTAGCCGGACCGGATGCTCGCGCAGCCACTCAACCTCCGCCCTAAGGGTCTGCGTCTCGGCCTCCAACCGGTTCAGCCGGGCGGCCAGATCGTCCGGATGACCCAGATACGGCGGGCTGGGCGCCTGTGCAAAAAGAGTCCCGGAAAAGCAAAACACCAACGCCACGATCGGCATGGTTCGCTTCATCATAGTTGTCGCATCCAGTCTTTATGGAAAAAGCCCCACACCCATTCAATACGGTATCGGCCGAATAAGCATTAAACTTGATAGTTTAAGCAGGATAGGAAGTCTTGCGAAGGGTGTGACCTATTGTTGATTGTCCACTAAACTATCGTCTCCAATCAAACATCTTGTGCCCATGTCCGACCGTCACCTCATTCAGCAGCAGTGGTCATTATTGGGGTTATGGTATCGTCTGGCCGACGCACTTTGTATTACTCTCGGGCTGATAATCTCGCTCCAACGCGGATTGACGACCACCGCGAATGTTTACGTAACCGTCGTCGCCGTTGCGATCGTCGTTTTTTACCTGTTGGCCGAAGCCGGGGGCCTGTACCGGAGTTGGCGCGGGGTCTCCGTCAATCGCGAATTGTTCGGCGCACTGGCCTGTTGGGGATGCTCCTTGACGGTGCTGTTGACGTTGGGTTTTCTCACCAAGCACACCGCGGAGTTCTCGCGGATTTCGATGGTCACGTGGTTCGTCGTCACTCCGGCGATGATGATCGTCGCGCGGACCGCCGCTCGCGGCGCCCAACGCGCCCTGCGATCGCTGGGCTACAACATTCGGACGTTCGCCATCGTGGGCGTCAACGAACTGGGGTTCCAGTTGGCGCGGAACATCGAGGCGTCGCCCGAGATGGGCCTCTCGTTGGCGGGCTTCTTCGACGATCGACCGGAGGAGCGCAACCCCGAGATTCCCGCCGAGTTGGGCCGCCGCGTGGGGTCGATCCAGGACCTGGTCGATCGGGCCCGCTCGGGAGCTATCGACCGCATCTACATCACCTTTCCCATGCGTGCCGAGGACCGCATCCGCGGCGTGCTCGCCAAGCTGGGCGACACCACGGCCTCGGTCTATATCGTGCCCGATTTCTTCGTCTTTCAACTGCTCCACTCGCGTTGGACCGACATTCTCGGCCTGCCGGCCGTGAGCGTGTTCGACAGTCCGCTGTACGGCATCGACGGGCTGGCGAAGCGCCTTTGCGACGTCGTTTTCGGCAGTCTGTTTCTGCTGTTGGCCGCGGCGCCGATGGCGGTCATAGCGGCCGCGATCAAGCTCACCTCGCCGGGACCGGTCTTTTTCCGCCAGCGGCGTTACGGGCTGGACGGCCGCGAAATCCGCGTCTGGAAGTTCCGCTCGATGAAAGTCTGCGAGGACGGGCCACAGGCGGTGCAGGCCGTGCAAAACGATCCACGCGTCACTCCGCTGGGCGCGATACTGCGGAAGACCTCGTTGGACGAACTGCCGCAGTTGTTCAACGTGCTGGGCGGCAGCATGTCGCTGGTCGGGCCACGCCCGCATCCCAACGCGCTGAACGAGGAGTTTCGCATCCAGATCGAGGGCTATATGCTCCGTCACAAGGTAAAGCCCGGCATCACCGGTCTGGCCCAGGTAAACGGCGCGCGCGGCGAAACCGACTCACCCGAAATTATGCAAAAGCGGATCGAATACGACCACTGCTACATCCGCGAGTGGTCGCTGTGGATGGACGTGAAGATATTATTGAAAACCGTGCTTGTGGTGTTGTCGAAAAAGAACGCATATTAGCTGTAATACACCTTGTTCCCACGCTCCGCGTGGGAACACACCGTCCGGACGCTCCGCGTCCGCCGCGATACGTGACGTATTGAACTTGATTTCGTGGGTCGCGCGAATAGACGCGGAGCGTCCAACAAGTGCGTTCCCACGCGGAGCATGGGAACGAGCGTTTCCCCGAACCCCGAACCCCGAATCCCTGTGTCATGCCCCCAACCGACAACCTATTGCCGTCCGTTCTGCCGCCGCTCGTGCTGCCGCCGATCGTTGCGCCTCCGGCCGCCGCGCCGAAACCGGCGCCGACCGAAACGGTCCGCGTGCTGCACGTAATCAACGGCGACCATTACGCCGGCGCCGAACGGGTGCAAGACCTGCTGGCGAAGTGCCTGCCCGAGTTCGGCTACTCCGCCGGATTCGCCGGCTTGAAACTAGACAAGTTTTACGCCATGCGGCAGACGCACGAAGCGCCGCTGTTCGACGTGCCGATGCGGACGCGGCTCGATCTACGGGCGGCAACCAAGGTGGCGAGAATCGTACGCGAGGGGGGATATCGGATTCTGCATGCCCACACGGTCCGATCGGCGATGGTCGGCAGTATGGCCTCGGCGCTGACCGGCGTCCCGCTGGTCTATCACGCCCATAGCCCCACCACGAGCGACACCACCCGCCGCTGGCGGAACCGGCTCAATGGCGCCGTCGAGCGGATGTGTCTGCGGCGCGTATCGAGAGTAATCGCCGTATCGCGGGCGATGGCCGAGCACGTCGCGCGAGAGGGTTTTGACCCGGAGCGGATCGCGGTCGTACCCAACGGCGTGCCCCGGCTTGCCACGCTCCCAATTCGCATGACGCCGCGCGGACGTTGGAGATTGGGCGTAGTGGCTCTGTTTCGGCCGCGGAAGGGGATCGAAGTCCTCATCGAAGCGATGGCCCGGCTCCACCAGGAGGGAATTTCCGTTCGGCTACGGGCGGTCGGCACGTTCGAGTCGCCCGAGTATGAAGCGGAAATTATCGCCCAACTGCAACGACTCGGTCTGACCGAACACGTCGCATGGACGGGCTTCGCCCGCGATGTGCCGGCCGAACTGCGGAAAATGGACCTGTTGGTGCTGCCCAGCCTTTTTGGCGAGGGGCTGCCGATGGTCGTGCTCGAGGCGATGGCGGCGGGCGTGCCCGTGGTCGCCACGCGGGTCTCCGGAGTGCCCGAGGCGATCCGTCACGGCCGCGACGGCGTGTTGACCGACACAGCCGATCCCGACGCACTCGCCCGAGCAATCGCCGCGATCGTCGACGGGCAATACGATTGGTCGGCGATCCGCGCCAGTGCGTTCGAGCGTCAAACCCGGCTGTTTTCCGACCGTGTCATGGCCGAGGGAGTGGCCGCGGTGTATAATGACGTTCTTAACAAACGGCATCGCGCAACTTAAACGAACATCAAATGGAAAAAACGCTCGATCAAAAACTTGCCCGAATTGCGGCCGACCCCTCTTGCCGCGACTTCATCCTGGCCGACGCTAAGGACGCGGACATGGCGTTCGGGCTTTCCTCGCCCGGCCGCAGCCCCGAGCATTACGCCGCCGAGGCCCGCTTCCGAACGCTCGACGAATATCGCCAACAGATGCGGGAAATCGTCGCCCAAGGATTAGTCGACATCATGTTGACCAGTGCCAGCACGAACGAGGTGCTCGCGATCCACGAGCGATTGTTCGACGGTAGCCCCGTCACCCCGGCGGTCCGCGCCAACGACACGACCGACATCTGGCTGGCCGGCGCCGGCGGGCGATACACCGAACAGCCGTCGCGCCCCTTCCGCACGGCCACGATCGATCACATCCAATGCGGCAAGGCCGAATGCTCGCCCGACGAGCGCCGCTTGGGCGCCGACTTGGGGCTATACTCCGTCACCTTCAACAACGACGTGGAGTTGGACCATCGCACGCTGGAGGCGTACAAGGCGTTTCGCATCGAGGCCGAATCGAAGGGGTTCCGGCATTTCCTCGAAGTGTTCGATCCGAATGCCCCGGCGCATCCGCCGGCCGACGTAGGCCGCTTCGTGGCCGATCACATCGTCCGCGCCTTGGCTGGAGTTACCGGCCGGGGGCGGCCGCTGTTTCTGAAGATCGCCTACCACGGCCCGGCGGCGATGGAGGCCCTGGCCCGCTACGACAGCTCACTGGTGGTGGGCATCCTCGGCGGCTCGGCCGGCACCACCTTCGACGCCTTCCACATGCTTTGGGAAGCGAAGAAGTACGGCGCACGGGTCGCGCTCTACGGCCGGAAGATAAACAACGCCGAGCATCAGTTGAGCTTCATCGAACATCTCCGCGCGGTGGCCGACGATCAGATGGAGCCGGCCGAGGCGGTCAAGTCCTATCACGGCGCATTGCAGCGGCTCGGCATCCGTCCGCACCGCTCGTTGGCCGACGACCTGCAACCGACCGAAACGGCGTCGAGTTACGGCGGCAAGTCCTCTTCCGCTCACAAGCCTCTTCCGTCGCAACCCGCCCCGACTCAATCGGCCGAAATGCCCGACTTCAGCAAGATGACCCAGGCCGAGAAGAACCAATGGAACCTCGATCGCTGGAAGCGGATCGTGGGTTGACATGAAGGGGCATGAAACGCCCCAATCGCAGCTAGAACAGCGTCTCGAAGCCGGCTGCGCGGAAGTGCCGATCATTTGTGAACGATTGCGTGATACCCAAACGGCGCATAACGAAGAAGGAGACCTGGTCAACCAATCCCGCCTGGCCGAATTTTCCTTCGCGGTATGCCGCCCAGGCTGCTTGCCAATCTTCGGCCGTAGGCCAGATTAGGGTTCTCTTGGCTTCCAGCCGCTTGCGAAAGTCCTCAATATCCGAACGGAACGGCGTCCTGACTGCGGCATTAGCGCATTCGGCAAGCACAAACGTTGTGCTGTACAGGAGGGTGCCGCGAGGATCAATGAGCGAATATGCCCGGAACGCGCTTTCGTGCCATTGGTCTGATCGGTTCCAAACCGCCAGCATCCCTACCGTATCAACGAAGACGCTTCTCATGGCTGGTGTTCGTTATGTCGGGCGGCCAGGTCTGATATTCCGGTGTCGTAAGAATGCGACAAGATTTCAAACGCCTCCAACATCGCATCGCTTTGTTGGGGTTCCAGCACCCGCGGCTCGAACTCCACCGTCGTCTTTTCCGGCAATGCCACTTGCCCGATCGGCCGAAACACACCGTCCTTGTACACCGCCTGAATCGTTTTCATTTCCCGATCTCCGGTGACTCAATATGACACTGAAAACGGACTCCTGCCCCTATTTCAGTTTAGGCGAAACCACCCCAGGGTGTCAAGCATAGGTGCGAAAAGTGTGCGGCCAGATTTTCTGGCGGCTATGCCATTTTTGTCATTCTGAGCGCAGCGAAGAA